>JAJDNT010000038.1 GCA_022340515.1 Deltaproteobacteria bacterium
GATGGGCCCGGGTTCAAGATTCGCAGACCAAAAGAATGGCAAATACGAATACGACGATTTCTTCGATGAGAGCAGCCCCCCCAGCAGAAAAAGAAAAATCAGGCGATGGAAACACAAAGTATTTACACCGCCTGCCGCTGACTCTATGTTGATCTTAATACCTCCAGACTGGACCCCAAGAGACTTTACACCACAGCCATGGAATAACGCCTTCCTTGGACGAACGACACAAGAACCGAAAGGTTGGCAGGAATCATGGAATACACCTATGAATGAGCGCAAGCATATAGAATACACTTACGCAAGCAGGCTGCAAAGAGGCGGTGCCCGGCGCCAAATCGTACGCCGCGGAGGGCTTCCTCGGGCACAACCGCCAAGAGGGAGGTGCCCGATACATCCCGATCAGCCCGAAAAGTGTCCAGTGTGTGACGATGAGCAAAGTTAGGTTTGGGCCAAGCTAATGTAAATGATAGAAATAAAGAATTTCGGGGGCCAAAAATAACCTTGGTATGTCTGTTTTAATATTGAAAAAGACATTCTAAGGAATGCTAGCAGCTGGAGAAATTAGGGTCGGACCAAACCAATATACTGGCATCATTATAGAAAGAGATTATTTTGGGGACCTAAAATAGTCATAGATCACCTATCCTGCGATTGAAAATGCCAGTCTAACGAATGGAAGGGGCTGGCAAGCATACTGAGAGAGTACCTACGAGGATGCTTTTGAGATCAAAAATGCCAATCTAACCCCTGAAAACACCTAGTATTTTTTAAAATACTCACCTGCGAGTTCTTTTTTGTAGTCAGGATTGATTTTATTCAGCAGGTATTGAGAATATCCGTGTGCCCCCGAGTCCAAGGACATTCGGTGGACATACACTGATTGGAACCAGGCTTTATGTTTTTTCCGTTCATCATCACTCAGGAGGTATCCGCCATAGAGCGCCCCCTTGTCGTCTATGAGAGAGACTAAACAAGGGTTATCATCCTTTTTTTTCTCTACGCTTTTTATTGCACGGGTGAGCGTATTTTTTAGGCGTGCCTCTTCCGCCCTGCCTTTTGCCATCACTTTACTGGCGGTTCCACTGCTCCCGGATGTTACATGGGTGATGTTGGGAACAAGTGTATCGTAAAAACCGATGTGATAGTCGAACACCGGCTCTGCACTATCGCCGTAATCAACACCATAGGCGAGGCTCAAGGCAACGCCGATCTCGTATGTCGTGTGGTGGAATCCGTATATCATCGCCGCAGGCGCGAGCAATGCAAAATAAGGGAAGCACCAGGTCATAACCTCCAGAGCGGCGTTCAGTTTAGAGGGCTCGTTGTTGGCCGCCAGGACGCCTTCGAAGACCATCATCCAGGCCGCCTCGAAGCAACCGACGAAGTCCGTGGTGGTACCGGAGATGTCCGCCCCCTCCCACAGGCCGAATACATCGTCCAGATGCTTGACCAGACTAGGATTGACAGGCTTTAGCAAGGAGCATCCACGCACCCACTTATCGCTATCATCTTTTCCTGCAGGCGGGTCTCCAGGAAATACATAGTCCCGCAGATACCTGGGGGTTTGCCGATCTTTGCTGTACTGCCGGTCTCTTACCCCGCCATCTGGCACTTTTTTGTGAGCTTCTCGCTGCATTTGCAGTCGATATCTCATCATGAGTTCTTTCGTCTCTCGTCTTTCAGCCTCTGCTGGTGTCTCATTTTGCGGCTTTTTTCGATCGTAAGGCGGCTTCCACCAGCCATCTTTTTCCCGTTTTATAAAATCCGCTGAATCCCCTCTTGAACGTTTTCGGACGTCATCGAGACGCAGCGCGATTTGCGCCGCCTGCCCGTCGTTCAATTCCGTTCCTAGCATGTTCTTACCGAGAGCCTTGCCTATTTCCTCCACAAGGCCGCCCCAAAATCTGACAAGCTCGGAGCAGTCGCTTACGCTCCATTCGGGATATTTTATTAAGACCTTGCCCAAATCCCTCGCTGTATGTTTTCCCGGCGCTCCAGGGCAGTACTTTCCCCACACCAGCAGGAACTTCTCCTTTGCGAGGAGATTTTTGATGACCTCGAGCGTTTTCGTTTTCTTTACCATTCCCACATTCTTATTACTACCAGGGAGTATTCCCAACAAATTCACATAACAGGGAAAACTTTTCGGTGGTAACGGCGGGTTTTCCCCCATCCATGGATCCAGGCCGATTAACTCGAAGTAGCGCAGGAACGAATAGGCCACGACTTGCCGCACTGTATTCAAGAGCCTTTCTTCTTTCCCATACCATTCGTACATCGCCTTTCCAACTTTAAGTTCGTGGACCTGTTTCTTATATTTGTAATAACCAATATCGTCAGGCATTAAAATGTACATTTCCCCTCCTTTTCTATATATTCAGACTATATTATACTCGTTATAGTTTATAGTCGGGGATAGTCGGGGTCGGACCAAGCTATCTGTCTGAAACATCTAGATAATCGTCCCAGGAATAGGTGTTTTCGGGGCCAAGATCATTGATATACCTGGCCTAAGCTTCTCTTAAATTTCTAACTATTATTCCCCCAACTCATGCTTCAACCGCTGTAAGCGCTTTTGATGCCGGGCGCGGGCGAGGTGCACCGCCAGTTCGGCGTCCGATGACAAACAGGCCTGGCAAATGGCAAAACCCTCCACCGTTTGCAATTTATCCTCAGGGAGTGCCTTGCCGCAGCTCTCGCACCCTTCAGGGATCTCGAGCTCGTGTACTTCTCTTGGAATCCCTTCCTCAGCTTTGACTTCTACAGCCTCCGCTTTATCGTCTACCAAAGCGGCTGCGGCTGCTTCCTCTGCGGCCTGGCGAACTTCTTCAGGTAGAGCATAGTAGCAGTCGGGGCAATAGGGCTCTTCATCCACCTGTTTGCTCCCGCCCGCAGGTATACTCCTACCGCAGCCCGCGCATTTGACCCGGTGCATGTACTTGATCCGAAAGCGGGCACGCATGGCTGCCTCTTCTTCCTCGTCAACTAATTCTTCCTCTGGCTCGGGCGGGGGAGGGGGTTTGGGCCGGGGAGTCATGTCCAGGTGACATTCGGGACAGAATGTCCAGATTCCCACTTTCTTGTACTTGTCACCCTCTATTTCTTTTTCGCAGAGTGTACACTTCTTCCTCGCTTGCTCGAAAATCACCTCCACAGAAACGTCTTCCTTCTCCGGCTTGACCACTTTCTCTGTGGGAGGTTCAACCTTCTTGGCGGGCTTTTCCAGCAGCAGGTGGAAGCATTCCATACAAAAAGGCCACTCGGCCACCATCCTATATTCCTCTCCAGAAAGATCCTTACCGCACTTTTTACATTGCATAATATCGAAACTCCTTAGCAAAAATCGTCATTGTCGCGGCTAAAAGCCGCTCCCACATCAGTAAGGCACAAGGCGTAAGGCCCAAGGCGCAAGACAACAGCTTAGTAGTCAGTAGTCAGTAGCCAGTAGTTGAGAGGGATTTTCTCTTGTTTGTTTTTCTCCTGAATTCTGGATTCTGACTCCTGGTTCCTACTCTATCCCTCCACAAATTCGAAATCCGAAATTCGCAATTATTTCCCTATGCTCTATGCCCCATGCCCTTAACCCATACTCGCCAGCCTGGTTTGAACCTGTGCATGTAGTTGATCGAGGGTTTGCAGGCCCTGCGATTTCACTGATTGGACATGTTGGGTCAAAGTGTCCGACTTGTCCATTGTCTCTTTAACCTTATCCAGCTGCTCAGAGATCCGCGACTTCAGACTCTCCGTCCCTTCTCTCATCTTCTGGAGTGAATCGACAGCATTGTCTTTTGCCCTGTCCAAGTTTTCAGACAACCGCGCCCTGAAGATCTCCGCCTTCTCCTCCATCTGGTTGCGGACGGTCTGCATGCTGTCTCTGGCCTTGCCCACGCCCTCGGAAATATTAGACTTAATCCTTCCGATTTGCTCGCTCATCTCCTCACGAAAACCAGTGACCTTTTCCTGAACCTCTGTTCTCACCGATCCCAAGTCCTCGCGGAATTTTACAATCTGGTTGATAACAGGGTGTTTAACTTTCTGGAGCTGCTCCTTGATCGCCTCGACAAACTTGTCCACCTGCTCCTCGATCTGTTGGCGTAGCTTGTCGATCTGCTCGAGAGCCTGTGACTTCAACTTTTCGAATTGCTCGGTTGCCTTTGAGATGACATCTTCTATTTGCTCATTAATTTCATTTACCTTTTTGTCGATGGTGCCCACTATTGTGTCGAGTTGCTTGAGCAGTTGGTCCTTTAAGTCCTCCATTCTTTGCAAGGCCTGGGAACTGACCTTGTCCACCTGCTCCGCGATCTGATCTCCAATTTTCTGCAACTGCTCACCCGCCTGGGATGCAGCAGAGGAAATCTGATCGGTGATCTTACCCACAACGTCTTCAATTGCAGTTACTGTCGGATTGACCATCCATTGAGGCAAATCCCTTGCAGGAATGGCATCCAGCATATCCATGGCATTAGCGAGAATGGATCTGAGCGTATCAATAAACTGGGTGAACTTTTCCTCCAGTTTTGCAAGTTCGGTGCGCAGGGTTTCGAAGGTGGAAAGGGTCACTCTCTTGAAGTTCGAGACCTCACCCAGAATATTCTCCATTGTGCGCCTGGCGATGGCAACGGCTGACTCAACAACTTCACGGAGTTTCTCGATGCTGTCAGTCGTGGTTTCCACTACCGTGTCCAGGGCTTTGCCCGCCATTTCGACAATCTTTTCCATTCGTCGTTCCACCGCTTCTACTTGCTCCCGCATGGAATCCACGCTGGAACGAAAAGATTCACCTTTGCCGTCAACTTCTTTTTTCAGCAGCTC
>JAJDNT010000059.1 GCA_022340515.1 Deltaproteobacteria bacterium
GCTGTCAATGCAAGTTTAGTGCAAAGCGCTAAGCGTCAAGCGGTATTCCACATCCCAAATCCGAAATCCGAAATTACTCTATGCCCTATGCTCCATGCTATCTAGTTTACTTCAACCAAGGGAGAAGATATAGTAGTTACCATAAAGGAGATTTGTATTATGGAAAACGGCAAATATAGAACTACGGTAAGACAACTTTACGACTTCATCCAATCCCACCTTTATTTCAACCGTCCAGATGTTCAGATTGGGGCAGAGCAATTTAATTCCACCCTGCTCTTCACTTTACTTACCGCTCTGACCGGTGGTAAAGCGCTGATCATCGGCGAACCCGGCCTCGGCAAAACCACTGCGGCGGAATATGTCAGCTCCCTGGTATATCAACTTCCTGTAGGCACTATTTGGGCTAGTGAAGTCTCAGGACATCCAGAACAGACAGAAGAAAAAATAATCGGCAGACCAGATCTCGGAAAACTCAATAAAGGGCAAGAAGAAGTTGTCTGGTCCTATTTTGTTCAGCTTCCGGTTAAAATTGTCGACGAAATTAACCGCCTACCCGAGACTAAACAAAGTATGATACTAGACGGGGTTGACCGGGGCAATTGGGAATATCTCAACGAGATGATTCTCAACGCCGAGTACTGCCTCTTTGCAACTGCCAATTACCAAGATCAGGGAACCAACACCATCATTGCACCACTGTTGGACCGCTTTGATGTCTTGGTTGAGTCGAGGTATCCCGGTCCCAGTTATGCTTTTATGATTAGCCAGAAACAGAAGAAAGAAGAGCTCCTGCGTCATCCGGATCTGGAGCGGAAACTCCAAGAGAGCCTAAAAAAGAGACAGACAACTAATGAGAAAGAGTCCCATATCGCCGCTATTGCTGAAGAATTCGCTGCCCACCTAAAAGAGTCTTTTCAGCTTGACACCCTAGATCGCTCCGGCAGGAAAGAAGTTCGAGAAGAAATTTCTGCCATAGGATTGGACCAGGATGCCAATGCTTATGCCAGAATGCTCCTTGCCGAACTCTCTTTTTGCGATCGTCACGGCCAAAAACGTTCAAACGAAGTGTGTGCAGAGGGCTGCCACTATACTGGCTATCTCTGCCACCGGCTGCGTAACTGCGCCTCTAATCGATTACCCGTCTCCCTAGCAAACTATGCTAAGGCTCTGGCCTGGTTTACTGAGGCTCCGTCAGTGGGAGTCGAACAAATTCGAGCCGTTGGTCCTTACACCTTGGCCCATAGGGCTCAATGGACAGATACGCACCTTTCCTTGTTAGAAAAAGACCGTCGCAATGACCCTTTGCAGATTCATCTGGCCCGCCAGGCCATTAACGAGGTCTTTCAGCGCTACAGCGAGCAGGCTGAACACGTGAAAGCAGCTCTGGCCACCGGATACCGCATCTTCCAGGGAGAGTCACTGGAACCCTTGGCTGGTGACCACCCTATTTATGCTGAGATTCGCAAAGATCTAAACCTGGAGGGTTAAGTGTTCAACCCATTTGAAGACTTCAAAGACTTTCTTGCCAAAGTCAGGGGATTGCCCCTTGACCAACTGGCAGCCGCCCATGATCAAGTCATTGCTGAGCTTGCGAGCGGCTATGGAAAGTTAGTGGAACAGGAACTCAAGAGCCTTGTCTGGTTCGTCGAACACAACAGAGTGATTGAGGCATATAAGACAGCCACTGAGGTAATTCAGGATATCGGCTACGACGCTCACAGCATTGAGGATTTTTGTTACGTACTGGACAGCGGATCCGACATACCCTATCTGATTTCCGGGCCGGCAGGAATATACGTCGCTGCCCTGTGCAATCACACCTCCGAAGACCAGATCGTACTCCGACTGGGAGAAATGCAGCGAACTCTGCATTTTCTCGGCTATCGATTGCCTCATGGAAAATCTTTGCGAATCGAGGGCGATGCCGGAAACTTCACCGGCTCTGCTTTGCAAGGCGGTGAAATTACCGTAACCGGCTCTACGGGAGATTGGACGGGTGCGGGTATGACGGATGGCAAAATCACCATTCATGAGCATTGCGGCCGCAATACCGGTGAGTGGATGCAGGGAGGAGAGATTTGGGTTGGCAACCGAATTCGGGGCCTGGGCCGGATGACTGCTGGCCGTATCTATCAGGGCGGTGAACCGGTGGCAGGGGACACAATAGGCTAGGCGCCAGGAGAACTAGGCATTTTTGTCCAGCTTGCAGCGGGCAGAGTAGAGAGGAGAAAGGAGAGAGGACAGAGGACAGAATAATTAAATCGTCATTCCCGCGTAGGCGGGAATCCACACTCAACTGGATACCCGCTTTCGCGGGTATGACAGCCGCTTTGGTAATCCTGCTAATTCTTTATTCTGACTGCTGTTTCCATGCTGTAAGCGATCTGACCTAGCCCGGTGGATCACTTATTTGAGATAAAACTAACGGCCCCTTGGAAAGATCAGGAAAAAAGGGAAGAACAATTGAAAGAGTTCCAGGAACTGCTGAAAGAGCTTTGGCCTGAAGTCCGTCGTAGGCATCTCTTTCCAGAAATCCCCATGCCCAGGTTCGACAACAATCACGGACCGGTGGCCATGGAGATCCGTAATAAACAAATTATCTTGAACCTTGATTACATCAAGGCTATGTCGACTATCCTTCCTCCGTCAACCGTTCTCGAGGCGCTCCTCGACCACGGTATTAGCCACTACACTTGCTGTCCTTGGGACCTATCCACCCATCTGAGATTTTACGCCCGCGCCAAAGAAATGCTTGGCGAAGGAGACCTAGCCCGCAAAGCCACGGACATATTCATGGACATAGTGGCCGACACCCACGCAGTCAAGGAGAGGCAGAGCTCCCTCCCCCTGCTCTACAAAAGTGGTGTCCGTACAGGACTTGAAGAACTAATTTGTTCTCTCTATCAGAGGATCTGGGGAGTAGATCTAGGTTGCCCAGAGGAGGACGAGACCGTAAGCCGACTGGCAACTATCCCCTATCTTGACAAACGTCGATGGATGGCGAGTCTCACCCGATTCATCCGCGGAATTCGTCCGCTCCTTGAGGACTCTGATTCCAGTATTCCAGACGAACATACTCGGATGGGGCAGCACGGGTTCCAACAATATGCACCGGAGGAGATAGAACAAGCCTTACGAGGTTTCGCAGTGGAGGCCAAGTCACCCGAGCAATTCGCCGATGTATTGGAGGACTTGCAAAACCAGCTCGAGGTGATCAACGAGGATGCAAACGAGGGCATGGGACACGGTGCGGGCAAACCAGTAGATGCCAATCGCCTCTATTACATGAAATTGGCCGAAAATTATGCCCTGCCTCTGCGTAAAAAAGAGATGAAAGGCTCTGGATATCTGCACCCCCACTCCCATCGACCCTGGGAGGTGTGTCAGCCCTTCCAGGATCTGGACCCATGGTGCAGTTTCGGTAAGTACCTTCCTGGAATTACTCAAGTCTGGGAAAGACGGGAGGGTCAGATCTACGGCAAAACGGAGAAAACTCCCAACTGTTTAGTTATAATCGACTCTTCCGGCAGTATGATTGATCCCCGCAACCACCTGTCATACGCTGTGTTGGGAGGAGGGTGTGCGGCAGACACTTACCTGCGTCATGATGCCACCGTGGCAGTTTACAACTTTAGCGACGCCCTCGCCGGAGGCAGAGAACTTCTCCCCTTTACCCGCAGCCGTTCTTTGATTTATAAGGTGCTGTGCCGATATTTCGGCGGAGGTACAGCCCTGGACCTCGACGAAGTCATAGGCGTGGCTGAGGAGAGTGAAGCTGACATCTTTCTGATTACTGATATGCAAATTACCAACTTGGATCAGACCATTTGCAGGTTCTCCCGCCTGCAGAACCGGGTTACAGCGGTCCACGTTGGCAATAAGAGCGGCGCCTTGCGATTCATCAAGGGTTCTGTTAAAAACCAAAATATCTCAGTATTTGGGGTAAACAGCAGCAACGATATTCCGCGAATCGTATTGGGCAGCGTCCGCAACTATCTTGCAGCCAAATAGCTAATCGAGTGATTGCGGATTTTGGATCGAAGATATACTGCATCCAATGAGCTCTCATCCAGCATCAAGTATCCAGGATCAAGCACCCAGAATCCAGCACCTAGAATCGAGTTACCATGAGAGTTGCGATCATTTCCGACATACATTCAAACGTCGAAGCGCTAAAGGCCGTACTCGACGAAATAGAGCAAGACAATATCTCAATAATCGTAAATCTCGGTGATTTGGTTGGCTACAACGCCAACCCCAAGGAATGCGTGGAATTGGTGCAGGAGAGAAAAATCATAAGCATTCTGGGTAATCATGACCGGGCCGCCACTGAACTTAAATATGCCGAGGGTTTTAATATCCTGGCTTATCAAGCCCTAGTATGGTCGGCAAAAACATTGACTAACGGGCATAAAGAATTTCTTAACAGTCTACAGCACACCAAGGTGCTCTGGGACCGCTACCTTCTCTTTCACGGCGTTCCAGAAAATCCAGACGGCTATATCTTTTACTTTTTTCAAGCCAAGAAAGTTTTCAACTACATGCGCAAGAAAACACCTGGGGTTCGAGTCGCCTTTTTTGGTCACACCCATCATCGCGCCGTGTGGCAAAGGGATGTGCGGGGAAAGGTCTCAAAAGTTGAAATTTCCGGAGACCATTTATTATTGGATGCGGAACAGATGTATCTAATCAATCCCGGTAGCGTGGGCCAGCCTCGTCAGAAGCAATGGAAGGCATCCTATCTCGTTTTTACTAACGACCCGGAAACCATTCACTTTAGATCAGTTGCTTACGATGTTAATTCGGCCCAAAACAAGATCCGTGAAGCCCATCTACCGGAGTACCTAGCGGAAAGGCTTGAATCTGGTTTATGATGTATACCCAATTATGAGTCCAGGGGGTGAATCATGGTGGAAAAGTACCAGAAGGAATGCAAGCTCAAGGACGGTAAAGTTGTACTTCTTCGGCCGCTGGTAAAGGAGGACCGTGAAGGACTGTTCGCTTTTTTTCAATCACTTCCTGAAGAACTACGACTCTACCTGCGCCACGATGTCACTGACTTAGAAATAATTAAATCCTGGACCGAAAACGTGGACTACAGCCGTGTTTTCCCAATCCTCGCCTTCGATGGAGATCGGATTGTAGGTGATGTCTCCTTGCACCGTATTCCCTTCGGCTGGAAACATCACATTGGTACCATACGGGTGGTAGTATCTCCAGAATATCAAGACAAAGGTTTAGGAACTCTGCTGATAAATGAGATTGTAGAGTTGGCCGCCGAATTCGGCCTGGAGAAGCTCTGGGCTGAACTTCCTCTTAACGTACCGGCGGCCATCGCCGTCTTTCGCAAGGCAGGATTTTCGAGTAAGGCTGTAGTAGAGGGTTTGGTGAAAGACCTTAAAGGCCGCAATACCGATGTAGTCATAATGGTGTGCGATATAGGCGCACAATATGATTTTTGACCAAGGCCAGATTTACTCAGATCAATAGCGGCAAAGAAAGCTCTCTTCAGCTCAGCAGGTTCTTCTCGTCTGAGACTCACTTTTACGCAGACCTTCCCAATTGCACCATTGCTCAACCCATACCAACCCCAGGTTGTCTGCACCCCCGGGCCGCTGGGCCAATCTTAGTCCTCATCACTTTTACGAGGCACTGGGAGGGCCACTTTGAAAATAGTCAGAAAGCTTATGGCAATTATGCCGATGAGCCCTATTCGATGTATTGCCTCCAGGCTGGCGGTGTTGGCAAAGTACCGAAACAGGTAGAATCGGGGATCTAGTTCAACGTATCTGCGAAAATCGGCATCCGACAGTTCATATTCGCCCAGCTCGCGGTAGACCTCTGCCCTCGTCCTATAAGCTCTGGCGGTTGTGCGCTCATCACCCCTTAGCTGGATGGCCTTTGTGGAATCTCGCATAGCCTCTTGGGTTAAACCCTTTAGGCGGTAAGCTTCGCCCCGATAGCCGTAGCTACTCGCCGGTTGTGGATCCAACTGAATGGCCCGGTCAAAGTTGTCAATGGCCCCATCCAAATCCCCTTTTTTCAGTTGCGCCAGGCCTCGCATCCGGTACGCTTCCGCCCCGGTAGGTTTTAGTTCAATAACTTTGGTGTAATCCTGGATGGCATTATCAAAGCGTTGCTGGAAATAGTAATTTAGTGCCCTTTTTTCGTAGGCCTCAACCAAGTTGGGATTTAACTGCAAAGCTTTGCTAAAGTAATGGATCCTCTTGTTCACCATTGAACTCTCGAGACCTCGGTTGTAGAAATATATGGCGTTCTGCGCCCAGACCGCCGAGCAGGTCATAATCATGTATATCAATATTGTCAAAAATAGTTTTTTCATTGTCCTTGACTCCTCACAACACTGGAGGGAATAAATTTGTTTTCCTCCCCCATGAAACACTCAGATAAGCTCACAGGATACAAATGTCAATGCTAGCAATATCCTTGCCAGTTATTTTCGGCCCTAATGATCGGGGTCACCTCTCACTTTTTCAGCCGAAGTAAAGCTTATCAAGGAAAACTGCAGAGCCTCTTGCAACCTAGCCGCCGGTCTTGGCAAAGATAGTCTTCACCACCGGGTTCTATGGTCGCTTAGGCCGACTTAGCTTAAATCTTTATGCCTATCCCACTGTGCCCTTCTATTGAATAGTCATCCTTTTTGGAGTAATCTTTCAAATGATTCCCTCTTTGCGTCATTAACAAAAAGGGGATGGCAGGACGCCACGGCGTCTCAGATAATTTCTCCGGATACACCTTTTGCAGAAACTATTCTGCTCCTTTCCGGGGTTTACCTACAGGCTGACCGATACGAAAGGCCCTTAGATGGAGGGCAGGGAGACATGGACATGCGACGCTTAAAGATTCATAAAACCCTGATCATATTTGTTCTTCTAACATTCATAGTTGTTGTGGGAGTGTGGGGAGACTGGTTTGGTCCTTTGGAACTGGCCACTTGTACAGCCAGGGGTGGACAAATCGTCGGTGATTACGGCTCAGGTGATGTCTGAGGTCTGGTCTACTGCAATGAGCCCCGGGTAGGGCTTTTTGTCTATCTGATCACCCAGGGTTTCAATCGGCTGTCCGCTGACGATTTTGCTTCCCCAAAGAAAAGTGGTACACCGCCCCCTCCAGCGCAGCTGGACAGGACGGTGAAGGGAACACTCATCGAGACCCTACTACTCCGTATCTGGATATAATAAATAGATGGGACGACTTTTTGTCCCCGGTGATCTCGGCAAGTTTTCGTCGAGCCAATATATTGACACCTGGCATCTATGCTGCTAGGGTGCCCCATATCAAACCAACCGTAAAAGAGAACCATGCCCCCTACTACATTTGACCCAATAAAAATTCTCTTTTTCTGCGTTGGTATCCTCTTTGCTGTCACTTTCCAGGGTGCGGCCCAGGGAATAGCCGTCGCCATCTTCCAAGGAAATCCAGCAAACGATGACGACAGACCGCAATTGAACCTCAATTTTTTTGCCCACCTTGACCCGCTGGCGCTGCTGGTTTTTTTCTTGGGAGGTTTTGGCTGGGCAAAACCTACGCGGGTAGAGGATCAGGAATTCAAGAATCCGAGGCTTGCCTGGCTAGTAATAGCGTTCGTAAGCGCTTTCACCAATCTGCTGGTGGCGGTGACCGTTTCCGTTTTCGTAGATATTGTTGGAACCTCCCAAGCTTTTCGCACGGTCATGTTGGTAAACGCCACCGTCTTTGTTTATCACTTTCTGGTGCCCATTCCTCCCCTTGCATCTTCACGCCTAATCTACGCTCTACTTATTCCAAAGAATAGGCGAATCTGGCAATGGTATTCCAGGCTGGGACCCTTCTTGTTGTTGGCCATGGTGGTAGTCGAACGTTTCACTGACATCAAAATCTTCGATCACCTGACCAAACCTTTCATTGATGCCATTATGACTTTCTGTACTACGTCTTAACCGCTTCCTGCCTTCGTCTTCTGCCAGCAACAGGAAAAATCCTTTCGCAGAGACGGTAATCACTCTATTCCCAAAACCAGCAGTAATTTGGGCTTGCATACCTTACCCCTCGCCGAAATGAGGAAATTTCTCTTTGATTGCCTCCTTAAGCCCGCCTGCATCGGCAAAGCGCTCCTTTGGGTTTTTCCTGAGACACTTCAAGATAATATTTTCTAGATCCTTTGGGATATCAGGCTCGATTTCCCGGGGGGGTTCTGGTTCGCAAGTAAGAATGAGATCCATCAAAACCTTCTCGTTGTCATGGTAAAAAGGCAGGTACTCTGTGTATATCGCATAGATGATAACCCCCAAGGCCCAAACATCACTGGCAGTCTGGCTCTCGCCCATGATCTGCTCAGGAGCCATAAATGGCCTGGATCCCACCATGGTACTGCTGATGTCCTTGTCTTTAAGTTCCTTGGCGACTCCGTAGTCCAGGAGTTTGACCTTCCCGTCAGGTCGTATAATAATATTTTCCGGCTTGATATCCCGATGGATAATCCGATGCTTGTGGGCATGGGCTACGATGTCCACTAATTGAAGCACTATGCTTTCCTTCTCAGCGTCTTTTAAAGAACGCTCCATTATTTGCTTCAGGCTTTGTCCTTCCACGAACTCCTGCACCAAGACCACCCGGCCATGCTCTTCCACAACGTCGATAAGTTTGATGGCGTTGGGATGGTCCTGCAACTTACGACAGATATCTGCCTCTTTACGAAACTGGGCATTGAACTTTTTGCTCTGGGCGATCTTGGCCACGTAGTAAGAGGCACGGCCTTCCCTTTCAATGTCACGCACCTTCCAGACTTCGCCAAAACTGCCTATTCCCAAACGTTCCACTTTTTCGTAGCGCTCGGCAATCAGTTCGGTCATTTTCATCAAGGAGAAGAAATCAGCACCGAAAGGAAGAACCTTGGGAACTAGATGCTTCAGGAATCTAGTAACAAATCGTTGCTCTTCCTCACGCTCCGGTTTGGGTTCCGTCTCCTCTAATGGTTCTGATATTTCTACGTTATAACCCTCATAACCTATAATGGCACCCTTTTGGTCACGAACCACCTGGCCATTGAGAAGCATGGCGATTTTCTGCCCATCTTTGCGCTTGAAATTTACTTTGAAATTTTTGATATGCCCTTCCCTCTCGATGATTTCCTGAAAGCGCTCTCTATCCTGTGGGTCCCAGTAGATGTCTCTCTTAATATCAAGCTGCAGAAGCTCATCTCTGTTGTCGTAGCCCAATAGTCTGGCTAAATTACGATTTGCGTCCAGAAATCGTCCCTCCCGAGTGCTTAGGAACAGTCCATGTTGTTCGCCGTCAAAAAACTCCTTGTATTTGGAGATAAACTCGCCCTTTTCCTTGCCTGGTTGGTGGACCCGTGTTACAACACCGACCCGGCGCAACAGTATTTCCCTGGAAACAGGATTCACCAGGTAGTCCGCCGCGCCCATTTTCATCCCCTGGGCCACGTATTCTTCATCAAATTTATCCACCATAATGATGACCGGTAGAGATTTGGTGATTCCAAGCTTTTTTAGTCTTTGAAGGATCTCGAGTCCCTTGAGGTCTGGGCTCTGAATTCCCAAAAGTACAACTTCGGGAAGTAACTCCTGAGCGAGTCTCAGCGCTTCATCCCCGTCGGAGGCAAGATGCACCAGGTAGCCAGCCTCTTCAAGATACTGGACCAGAAGATCCACCTTCCTCTTGTCAGCCTCAACGACTACAACAGGACCTTTTGCCATGTGTACGCTCCACCGAAAAGGGGGCGGAAACCGTTCGACTCCGCCGTCCAACCTGAAACTTCTTCTCAATAAGTCGCTGGTGAGCTTTAGACATTGACAGTCCTCGCCGATTTTCAGTATTCTAACATGGATTCTAGAGGGTCAAAAGGGTCGGTTTTTTTTGAAAAAAATCCAGACACTTCCCGGGCGCTGCAACTATATCTTGTTCCTCCTTACCCGTCACAGTACTGGCTATAAATACCGAGGTCGAAGATTTTACCCTAAACCATTGATTGAACCGAGACAAGGAAAGAACTCCCCATGGAATACCGCATAAAAGGAAATCGGGTGATAGTGGTTCAAGAGCAACTCAACGAGTACCTCAACACCAAAATACTCGAACTCACCTCGATGGCCACCAATCTCATCCTGTCCATAATCATTATTAGCCTTTTGGTCGTTTTCAACTACCTCATGGTTCCAACCTATGTTTTCCTTACCGTCATTCTTGTTCCCTTGCTGACTCGGGGCTTCCTCCTCACCAAGGTGGAATCTTGGGTGCGCAAGTTTTTTGGTGAGCTTTTACAGCTCACCTGAGTGCCCATCTTCACCCAAGCCGCGCCCCATGTCGCTTGGTGTTTTGCCCCTCCCCTAAGCTAGGTGGCATTCTAGGACTGGATTTACCTTTAATAAAAAAACGGGGAGATCAAAATCTCCCCGTTTCTCTTGCTTAAAGATAGCGATAGTCTTACCAGCTACCCTTACGCTTTCTTGTATTCTGGCCTCTTGGTGACCAAGGCAATCAAAATGGCAATAATCAACAGTATGCCGGCAATGTAGAAGGCCCAGTCATAGCTTCCGGTCACGTCTCTGATACGGCCTCCCAACTTGGGCATGAAGGCACCGAGAGCCCAACCGACGAAAACGATGGCGTAGTTCATGCCAAAGTTCTTCAGGCCATAGAAGTCGCCAGTGTAAGAGGGCATCAGGGAAAGTCCGCCACCATACACCCAGTAGGCGATACCAATGGCGACGAAGGCGATGCCAAGGCTCTTGGCGCTGATGATTGCCGGCAAGGCAAACATGCAGACACAGGCCGCAGCAGCGTTGAGTATATACGCTCTGTCCCTGCCGATAACATCCGAATACTTGCCAGTGCCGATTCGTCCCATGGCGTTCAGGGCGCCACCGAAGGCAACGATAATGTATCCTGATGCCAGCATGGGTTTCACCATCTTGGCCGCATGGCCGATGATGAGAATTCCAGCCTGGGTGTTCAAGCAGAACAGCGCAATAAGAGCGTAGCACTGCCAGGTCTTCAGGATTTCACTGGGCGCCCAGTCAACCGCGGTAGCTTTGGCACCTGCTTCGGCCATTTTCGCCTTGACCTCCTCAGGTATGGGCACCACGTAATCGGGGCCAGGCCAGGCCAGTAACATACCGGCTCCAAAAATGATGATACCATAAGCGATACCCAAGACGATAAATGAGGTGCTGATGCCATAGGCGGTAATTAGCCAACGAGCCAGCGGTGCTACATAGAATGCCGCACCGCCGTAACCGCTCACCACCAGACCCGCAATGAGACCGCGTCGGTGGGGTCCGAACCACTTCAGCGCCGCCGGGGTGGGCGCCGCGTAGCCAACACCCATGCCGACCCCGCCGAGGAAGCCAAAGCCCCACATGATGCCGGCGTAACTCTTAGCCAAACCAGCGATGAGCAGGCCCGCGCACATACCGGCAGCGCTGACGGCAGCGGCCACTTTGGGACCCATTTTATCCTGAATTCTACCGCCAGGAAACATCATGAGTCCAAAAATAAGCATGCACAGGGAGGCGGGGTTTGCCGCCTGCTCTGCGGTAAGGGCCGCTGGCCATCCCTGGGTGGCCATAAAGTCAGAATCCGTTAGGTATTTCAACCACACGCTCCAGGCGTACAAACAGCCTAGACAGAGGTTGATGGCGGTTCCCGCAAAGACGACAACCCACGCTTTGCCGGGTTCTTTTGCTTCTGCCATAGTGTTCCCTCCTTAATTTGTATGAGTCCACTTTCGTCTCTGGTACGTTCCCCTTCTGCCATTTCCTGGAGGTCGCTACATCTCTCGCCCTATGTCTGGTATTAACTTCCTGGTGCCTCACTGATAAAAAGAGTTGAAGCCAGGAATAAAACCATTTTGGGGTAAGGAGGAATATGGGCCTCTGGAAGATTGGGTTATGATTCACAGCGCATCAAGAGACCACCTAAGCCGATCAGGCCTATTGTCTCGAGGTGCCTTCTGCCATGGCCCGGCGAACCTGAGCCGAGGCTAGATTCGCCGCTAACAATATCTCATAATGATTGTAAGAGACCAGTTTAAGATACGAGATCGGATTCCACTACCCCTCAAGGAAACGACATTAGACATTCAAGAGGAGACAGCACCAGCCGACCTGCAACCCAAAAAGAGCTGCCTGCTCTTGACGGACCTGCTTATCACCTCCTCTCGCTGCAAGTATAGTAAAGCCGCTTAACGCTTGCGCCCAATTAGGTGTAGGGCATTCCGACTGAATCGGTATGTCATTTTACTCAAACTCGCCAAACAGAAAAAAAACCAGTATAGGTCAATGAGGAAGTTGTACAGAAATCTAAGAAAAGACTTTTCTAAAAAGGCGCATATTAATTCTGTATTTCATAAACAACCGTCAAAGTCAAGGGGAAAATCCTTTATTTTCAGCTTGTTAATATTTTAACAAAGACTCTATTCTCCTCTATAGGCTTCACTTTGCCAGGGTAATTTATGGCGAATTTCGCCAGCCACCCTCGCCCACTTCACCTGTCGGGCGTGGATTGCGGATTGGCCTACTTCTGTTCTAGGTGAAGATGTTCGATGCCAGGCTTGAGAAAGAAAGTGGACTCCTTCACCTTCTTGTCCAAAGTAGAAAAGGTGATAACCCACTTCTCCTCCACATCCAAGGCTTCCAAACTCTTGACTGCTCTCAGTTCCACCACCGGACCAATGGCAAAAGCACATTTTACCTTATCACCGGATTCGACTCCTATCAGGTCTAGAAATCCATCGCTCATCCTGGGAGGTTTGAAATCCGGAACAGGCCACAGCTCTGCCTCCTTTACCATGCTGTACAGAAAACATTTAATTGTTTGGTGAATCACTGGGCCATATCGAAAGGGCTTGGGAATATTGGTCAGTTCCGACTCCAGCGCTTTTTTTAGACTGCTTTTCAAGGAATCCATTGTTTTAACCTCCTTGAGTATCCAGCAAATCCCTAGACGAGACTGATCAGTGCTCATCGGTAAATCAACTCATTTCCATGTCATTCTGAGAAACGGAGTGGCGAAGAGTGACACTGAATCATTTATGGATGAACACTAATTGTTCTCTAGATTGAGCCATTTGCTGGCTGAGCGCCCTTTAATCCAGGCTTGCTCTTCTTCGCTCAACCCTGCAGCAGCCATCTCCTCAAAATAGCGTTCAGGGAGAATAAGGGGATAGTCGCTTCCAAAAAGTATTCTTTGGGCACCCACAATCTTCACAGCAACTGCGTAAATAGAGGGATCATAGACAAACGGGGAGGCAGCGGTATCGTATGCAACTTGCGACAGAACCTCACGTGCTTCTTTCTTCAGTAGCTCGTAAATAAAGAGACCTCCACCCCAGTGACAAAGAATGAAGCGATTTTCAGGAAAGGTTCGGACTATCTCGTATATGACCTTTAAAGAAGCTTCTGACTTTCCAGGGTACAAATGCCCCACCCTCTCGTTGGTGTGTATCATGAGAGGAACACCGTGTTGGCGACAACTAGAGGCGATGGGCTCCAGTATTGCCACCACACTGGCGTCCAAAACCTCTGTGTAAAAAGCCAACTCGCCTACGCCTCGCATCCCGGCGGCCAAACACCGCTCCACTTCCTCTGCGGCTTGGACAACTTTGGGATCAACGCAGGCGAAGGGCAGCAGTCTATCGGGAAAACGGCTGGCGGCCTCTCCAATGTAATCATTATGGCGTCGCATGACTTCCGCATCATTCCAGGGAAAACCAAACACAACAGTCCTGTCCACTCCGGAACGATCCATCTGCTCAATCAACTCAGCAGCACCTACCAACTTTGCCTTGGCAGAATCATAGAGCAATCGAAATGCTGGATCTGTCTTGATTAAAGGTCCGCGATCGTCGCGAATGGAAGGTGGGAAGATATGGGTATGACAGTCGATGATCATCGTGGGAGTTAGGCCACCCCTTCAGGCCGAATGGTAAAAGAGATAGTTGCGCCACAAATCGGGCGTATTGGTAATTCTTAATGTTATCATTAACATAGGATGCCAGCTAGGCCTCTTGGCCTCACGAATCAAGCTCATCCTAGCCTGCGCCGGAGTACGCCCTCCCTTTTTCTTGTTGCATGGTAGACAACAAGTTACGATGTTCTCCCAGGCAGTTTTGCCACCCATAGCTCTGGGTATAACGTGGTCGTAAGTCAGGTCGCAACCGTCCATTCTTCCACCACAATATTGGCATTTGTATTTGTCTCGAATATATATGTTTTCCCGAGAGAAACGAATGGTATGTTTCCGGAACCGAACTAGATGCAGTAGTCTAACCACTGCAGGCAATCTGATCGCCAGGGTTACAGATCTCACCTCCCGTTCATAGGTTTCCAGAACTTCCACTTTGTCCGATGTGAGAAGAGTAATCGCCCTTTTCCAAGAGATTACTCGAAGTGGCTCATAGGTGGCATTGAGCAGGAGAACTCTCTCCATAAATCAGCCCGTCCATTCCAATCCAACAAGGTATTTGAAAACTTCTGTAGTCCTCTTACCAACAGAACCTTAAAACGACAACCAAAAAATCCAGTAGATGATCATGCAATCTTCCAGTGTCCCCTAGGCAATGGTGCTGGTCAGAAAGTAATGGGAACCCCTATCAGTTGTCCATTTCTTGGGCCATTGGAATTTTGACGAAAGCAACACCTTCCTTTTTTAGCATGTCTTCCTCTGGTTCCGAAGTAACTCCCCTAATGTTACGTTCCTCTGCCTCGCCATAATGAACTTTTAAGGCTTCCTTTGCAAAATCGTGACCCACGTCTTCGAAGTTCTCCCGGACGTAGCGACAAAAATTTTGCCAGGTTT
>JAJDNT010000072.1 GCA_022340515.1 Deltaproteobacteria bacterium
CGCGCTGGCGCAAGGTGCAAGGCATAAGGCACAAGGAGATTATTTCGAATCTCGGATTGCGAATTTCGAATTTCAAGATTGTAGATTCGTATTTTGCCTTACGCCTTGAGCCCTGCGCCTTGCGCCCAAGTTGCTGATTACTGATAGCTTTGAAACTGAGAGGTTGATATGAGCATTTTGGTTGATGAAAACACAAGGCTTTTGGTTCAGGGTATAACCGGTAAAGAGGGTCAATTTCACACTCGCCAGTGTATGGAATACGGTACCAACGTGGTGGCGGGGGTTACTCCCGGTAAAGGTGGCCAGCACATGGATTCCATCCCGGTATTCAACACTGTCGAGCAGGCAAGAAGAGAGACAGGTGCCAATGTTTCCATGATTTTTGTGCCCCCGGCTTTTGCCGCAGATGCCATTATGGAAGCCACGTTTGCCGGGATTGAAGTGATCGTGGCCATTACTGAAGGTATACCGGTGTTGGATATGATGAAGGTTTACCATGCGGTGAAAAGCAGTGGTTCGCAGCTAATTGGTCCAAACTGTCCCGGGATAATCTCACCAGGGAAATGTAAAGTAGGAATCATGCCCGGCTTCATTCACCTGGAAGGTTCTGTGGGAGTTGTATCGCGGAGCGGTACGTTGACTTACGAGGTGGTGGATCAGTTGACCAAAAATGGTGTAGGACAGAGCACTTGCATGGGAATTGGCGGCGATCCCATCATTGGGACGAATTTCATCGACGCTTTGAAGTTGTTCGAGGCAGATCCTGGAACCAGCGGGATGGTAATGGTTGGCGAGATTGGTGGCTCAGCTGAAGAGGAAGCTGCTGAGTTCATCGTCCGGGAAGTGAGCAAACCAGTGATTGGTTTTGTTGCAGGACTTACCGCGCCTCCGGGCAGACGGATGGGCCATGCTGGAGCAATCATTAGTGGTTCCAGTGGAACAGCCCAGGCCAAGATCGAAGCCATGGAAGGGGCTGGGATTACCGTGGTCAAGAACCTGGGAGAGCTAGGCAAAAAGGCGGTCGAGGTTTTTGGTAAGTAGCTTCCACCAGGCCAAATGGTTTACGAGAGACCTATCTCATGCAGATAGGTCTTTTTTTTGGCTGTTTGCAAATATCCTATCGCCCTGCTACATTGAAGTTCTCTGTAAAGGTGCTGTGGCGAAGAGCAATCTCGGTCAGATTCGCGCTGGTTTATAATAACCACAAAGACCACCAAGAACACAAAGATTCTAATTTCATTATTGAAATATCCTTTGTGATCTTTGTGTACTTTGTGGTGTATTTGCACTCTATTGAGACAGATCCCTCTGGGCAGCAACCTTTAAAGCCAGGAGCGATTGTTGAATCTTTACCTCGTGGGCTATCGGTGCACGGGCAAGAGCAGTGTAGGCCGCATACTCTCTGACACTCTCGGCTGGGTTTTCGTGGACATGGATAGTGAATTAGTGGCAGAGGCGGGCATGCCCATTGAAGATATCGTCGCCAGCCAGGGCTGGAAATATTTCAGGGAGCGCGAAGCCCAGTTGCTCGAGAGGCTCAGTCAAGCGACAAAGCAGGTAATTGCTACAGGCGGTGGCGCGGTAACAGTGGAGGAGAATATAGCCAGAATGCGGGGCAGCGGTAAAGTAATCTGGCTTCATGCCAGCCCTTCTACCATTGCCGCGCGGATGGCCGCGGACCTAGACACCGCCAGGCAACGCCCCCCACTCCAGGGTAATGATTCCTTGGCGGAGATTGAGGAGGTTTTTGCAGAAAGACTGCCCCTATATGATGAGGCCATGCATTTGCAGGTGGAAACAGACAGGTTGTCGCCGCGGGAAGTGGCAGCACATATTTTGCGCTGGCTGGAGACGAAACTACCAGCCAATGGCCACTAGGCACTAGGCAATGAGCACTGTGGCAATTTCGGATTTCGGATTTGATAAGGCATAGAGCATAGGGCAAAGGGCATAGAGTAAGAAACAGCAAATGGTGCAGAGTTGCAGACCCATCATTTGATCCGTTTACTGTTCACCGTTTACTGTTTACCAAAACGCTTTGCGCTTAGCGCTGTGCGATCCAGAGGAGTGAACCATGCCAGGTAATAGCTTTGGCACTGTGTTTCGCGTCACCACCTGGGGTGAATCACACGGACCGGCTTTGGGAGCTGTGGTTGACGGATGTCCACCAGGTTTGACGCTCTCAGCGGGCGATATAAACGAGGAGCTGGCTTGGAGAAAGTCCAGGGACAGTCGAGTTTCCACTTCTCGTCGAGAGCCCGATCAAGCGGAGATCTTATCAGGAGTCTTTGAGGGCCAAACGACCGGAACGCCCATAAGTCTGGTGATATATAACCGAGATGTGGACAGCAGTGCCTATGATCAGCTTAAAGACCTCTTTCGACCAGGTCATGCTGACTATACCTACTGGCATAAGTATGGAATCCGTGACCGACGTGGAGGTGGTCGTGCCTCAGGACGTGAGACTGTAGCCAGAGTAGCTGCCGGGGCGGTGGCAAAAAAAATCTTGGACCAGCATGGGATCACTGTATTTGCTTACACCCTGACCTTGGGGGGGATCAGGGCTCAAAAGATGGATTTTGCAGAGATCTACAAAAATACTCTTTTCTGCCCGGACCCAGATGCATTACCCTTGATTATTCAACGGTTACAAGAGGTGAAAGAAGCAGGCGACTCAGTTGGTGGGGTGGTGGAAATCCGGGCTCAAGGATGCCCTGCCGGCCTGGGTGAACCTGTGTTTGCCAAACTTGACGGAGCTCTCGCCGGAGCCTTGATGTCCATCGGAGCAGTAAAGGGTGTGGAGATCGGCAGTGGTTTTGCAGCCGCGGAGAAGTTGGGTTCAGAGCACAATGATCCTTTGACTCCGGGAGGTTTTGTCTCCAACAACGCCGGTGGCATTCTGGGAGGCATTTCCAATGGTGAAGAGATTGTGGCACGGGTAGCGGTGAAACCTATACCCTCAATAGAGATAGAGCAGCAGACCATTAGCGAAGATGGAGAACCCGTCAATCTTTCGGTGAAGGGTCGGCACGACGTTTCGGCCATTCCCCGCATTGTGCCCGTTTGCACCGCGATGGTGCGTTTGGTTCTTGCGGATATGCTACTTCAACAGAGGGCAATACGGTAAGTGGTAAGCAGTTTAAGGTTGGAGATCAGGGGCTCAAGGCTGAGGGCATAGGGCATAGGGTAAAAGAAAATTATTTCGAACTTCGGATGGCGAAACTAGGAACCCGTTTGATGGATGGGGCTCCGAAGGACAATTTTTGTTTTCGGATTTTAAATTTCGCAATTCGCATTTCGCAATTCGAAATTATAACCCTTGCGCCGTGAGCCTTGTATCTTGGGCCTTCTAGGTCATAAGCCCTAACTTCTCGAATAGTTGGTCCGCATAATTGATGATGAAGTCTCTTTGCTTTTGGTTTGCATACTGGATGCAGCCGCAACGCAAGCGACTGCGGGTACGAACGAGCAGTTCAAAACGGATGGAGTTGAGGTCTAAATTTACGGCGAAGTAGAAGGGCTGACAATCTGTGTGCTCCAGCTGAGTTGTTTGCAAAAGTGATTTTGGCACAGGGATCCAGTAAATCCCAGGTAACTCTCCCGCCTCGCTGTTCTTATTGAGGTAATCCTCCAGCTTCAGAAAGTCATTTTCTCGTAATTGATCGATCACGTATTGTTTCATAGCTAAAGCGCACCTTTGTCCATTTGGACAGAACTATAGTAGGAGTCAGAAATAAATGTAAAATGATCGTCCAAAACATAATTATACGTAGGGGTGGGCTTTATGCCCACCCGACAGGCGGATTTCAAAGCTTTTCCGGGCGGGAATCGATCCCGCCCCTACTACAAGATTCGAAAAAATATGCACTCCCAAGATTTTACAGTCTTTGATTGACCGACCACCATAGTCCCCCATGACTTGATTGTAAAATCCTTTTTGCTGGATTTCCGAAAAACCTTTCGCTAGAATGCTGTCTCAGAAGGGCAATATCTAGCCTTGATGTTTCGTGAATCTGGGCTAGTTCTTAAGTTAAGGTACCAGTTCTGAAGATAATCAAGTGGCCCAGATTAAGCGTCTTGATCTCGCTTAGCAGGCGCTGCTTCTATATTCGTAAGATAATACCAGCGGTGAACTGAAAGTCCATTGGCAGCAAGAGTGTGTCCACAGTCCAGCTTGAAAGATAAAGATAACTCGAAAGACCTTAGCCCAAAACCCAAAAAGGTTTATGCCTGGTTGCTGGACCAAGTGCAGGTGAATGCACCATACCGGCAACTGGTGGATAGATATCTGGAGCTGTTTATCAAATACTCCATAAACCCCGAGATAGGGTTCGATGCTTTTGCCTTGGACACAAAAAGCGAAGCAACCATGGCAGAAGTGGCCCGCCTTTTGGCAGAAAATGGCAGAACTGTAACATTTCACGGACCATTTATGGACCTGGCTCCTGGCGGTCTCGATGAAACTATAAGAAAAGCAACCCTACAGCGTCTGCAGCGGACCATGGACCTTGTCCCTTTATTCGCTCCAGGAAGCGTAGTATTCCATGCAGGATACGATGCCAGTCGTTATCATGGTCACCGTGAAGAGTGGCTTTCCAAGAGTCTGGCCACCTGGGAACTCCTAACCGAGATGGCGGAAGAAATGGGAGTGGCCATCTACCTCGAAAACGTCTATGAACAGACACCGGAGATGATCTTAACCTTGATAGAGAGGCTGTCGTCCGAATATCTCGGTTTCTGCCTTGATGTGGGTCACATGAATGTTTTCGGGGAAGCTCCTCTTGCAGAATGGCTCGACGCCCTGGGTCCCCATCTCAGAGAAGTACACCTTCACGACAATGATGGCCGTAGTGACTCACACGCAGCCATTGGTAGTGGTACAGTGCCCTTTGAGGAACTATTTCAGTATTTGCGCCACCTAGAAATGAAACCCCTGATTACCCTCGAGCCCCATGAGGAGGCGACGCTCTGGGCAAGCCTGGAGTCTTTAGGAGCCCTCTGGCCTTGGGAAGAGTAAAGCGTGGTATTATGGGTTTGGCATTTCCCCGTGAAAACTAGGAGGTAGATAACTACACAATCTTGCTGCGCTGATAGGGTTTGCATGAACAGTCCAAGAGTTCGCGGTTAACTTAAATGATCAACTTGTGAAAAGGCATGCCGTGGAAGCACTAGAGGAAAGATCAATGAAAACGCTGGTTGAGTACATTGTCAAAGCCCTGGTTGACCAACCTGATCAAATCCTGATAGCCGAGAGAAGTGGCCGCAATACCACGATTATTGAACTGGCAGTCGCCAAAGAAGACATTGGTAAAGTCATCGGCAAAGAGGGGCGAACGATCAACGCCATCCGCACAATACTCAATGCTGCTGGTGCCAGTCAAAAAAAGCGGGTGGTACTGGAGGTCATGGGTTAGTGACTCCCCATGGAAGGCGAATGGGCCTCGAGCTTCCTCTTATCTTTTGCCCTAGGTCAAAAAGGGCTGGATAAAGTAGATAGGCAAACTGTATTATCCTATATCCAAATAATAAAGTGCCTAATAGCTACGCCAGAGGGTCAAGTTTATCATGTCCTTATAGTGGGGTTAAAAACGCTAATTGTTCTGTGAATTTTTTTCTACCTGCGAACATCTCCAAGGAGGTTAGTAATGGCCAAGAAGTTCAAGGAAGTTCCAGTGGATCTGCTTTATGCCCGGATTGATCCTGAGACACTAGGGTTTGATACTACTGCGAGCCTCTGTCCCCCCGAGGAAGGGGTGGTGGCTCAGGATCGAGCCATTGAGGCGATCAAATTCGGCATGGGAATGAAAGATGTGGATTACAATATTTTCGTGGCAGGACAGCCCAAGACAGGGCTGACTTATATAGCCAGGACCTTTCTTGAAAAGACAGCCAAAGAAGAGCCAACTCCTCCTGACTGCTGTTACGTATACAATTTTAAGGAACCGGACAGTCCAAACTATCTTAGCCTGACGGCCGGTCGAGGCAGGGAACTACAAAAGAGCATGGATCAATTCGTGCAGACGCTCCAGGCTAAGATACCCGAGGTTTTTGACAGCGAAGACTACAGTGCTAAAGAGGCTGAGGTCCATCAGGCCTTTGAAAAACAGAGACGCGAGATTATTGACGCTCTGTCTCAGCGGGCCAAGGAACAAGGATTCATCCTCCAGTTTTCCCAGGTAGGCATGGTTATAGTTCCCGCCACTGAGGATGGCCAACCCATGTCCCAGGAAGAGCTCAGTCAGCTTCCCGAAGAAAAAAAGCAGGAGCTCAGGGAAAAAAGTGACAACCTGCAAAAAGAGATGAACGACGCCATCAAGGAGATTCGCAAAGCGGAAGCGGCATTCAGGGAAAAACACACTAAACTGGACGCCGAGATAGCCATGTATGTGGTCGGCCATCTCATGGAGACCCTTGAAGAGCAGTTTAAGGAGGAAAAGGAAGTTCTCGACTATCTCAAAGAGGTACAAGCAGACATACTGGAGAACATCGATGACTTTAAAAAGAAAGCAGAGTCCCAGGCGCCGGCGGCTCCTATGGCTATGCCTCCAAAGGAAGTGGCTTTCCGCAAGTACGATGTCAACGTCCTTATAGATCACTCTGAGACCGAAGGGGCACCAGTCATCATCGAATCAAACCCCAGTTATCCTAATCTATTTGGCAGTATTGAAAGGCAGGCATACTTCGGCGCTCTCTTTACTGATTTCACCATGATTAAGCCGGGGGCTCTACACAAGGCCAACGGAGGTTACTTGGTACTAAAGGCTCTGGATCTTTTAAAATACTGGATCTCATGGGAGGCCTTAAAAAGGGCCATTAAAGACCGGCAAATCAAAATAGAAGATCTTGGCGAGCTTTACGGTATCTTCAGCACTCGGACGCTGAAACCGACCCCCGTGCCGCTCAACGTCAAGCTGGTCCTCACGGGGGACCCCTATCTCTACCAACTTCTCTACATCTACGACGATCGTTTTCCCAAGATG
>JAJDNT010000089.1 GCA_022340515.1 Deltaproteobacteria bacterium
TGGGGAAGTCGCAAGTATAATCGATCAGACTCTATTGCAACCCACGGCCAGTGAAGGTCGAGTTCAGAGATTCTGTGAAGAGGCTGTAGGCCTAGGTTTTGCTGCTGTGTGCATTGCACCTTTTTGGGTAAATCTGGCTGCCAGAATTGCGAGGGCCAGCAAGGTTCGGGTTTGCACTGTTGCGGGTTTCCCCCTAGGTTTTGAGGCTGCCGAAAGCAAGGTTAGGACTAGCCAAACTGCCCTGGATGCCGGCGCCGACGAGATCGACTATGTGGTAAATTTGGGTGCGGTGAAAGGAAAAAATTACGGACTGGTCGAAGCAGAAATGGAGGCAATGCGGTTGGGAGCTAAAAACGGTGTGGTGAAAATCATTCTGGAAACCGGTTATCTAACTGAGGAAGAGAAGAAACATCTCTGCAAGTTGGCAGTGAGGACCGAACTTGATTTTGTCAAAACCTCAACGGGCTTTGGTCCCTCTGGAGCATCTGTGGATGATGTGAGACTACTGGCTGAGTGCTGCCAAGGCAATATCAAGGTGAAGGCTGCTGGGGGGATTAGAACGATCCAAGATTTAGAGGCAATGGTAGGAGCTGGCGCTCACCGTATTGGAACCAGCTCAGGTAAAGAAATCATTGCCCAAGTTGAGGCAATGACCAAATTATAATCTGATGCAAAGCCCATAGCCACGGGCAAGGTAATAAGGCAATGGGTCATAGGTTATAGGTGAGAGATAGCCCATTACCCATTAGCCATCACCTATAACCTATGGAGTTCACATCGCATACTTGGTCGGTTAAACTATTTGCTGGTTGTCAAAAGCTATTTGCATGCTTATTTTCAAACCCGTATAAAGATTTCAGTGGAGCTAAAGTGGAGGAGATATGATTATTGAACAAGTACAAGTGGGACACTTTGCGGTTTTTGCTTATTTAGTTGGTTGTCCGGAAACCGGTGAGGGAATCGTAATCGATCCAGCAGATCAGGTGGGACTTCTTTTGGAGGTTGCAAAAAACAGGAAAATTGAAAAGATCAAATACATTGTTAATACCCACTGCCATGCTGATCATGCAGGGGGCAATAGGGAAATGAAAGAGAGAACCAAGGCCCAGATTGTGATTCATAAAAATGATGCCGAAAGACTGGCAAATCCATCATCTCTAGCCCTACAGATTTTTCAGTGCGAAGCATCACCTCCTGCAGACCTAACCGTCGAGGAAGGTGATCGGATCGAATTCGGCCAGCAATTCCTCGAGGTTATTCATACGCCAGGCCACACTCCTGGCGGGATGTCTCTCTATACCAATGGTTATGTGTTTACCGGTGACACCCTATTCGTTGGCGGAATTGGACGCACCGACCTTCCAGGCGGCTCCATGCCCCAACTCCTTCTCTCTATTAAGACCAAACTCCTAACCCTCCCCGAGGATACTTTGGTCTTTCCGGGACACAATTACGGCACCTCGCCCCAGTCCACTATCGGCAAAGAGAAGCAATACAATCCGTTTGTGAGATAACAGTGGCTCACTACGTTCGCCACAAAGAGCAAAGCGCATAGCGTCAAAAAACAGCTGGCAGGCAGATCTCTCACCGCCAATCAAAAAATGCTGTCCGCTGCCAGCTGTTAGCTGCCAGCTGGAATTTTGGCCTAGTTCTTGCTCTTACATTTCTGATACCTTAGCCCGGATGTTTCATGAATTACCTACTGCGACCGCAGATATGGGCGTCCTTCCGGACGTCCTCGGGTGTCGCACCTTGCGACATACCGTTTAGGTATGCCTCAGGTCCAACACCCTGCGGTTGTCCGGTGGCCCACCCATCTTCACGGTCTCGCCACGGGAATTCATGAAACATCCGGGCTAGCTCGGGGAAACAAATTTTGTTTTTTGTTGATATCTTAAAGTATTAGGGATAAGCAATGGCAGCCTACGAGTTGCTGGTCATCAAAGGCCCGGAAGAAGGTCAAGTCTATCAGTTAAAGGCCGAAGAAGTTATTATAGGGCGTGATACGACCTGTCAGCTCTGCTTCGAGGATAGGACACTTTCGAGGCAACATGCGAGGATTTTAATTAATGGTGAACATATCACCATTGAGGATCTCGGCAGTGTAAACGGTGTTTTGGTAAACGGGGTTCCATTAAAGAGCAGTGACCTAAAAGTTGACGACCGCCTGACTCTGGGCAACGTGGAGCTCCTACTGCGCCCTGCCACTGATCATACTCCTCAATTTGAGAGACTGTCGCAACCTTTACCACCGGAGGATGAGCCTACCCTCCTGCACCAGCCTGACGCTAAGCAGATTTTCCAGCCCTCTGATTCAGAGGCTGCCTCCGTCATGAACATCACCCAGGCGCTGAGTTCCACTATGCTCATGGACCTGCTGGGCCGCAGCCATCTCAGTCTGGGTGCCATGTATCGGGTAACCCGCTTAGCCAGCTCCATTTTTGATCTTGATGTGCTCCTAAACAAGATTCTAGACGAGACTTTCGCAACCGTCCGGGCCGAGCGCGGCTTCGTCCTTCTGATTGATCCCAACACGGATCAATTGGAACTCAAGTCATCTCGCTGGCAAAACAAGGAAGGTCTTGATCACAAAGTTAGCATCAGCCAAAACATCATCTCCCACGTTTTGGAAAAGAAAGAATCCGTGCTCATCGCCGACGCCATGGCAGACTCAAAATTCGGCATGGCCGAGAGTGTAATGCTTCATAACATACGCTCGGCCATGTGTTCTCCCCTCCGTGGGCGTAAGCGGATTGTCGGTATCATTCACGTGGACACCACAGGCGCAGGGGCATTCACCCACGAGGACCTCATGCTCCTGGATGCCATTGGCAATGCTGCCGGCATTGCCGTAGAAAACGCTCAGCTTTACAAAGACAAGATCCAAAATGAACGGCTTGCTGCCATGGGTCAGGCAATCTCAGGACTCTCCCACTATATTAAGAATATAGTTGCTGCCATGGACACCTCCCATGCCATGGTGGAGAAGGCACTTGCAGCTGAGGATTTGACTATAATCGACAGAGTCTGGAAAATTCTTCGCCGTAGCAATCAGCGCATAAGCAACCTGGTGCTGGACATGCTCGCTTATTCCAAGAACAGGAAACCGGATATTCAACCCTGCCCCATAAACGAAGTTTGCAAGGAAGCGGCGGAATTGTGTCACGATCGGATCAAGACAAAACACGGAAAGCTTCAGCTCGACCTGGACCCCAAAATTCCGCGTATTTTGGCCGATCCCCAGGGAATTCACCGCTGTTTACTCAACTTGCTCACCAATGCAATTGACGCCTTGGACGAAGAAGGGGGTGAGGTAAAGATCAGTACGGCGAAGCATGGGGAGGGCGAAGTTCTGATTACAGTTGAGGATAACGGCTCTGGCATACCAGAAGAAATTTGCCAGCGGATCTTCGATGTCTTTTTTAGCACTAAGGGAAGTCAGGGAACCGGGCTGGGCTTGGCAGTCACCAAGAAGATTATAGAAGAGCACGGAGGCAGCATTGAGGTCCAGTCAAAGGAAGAGCAAGGAACCAAATTTCTCATCCAACTACCAATCGGAAAAACAGCCGACAGCAGCCAGGAGGCAGCAGACAGCTGAGGACGACGCGGGGACACGGAGAAACGGCGAGACGGGGATTAGAGGTCAGAGGTCAGATGGTTCAAACTACTGAATACCCGCCCGCCTCGCCTGAGCGGCTCGCGATGGCGGGCAGGTCGAACAGCAGAACAAGGAACCGCAGAATATCGAAGTGAAAAATATTACGTTACTGCTTTAAAAACTTCTGCTGTTCGAAATTCCTTGTTCGACATTCTGCGGTTCAAAGGGGCGGCAGCTCAAATGAAGTCAATTTTGATTGCATCTCTCCTGAATTCAGGATTCTGACTCCTGGCTCCTTACTCTATGCGCCATGCTCAACGCTTTCCCAAATCCGAAATCCGCAATCCGCAATCGCCAATTTGCCTAGTGCCTAGTAGCTCCGGCAGCTACTCTCCCTTCACCTGAACAATCCTCGATATTTCTTCCAGTGTGGTTAGACCCTTCGCTGCTTTTTCCACGCCGTCGCGAAAGAGGGTGCGCAGATCTCCGTTCTTCAATGCTGCTTTGCGGATCTCTGTAGCACTTCGTTTCTCGTTGATCAGGTCTCTTAAGCTGTCTGATATCATAAGCAACTCATATATCCCGATTCGACCACGATATCCACTGAAGCGACAGGCCTGACATCCTCTGCCCCGATAGAAATTGCGGCCTTTGGCACGCTTGGCGATGCCGAACTGCTCTAGAACCTCTGTGGAAGGAACAAAGGGTTCTTTACAAGCTGCGCAGATGGTTCTGGCCAAGCGTTGGGCCAGGACGCCGGCCACGCCTGAGGAAATAAGAAATGGTTCAACTCCGATGTCAACCAGGCGAGTAACGGCTCCCGGCGCATCGTTGGTATGCAAGGTACTAAAAACCAAATGCCCAGTAAGAGCAGCCCTTGCAGCCATTTGCGCGGTTTCCAGATCTCGAATCTCGCCCACCATGATCACATCAGGGTCCTGACGTAGTATAGCCCGCAATCCGGCGGCAAAGGTCACCCCAGCCTGGGGGTTTACCTGTGTTTGGCGAATTTGCTTGAGTCGATATTCCACCGGATCCTCAATGGTGATTATATTTAGAGAGGGATCACTGATGGTTGCCAGACTCGCATACAAAGTTGTGGTTTTGCCGCTTCCCGTGGGACCGGTGACCAGAACCATGCCTTCTGGCAGCTTAAGTAGTTTCATGTATGAGTCATAGATGGCAGGGGGCAACCCCAAAGTCTTTAGTTCAAGGATAGTAGCAGTGGGATCCAAAATCCGCATGACAAGGTTTTCCCCATAAATTGTGGGGAAGGTGGAAAGCCTAACCTCTATTTGCTTGCTGTCTGAGTTAAGAAAAAAACGGCCGTCTTGCGCCGAGCGCTTCTTGGCAATGTCGATCTCGCCCCAGACCTTGTATCTGGAAGCAATTGCCTCGTGAATGCTCTTAGGCAGCTTTTTGATCTCTTGTAGTACTCCGTCAATCCGGTAACGCACCGAGACCTCTTTTTCGCCGGGCTCGATGTGCACATCACTGGCTCCATCTCGAATCGCCTGCTGAATGATCAAGTTCGCCAACTTGATCATTGGGGCTTCCGAGATATCGGCTGCCTCTTTTTTTCCACCTTCACCCGCAGCTACGTCCTGAACAAGTTGGGTGATTGACTCATCCATGCGGTAGTAGTGGTCCAGACATCTGGTTATTTTTCCTTCGGTGGATATCACCGGCTCGATCTCGCATCCGGTCTTACTGCGCAGGTCATCTACGGCAATTAGGTTGAGAGGATCCGCCATGGCCACAGTAAGAGCGTTGCCTATTTTGAAAAGAGGAAGAGCCACATAAGCTCTAGCAACCTTTTCGGGTACCAGTTCGATCACATTGGGATCGAGGGCATAACTGTCAAGATCTATATAGGGAATCTTACGCTGCTGCCAGATAGCTTTGGCAACGTCTTCTTCAGTAACAGCTCCCAAGGCTACCAGGGCCTCGCCAATTCTTAGTCCCTTTTCTCGTTTCTGTTTTTCCAGCCCGGCTTTCAGCTGTTCCTCTGAGATCAGCCCTTCATCCATCAGGATTTCACCCAGAAGTTTCCTCTTCATTCTTCCTTCCCGTTGTTAGCCCTTGCTGGTTTCAAGCTCAAAAATTACTACAAATCCGCGAAAGACAAAAAACCCCCTTAATCCTCTCCCGTCTAGAGAGCAGGGATTGTTCGTTTGCCCTTCTTTTTGCTCCCCCTCCGGTCTCCGACTTGTGAGAGTCTACGACTCGGAAAGACCGTAGGCCCCTACAGGCCGGAGGCTGCAGTTCAATTCGCAAAACTATCAGAAAACACACGCAAAAACCAGGCCAAAATTATAACTCCCCGCTGTCAGGAGCGGGGAGTTAGGAGTCAGGAGCCAGGAGTCAGTAGTCAGAATCCAGAAGGCAACGGGCGCAGCGCTTAGAGTTTTAGTCTTGACCCTATGCTCTATGCTCCATGCCCTATGCCCTGTGCCTTACTTATTCGTGGCTCCTTCGAGAGTGCGCACTCTTTCTTGCACTTTTTCGCGGAGTTGGGGATAGGCTGATGGGTTGGAGGATAAAAATTGGCGGTAGTGGGTAAGGGCATTCTCGTGTTGGCCCTCATCTTCCAGCATTCGGGCAAGATTGTAATGGGCTTCAGCGTTTTCCGGGTCATTGGTTAGCACTCGCTCGAGAGTGCGGCGGGCCAGCTCTCCTCGACGGAGCCGTTCGTACACCAATGCCAGGTTTACCTCGCTTTGGCTGTTACCAGGATTCAGTTGCAAGGCCTGCTCATAAGCGGCACGAGCCTTATCGAAATTTTTCAACCTGTAATAGATAATTCCTAGGTTGTTATAGCTCGGATAGAAGCGGGGGTTTATACTGATGGCCTTCTCGTAAGACTTAGCAGCCATTTTCACCTGGCCCTGCTTTTCGTAACAAACACCAATATTATTGTAGACTTCGGCGCTCATGGGTTCAAATCTGAGCAACTCCTTGTAGGTTTCGATCGCCCTTTGCCACTTCATAGCCCTCTGATAGGCCACCGCCTTCCGATATAGAGAAGCGGCGCCGGCTGTGGTTTCTGTATAAAGATTGACCTTACCGCTCTTCGTACTTGTGGCGGAGCCTCGCTCTAGTCCTTGAGTTATCAGTATTGGTTTTGACTGCCCCTCTGATTCCGGGGCGGCTAGTTGTTCAGATTTGCTTCTCTCAACTCCGCTAAGCTTGGACTGGCGCTTCTTCTCGGCGTATAGCGGTTCTTTGTCATCCTCGATCTGCTTGGCGGAGTGCAGGCTCACCATACCAACTTTCACCTTGTTGCTGGGTTGCAGTGGTTGTTCTTCAAGTTCCGCCACCGACTCACCGGGTTCCATTGCAGCATTCTTGCTTGGTTTTTCACCTTCATCTTCGTCCACCGATGGAGTGGGTTCTTTAACAGCTCCCTCTGGGGGAACCGGTTCTTGCTCAATGGCAACTTGAACAACTTTGGGCTTCACCGGTGTGCGCTCGTCCTCCTTTGGCGCTTGCACCTGCTGAAGCTCTTCATGGCTTTCACTTTTCGCCGGCTCCGGCGGAGGTTGGATTTTATCGAAAATCACCTGTTGGGGAACCGAGGCTGGAGCCTCCTCGGCCCCTTTTTGCCCTGCTTCCTTCTGAATCATCCCGTAAAAAACCACACCGATGACAACGCCGGCAAGCAGCACGGTTAAACCTAAAATCATCAAAAGCCGCTTCTTGCTCTGGACCCTTTGACCAGTGAGTCGTCGGGGAACCACCGGTGGCTGCTTGCGCCCAGCCCTCTGGTCAGCCACCCTTTGTAAAGCATCGGAAATGAGGCTCACGCCAAACCTCCTTCAAAAAAAGCCGTTCAAGTCGCTGAAAACGTTCAAATCGTTCGAGTCGTTCTATCATCCGGCTTCGCCGGATTCGTTCAAATCGATTTCTGTTCTCCGTCCTCTGTCATCTGTCTTCTAATCTCTGACCTCTATTATTGACGGTCTCCGTGGTTCAGTCTTTGTTGGCTCCCTGGCCTTTCGCACTTTCCTTGTGGGTAGCAATCTGCCTGGCCCGGTGAAATTCACTCTTCTGACTCAGTTTGCGGGCCATGGCCTGTGCCTCGCCTTTGTCTTTGTACTTGCCCACTAGAACCCGGTACCAGGTACCCATCTCACCCAAATCTATCCAGGCCACCCAGGCATCAAAGCCGCGATTCTGCAGCTCACGCATTCTCGCAGCTGCGATTTCCGGATCTTGAAAGGACTCCACCTGTACAGTGTATACGTATGGCGGCTTGAGCAGGTACTGGGGGAACCTTTCCTTCGATAACCTCGTATCCCCTTTGGCCAAGCCCGCTGTTTTCTGAGCTTCACCTACCTCTTCCCTTACCTGGCGAGCTTGCGAATTTACCTCATCAGTGGATCGCTCCACCGAAGAATCCCTGTCAGGACGCAAAGGGGAAGTCACGTTCCTTTTTTCGGTGCGAACCGGGCTTCTCATCACTGCCGGCTTTGGTTGCGGGATTTCAGCCCGGACAAATTGGCGCGAATAGTTCAGGGGAGCAAAAGACTTCTCAGTAAAACCCCGGTTCACATAATTTTTCAACATCTCCCGCATTGTGGGGACAAACACCAATGCAACTGCTATTACCAGAACCGAAAGTGCAACTGAGGCACCCTTCCAGCTGTGGCCCAACCTCAGAATCGATCTGGGGCGGCTTCTTGGGAACCTCCCATTAAGACTCTGCCGCCCATCTACCACATGACTCAGCCTTACTTTGCGGCTTCCCCCCAGATAAGCGGCCAGTAAAGAGCGCTCGGCAATTATATTAATCAGTCGAGGCACTCCTTTGGAGAAACGGTAGATCTCACGGTATGCCCCCTTGTCGAAAGAAGTGCTTCCTGCAGCTCTGGCCATATTCAAGCGGTGTTGCAGATAGCTTCTGGTCTCCCTCCTGTCTAGAGGTCTGAGGTGATATCGGAGGGAGATGCGCTGCTGCAGATGGCGAAGTTCAAAGGCTTCCAGTTTGGCCGGCAGTTCCTCGCTCCCCACCAGGATTATCTGAATAAGCTTCTCCTTGTGGGTCTCTAGATTGGAAAGCAACCTCACCTGCTCCAGACATTCTGTGGACAGGTGCTGGGCCTCATCGATTATCAACACCGCTGTGCCGCCGGCAGTCAGAGTTTTCAGGAGAAAGCGATTGAGCACATCCAATAGCTCTTTTTTAGTGGTCCCAGTCGCTGGCAGTCCGAAGTCCTCTAGAATTGCCTTGAGCAGCTCCTTTTCGTTGAGCAAAGGGTTCAAAACAAGAGAGGTCTTTACCTCATGAGGATCGAGCCGCTCGAGGAGGGCCCGGCACAAGGTGGTCTTTCCGGTACCAGTATCGCCACTGATCAGGACGAATCCCTCTTTCTGATGAATCCCATAGAGAAGATGGTCCAGAGCCTCGCGGTGCTTTTCGCTGAAAAAGAGAAACTTGGGATCGGGCGTCAACCCGAAGGGTTTCTCACGGAGGCCAAAAAATTCTAGGTACATAATCCTCTCTTAAGGATTCAAATAATCTATGGGCATACGATCCTGCTGTTCCAGCAGATCCAATCGCCTAAGATCTTCGGCCTTTATCTCCTCGATCCTCTTGCCGGTGAGCACAGTTGGGGTGATCAAGATTACCAACTCTGTTTTTTCCGCGGTTTCCTGTCTATAACCGAACACGTAGCCTAAAACCGGTAGGTTCGTCAAGCAAGGAAGGCCCGTTCGCGTGGTTGTTTCCTGTTCCTGAATAAGCCCGGCAATGATGATGGTCTGCCCGTCTCGCACCTTGACCACTGTGTCAGCCTCTCGAATGCGAAGCAGGGGAAACTCACTGCCATCTGGAGCTGCAACTCTATCATACTCGGCCGTTATGCTGGGGTGAATGTTCATGGTAATATCCCCGCCAGGGCCGATCTGCGGGGTCACATCCAGAATAACACCCACATCGATGGTGTTGGGAGTGAAGGACTGCAAGGTGCTCACGTCACCCTGGCTTATTTCAGAGGTAAAGTACACATCCTGTCTGGCAACTTTGACGATGGCAGTCTGATTGTTGAGAGTGGCTACTTTTGGACTGGCCAATGCTTTCACCTTGCCCTGGGTTTCCAAGGCTTTTACTAAATCGGCAAGGACAAAATCACCACCTGCCAGTGGTTCGGTAGCCCCCGCCACCAGCAGAGCACCCCTGGCACTGTTTGAGGTCCCCCCGCCAAATAGGTTCCAGCTAAGAGACAGCTCGGTAAGATCCAAGTTGAAAAACTGCTCCTGAATATTATCCCAGCGAATACCGGTCTCGAATTCCTTTCTCAGAGTAACTTCCAGGAAGCGGGCCTGGATGAGCACCTGGCGCTGGCTCGACGCCTCCATCTGCTCGAGAAACTTTGCTACTTCACGTAGTTTTTCGGGGTAGTCCCGCACTTGAATAAGACCGCTTACCTTGCTAATTACCAGCTTCTTCCCGTCTTGGCTGGTCAGGCTGGAGACCACCCCTGACTGCCGAGCTCGCAATACTGCCACCGGTTTCTCCTCGGCAAAGATTATGGCAGTTAGACCTTCCTGAATCTCCGCCCAGAAGTCCATTTCGTCCTTACCGGCAATGCGGGTCTCACTGGCACTGATCTGTTCACCCCCGGCTCCGGATCCATGGGTGGCAATGATGGTCTTGTCGCCTTTGCGACTGGTGCTAATGTAATTTACCGAAAAAATTCGGGTCTCCAGCACCGGCTTGGAGATTCGGATGATATGACCTTCCCTGCGATAACTGAAGCCCAGCTGGCCAAGGATTGCCTCCAGTGCTTGCTCCAGGGTCACCCGATTGAGGTTTACCGTCACTTTACCGGTCACTTCAGGGTCCACCACCAGGTTTTCTCCGCTTTCCTGGGCAAGGGCGAGAAGTATGTCTTGAATTTGTCCGTCCCGAACCCTCAGTGAGTACAACTTGCCACGACTGTCGATGGCCAAACGCGTCGGTTCTTCTTCCTGGAATTGGGGAACCGTGAGTTCCTCGAGGGAGGATTCAGGAATCGGAAAAGTTTCTGGGGCTCTCGCAGGGGCTGGCTCGGGCTTGCTTGCGCACCCTGAGAATAAATACACCACGGCCAGAACGGTAATCACCACCAAGCTGTTTATCCAGATCTTCCGGCTAATCATCTCACTCCCATCGTGGGCTAATCTGCTAAATATATACCTACTGCCCGATCCGATGCCTTAGGTTTCTTAACTACAAAGAGCGCAAAGTCCACAAAGAAGAGCAAAAATAGCAATAACCTTCTATGAGATACTATCTACATCAATCCCTTATTGATCTTTGTGTCCTTTGTGGTAAATGTTTACTTGCTTCCGGTGCTCTCCACCTTTATCTGCGTTTGCGGCTGAGGCACGTTGAGCAAACGCTCCCCATAAGCACCGCTAAGCACCACGTGATCCAGCGTGATGTCAGAGATCTTTTCGTTACCGATTTCGTCTCCCAATGCATAAACCCTGTCGTTGATAACCGCCAGCCGGTTGGCCCCACTGATCAAAATAGTGGAAAGTCTATACTGTGGTCCGCGCTCTACGCTCACTGGTTTTGGTCTAACAACTTTTTCTGTTGGGGGTGCAACCTCTTCGGCGGCCTGGTATGGAAAGTAAAAGGGGTCCCGACCCCAGTCGCCGGGAACCAGCTCTTCCGGTTTTTCCTCCACCTCCTTTTTCTCTCCCTTATCGCTCTGGGCCAAAGTCACCAGCATTTTATCCAGTGGAGCTCCCGGCAGGACATTCTCACGTTTAGGGCCAAATAACCACACACCTAACCATAGGAAAAGCGCCAGACCCGCTACACAGTAAACGACAATCTTATTTGGCGGCTTCGTTAAGTCCATTCAAATGGTCCACGGTCCAAGTCGTTCAAATCATAAAAGCTTAAGTAGTCAGTAGTCAGTAGCCAGTAGTGAAAAAATCTAACTAATTTTCTTGTCTCCTGGATTCTGAATTCTGACTCCTGTCTCCTAACTCCTTTACCTTGTGCCTTCCGCCCTGCGCCTTGTGCCTCTTACTCTATACCCTATGCCCCATGCCCTATGCTCTATGCCATCTAACTCCTAACCGTAATCTCCAGTTGGAGCTGAATTTCCAAAAGTTGCGGACACTGCCGGCCTCTTTCAACTCTCAACTCGGCAACTTTCAGGTAAAATGGCTGTTTTTCTAGCGAACTAATGAATTCACCCAGCTGTATGTACTGCCCTTGAATACCGAGATTAAGAACAAGTTGGCGAAATTCTCCCACTTTGCCGCCCGGTGTCTCCAACGTGGTGTCTCCCCCCGGTCGAATGTTTTGAATTTGAAGACCCTGAGTTTTGGCCTGTCTACTCACTTCGTGGATTAGCTCTGCAACCCCAGCCCTATAGGAAAGTGCTTGTTCCAGCTCAGCGACCTGCCGTCTCTTTTTGATCAAATTGGAATTCAAGGAGTTAAATTCCACTAGCTTTGGACCTATGCTCGTGGTCTGCTTATTTAACTCCTCAAGCTCAGCTCTGAGCTTGCGCACCTTTTTGGTATGAGGCTCGAGGACGAATTGGTTGACAAAAAATACAATCGCCACCAAGCCGACCACTGCGGTTATTATCTTTTCTCTGGTATTCAGTTCGCGCATTTTTTTGTTTGCCGGTTATGTCGGTTGAGCCGGTTATGCCTGTTGGACCGGTTTTGCCGGCTGACTTCAGTAACTACTATTTCGGGCTAAACTGGCCAAACCGGCTAAACTGACTAAACCCAAATTATTCTAAGTTGCAGCCAATCTCAAAGACCAATACTGCCGGCCTGGCGTCTTTCTGTTCTCCGGCACTTTCAAGCTCCACATCCGAGAATATTTTTACTTTTCCCAACTCTTCCATAAAGGTGGTGAGCATGGGAAAAGCATCCTCTTTTTCACCGTGAATAAGACCTCGCATCCTAACAGCTAGTCCACCCTCATCCTTTTTCTCGAAAGCCATGTTTGTCAGTGACATATTTTCGGGAATTTTCTGGCTGATGAGTCGAAGGGCTGCAGCTAACTTAGGAACTCGAATATCCAGCTTTGGCAGCTCGGCGAGCCTGGCATCGAGTTGAATATTTTCTGCTTTCACCCGGTCGTATTCCTGAAAAATATATTTGTATTGTTCAAAGGAGGTCCTTTTGATATTCACCGCACTGCGAAGAGAGGCCACCTGCCGATGGCTTTGCCAGGCGTACTGGCCCAGGGGGAATAAAAACAGCAGACCCAAAGTGGCATAGGCCACCGGTGCCCGCACGCTCCACCTTTTTCGATGTGGTTGCAGATCAAGGGGTAGAAGGTTGAATCGTTCCCTTATAGGCAGTGAGAGGCCCGCTGCCACGGTAAATACCGGCCGAGTTGCCGCGTCCAGCTCTGAGAAGGCCTGGCTATCCTGGAAAATAATTGGCGCCAGGGGATCCAGAAAACCAACCTTTAGGTCAAACCTCTCAGCAAAGAATGATTCGATTCCCTTTAGTTGAGCCCCTCCACCTGCCAACAAAATCCTGGTTATGGTTTCACCTTGGAATTGAAAAGCGTAGTAGTCGAAGGAACGGGAGATTTCAGTTTCTAGCTTCTCGAGAACCGGCCGCATCCTTACAGCCACCTGTGAGAGAGGTATTCCCTCAGTCGTTTTGCCCCGGTCTTCCACCGAAGGAATTCCGTACTGCCGCTTGAGTGCTTCCGCCTGAGCGGTATTCAATTCAATCTCCTCCTCACCAGCACGAATCATCCCGGTAAGAGCCATGGTAAATGCGTCGCCTGACGTGGGAACATGTCGAGAAAACTGGAGCTCCCGGCCATGAAAAATGTGAATGCTGGTTTTGCGAGCTCCAAGGTCAAGAACAGCTATGGAGCCCTCCTCACCCTCTCCCAAATTAGTGTTTCGCCATAACTGTTCAAGGGCATGGGGCTCAGCCATCAGACCAACAGGCTCGAGACCCGCTTGATGAAGTAACTCAACGTGCTCCATAACCGTCTCTCTGGTGGCTGCCGCAACCAGCACTTCCTGCTTGGTTTGACCACCACTCTCATCCCTGGAAAGTACCTGGAAGGCAAGCATGGCATCTCCCAGGGAAAAGGGAAAAAGCTCCCCTGCCTGCCAGCGGATTGCCTCTTTAATTTCTTCTTCCGGGATGTTTGGCAGGCTCAAGCGGCGAGCTGCAACGCCCTTGCCGGCTAAACCAATCACCGCCTGTTTGTTTTTGATCCGTCCTTCCTGAATCATCTCTTTTAGTTGAGCCGCAACCACCGAAACCTGAAAACCTCCGGGAGGAGTGGAAGCCATGGCGTGGTGCACCAGATCCATTCCCCTTGGAGTGCTTCGCAACTCAACTATCTTGATTGTGTGACTGCCTATATCAATGCCCAGGTGGCTTTTGCCCGGCCCCTTCAGCTTGCCCAGGATATCGGGAGTTTTCAGTTTAGTGATTTTTGCCATAGCGCCTAGATGCCAACTTCAAGGAAACCAAATATCAACAAATGCTTATTGGGCGGGGATAAACCCCGCCCCTACATTAATTAATTCGAAACATAAAATCGTAGGGGTGGAGTTTGCCTGCCCGCCATCGTCCGCCTGAGGCGGACTCAGGCCCGCCCGGCATCGCAAGGCTTCAGCCGAGGCGGACGGGCGAGGCGGGCGGGTCTCCACTCGCAAAATCAGTATATTTGTGTCAACCCAACTATTTAGGCTACTTATCATGCCTGAATGTTCCATGCCTCCTATCTTGCGCCTTGCCCCCTATGCCCTGTGCCATTGTTTTCATAGGCTCTGCGCCGTGCGCTTTGCGCTATACGTTTTCATAACAACTTCGGTTGCTTCAAATCCTCCAACGCTCTCTCATAGGCGGCCCGGTATCGGAAGCCTTGCTGGAGGTATTTCCAGATGGCACGAACCTTTTCCACCTCTCGAGCCGGATAAAAGCGAAATGTCTTCTCGCCCCGTCGTTCTGTTTCCGGTTTAACAAAAGCCTTCTGCTCCAGATAATAGAGCTTTTGGCGAGGGATCCCAACCTCATGTACGACTTCCGATGTTGTCTTCATGATAAACGCCCAGCTATGAGTGAATGTTGACGCCATTTACCTTTCCATTCAACCCGCATGTTTAACAAAACGCCTGCTGCGAATGGCAGATATGGCCGTCCTTCCGGGGGTCCTCGGGTGTCGGATCCTGCGACGTACCGGTCAGGTACGCCTCGTATCCAACTCCCTGCGGTTTCCCGGTGGCCCGCCCGCCTCGCCTGAGCGAGTAGGCTCGCGATGGCGGACAGGCACGGCCATCTTTACAGTCTCGCGACGCCATTTCGTTAAATATGCGGGTTCTAAGTTTAAATTTAAATTTATCCTCATTAGGGTAAAAAAAAGGTTTTACTGCACTTTTCGCTTTTGCTAAATGATGTTCAATTTTAAGTTTAAACTTATCCTACGGTACCAAAAAACATATGTCAATAATTTTTTTATAAATTTTTAGTTGTCCTTGATTTTGGCTTGGTGGTGGGGTCACTTGAGCCGGTTTAGCCAGTTACCCGGTTAACCTGTCCTACGAACAACTAGGCTCATAACAGCCAAACCACAGCTCACGGTGTAGCTTTGTAGCGACCGTTCGCTTTCCGTTTCCATGCTCGCCGATGGATATGACAGTAATCTCTTGATTGGAGGGAACGGTAGTGCAGCTGTAATCACAAAAGATTAGATTGAAGCTCCCGGTACCAAGAGTTTTGCTTACTGAGGGCGTAAGGCTTTGATAGTCCGCGCATGTCCCCTGGTCCAAACCACTCCACTGATCAGGGCTGAGTCCGTCGAGGTACTTGCCAGCCCAATCAAGCCCTCCTTGCGCCAGATAAAAAGCCCTGCTCGACTGAGCCGTGACCGGTACCGACCTCTGGTTGGTGGCCATCATCCTCGCCATAGCGTAACCAATAACAGACAGCACAAGCATGACAAAAACTATGGCCAGAATTGAAAAGCCGCCCTGGCCCCTCAGTAGCCCTATTGGGCCGTTTGTCTTTTGCTCATAGGTTTGCTTCATTTATCTAAGCCTCCTATCGGGGCTGTCAGTTGTCTGTAGTCCGTCGTCCGTTGTAATAAGTTTTTAGCAACGGACAACTGACAAGGGATCACGAACATAGCCGTCAGGCTACTGATAATTCCTCATATACACCTTCGTACGGATTGACAAACTTCCACCCTCCGGCGAGCTGAGTGTGAGATCCAGCTTCACCATTCTCGTTTGTCTGAGGGAAACAGCGCCAACAACCCAATCCTGTGAGGTATTTACCGTCCATGACATTGAAACATTAGCTGCACCCGCTTCTGTACTTCCAGCCCCGGCACTGTCGTAACCGTCGGCACCAATAGACCAGCGCTCATCCTGCCCGGCACCAGTAGTCAAAGGACCAGCCTGATCTTCTGCAACCGCAACAGCAAAAACAAGCTCACCATTTGCTGAGGGAACATTTATGCTGGCTGCAGAGGAGTCACCATTATTAGAGGTAAAAGTCCCGTGTGGTGTTGACGGGTCCACGCCGGTGAAAGTGATGACGCCGGCGGTCGCCCCGTTGCTAAGTGTTTCGTTGAAGGTAATGACCACATCGTGGGTCCCGGATTCTGGTGAGACGAGCTTCCAAATCTCGATCCTGGAATCATCGTCCCTGGCCTCTGCTCCTACCAGGGCGAGAGGAGTGGAGTTGTAGGTAACCCCTGTGACATATTCATAGTCTCCATTTTGCAAGGACACCCCCACCAGCATCAAGCGGTCATCACCATTCCCGGTTGTATGGGATATGGTCAAGCTCGAGTCAGTTGCAGTAGGGGTGGCACCACTAGACACAGAGTCAACTTGAACAACACCGGGGCCTCCTCCCGGGGCTGCTGCAGCGGGAGCAAAGGCCGCAACAACATGAGCCAATCTATTTGCACTAGCGCTGGTCCATCCCATTGAAGTGGAACCTGCAGTTGCCATCTCTTTGGTGCTGCCTGCACCTTCGGATGAACTTCCGGCTTCCTCATACCGCTCTGTCTGGCCGCCGTCGGGCGTAAAGGCACTGGCATTTCCGCATTCGACCACGTCAACAATCCAGGCACCGTCTGTTGACGTGGTAATACTCGTCGAGATGTACTCGGGGCCTACATTGGTGTTAGTGTTGCTGGCTTCCGGAGCTTGCTGAGCAACCCCTGCCAAAGAGGTCGCACCAACTGACTTTACGGCATAGCCAGAAGTGGTGACCTGTACATTATATGTGCCTGCGGGGGGAAGATCAGCCTCGAGCAGATACCAAAGGTCTGCCAACCCTACAGTCCCCGTATCTGCAACTGCAGAAGCAATTTTTGTGAGCGCTTGGCCGTTATAAGTAACGCTAGTTACTGATATGCCTTCGTTACATTCAGCTGAAATGCCAACAACCAACAGCCGGTTTTCACCTCCACCAATCGTATGACTGAGGGTTAGTGTAGTATTACTAGACGTAGTAGAACTAGTGTTGTCAAAAATGATATTACCTGTGGTTCCACCTCCAGCAATGGGCACCATGGAGGTCACGGTGAAATTGGACACGTTGGAGGCCAGGACTGCCTCCACCGGCGTGCCATTTGGATCACCCACTCGCTTTAGATCGGTGCCGTCGAGCCAGAATTTGATCTCCTCAATGTTGTCGGCAGATTCGCCGGGGTGTTTCCTTTTGAAAGTGAACTCATCAGCCGTACTTTGAGTGGCCTGAATCTGGTAGGCGTCCCGGATCTCTCTCGCCATGCGTTCCAGGGCCAGCCTGCCCTGATCGGAGAGTTCTTTGCGAGCGCTGGACTTCCTAAAGGCCTGCACCCCGGCAGCTACCATCTGGAAAGTGAAGGCACCGATAATACCCAGAATCACGATTACAATGACAATTTCTACCAGGGTGTAACCGTGGTTATTTAGAGATTTAGACCTCATTCTTCATTCCTAAGCCGCTTGGTTCAAGTAGTCAGCCCTTCGACAAGCTCAGGGCAAGTAGCCACTCTTTAATTTCGAAATTCGAATTCCGCAATCCGAAATCCGAAATCCGCAATTATTGAATCTCCTCCCTCCACTCACTGGTCACCGGGGTGATTGCCCTGGTACATGATCCCAGACTGTAAAAACTCGAAGGATCGTTAATGTTGTTATATTCAGTCCTAAGCCAATCCTGGGGAAGATCCATAGATAAGATACGCACTTCATCTATCACCCCATGCCAGCTGTACTCAGTATTGTTGCTCCCATAGGGGTTGGCACCAATCCATATGTCCCACGTGTTTGTAACCAGGTTGCCGTTGTGATCTCTGCCTCCTGCATTCAGGCCATCGTCCCTGTACAGCTGCATCTCGGTGCTATTGTCATCCTCATAGGTGCCTGCCACGAAATACCACGCCTGGGCAGTGGGCAGATAACCATTGGGATCACTTCCATATAACGTAACTGTGTCCGTAACTGTGTACCAGACCGTATTCCAGTAACAAGGACTGACACAATTATATGGATCACAACTGGTTCCACCTATACATTCATCGTAGGAGTTGTCGTAGGTTCCCCTTATCCTGAATCTCAGCCGATTCTCACCGTTGTTACCGTTGTACAGGCTGAGCATGAATACGTGATTATCTTCGGATGCGCTATCGTCATCACATTTTGACACAATACGGGGGTCGTTTTGGTTGAAATTTTCAGGGTACACCCAGGCTTGAATTGTTATGTCGTCACCACTTACGGACCAAGTGCCTATGTCGATGTAATCATACCCGTCCGTTGGGTCGAAAAGGGCCCCTTTTCCTATCTTTCCGGTGGCGAATGTAGCACCATGGTTGGTGCCGTCTCGGTCATTGGAAGTGGAATCCTGGAAATCGTCGTTTAAATGGTAGACAGCCTGATAATAAGAATTCCACACGCCTGTTGGATTATCGCTGGGGCAATCGATGAAGGGGTTCCCATAATACATGTAGATTTCAGTATCAGTGCTGCCGGAAAGGCTGGGGATTCTCACCCAGGCAGCCAGTGTCCCTGTGTCTTTGTCGTAGGACTCAAGTTCATAGTCGAGCATGGTGCAATTTTCGTCTTTAAAAGCGATATCGTAGCCAAACTCGTTTTCCACCAGGCCCCCATTATTTACCCATTTCAAATCATCCGTAGTGAGCTTTACCAGAAGGGGGAAATTGTCATGAGATGAACCGCTTACCTTGTTGTGATCTATGGTTATCTTCTGGCAATATTGATAGGAATATTCGGTCTCACAAGAATCGTCACCCAGGGTATAAAAGGCTACCGAACCATTCTGGTTGTACCATTCCGTCTTGATCCAATCGGCTGAACGAGCAGTATTGGAAACGCGGACTTCCTCGATGCGGGCATCCGGCCAGCCCCAAGTATCTTTGCCAATCGTAAGATTATCATTAACATCTATGCTGCCATAGCTACCAATGTAATTTGAACCTACCTGACCACCGTTTTTATACAGACGAATATATTGAGAAGTGCGATCAACCACGCCAACAAA
>JAJDNT010000129.1 GCA_022340515.1 Deltaproteobacteria bacterium
CCATTTTTGTGAAAGAGGTCTTGTCGCAAACAACAAAAGGAGGTGTCATATGTTAGGAAGAACTAATGTGCTAAGCTTTTTAGTTGTCGTCGTAACTGTTTTGATGTCTGTCCCATTTGCTTTCCCTGCCAATGCGTACAGTGATGCGGGTGGAATGTATTCTTACGATTTAGCTGCGGTAATCCAAGTGCCCGGAAGACAAGGAGTAGCCACAGATGGGACTTACTACTACGTTAGTGGCAGTAAGGCTCTTTATAAATGCGACAAAAGTGGCAAGGTTATTGAAGCAAACAAAGAGCCATTTAAAACGTTTCCCAAAGAAGCTGTTTGTAACCACATAGGAGATATAGATTACTACAACGGTGAACTTTATATAGGTGCAGAAGAATTTAAGGAAGGAAGGGGATTTAATATACAGATTGCAATATACGACGCTAAGACGTTAAAGCATAAGCGTTCCATACCCTTTGATGAGAAATCCGGACAAATTGAAGTTTGTGGAATTACTGTAGATCCTATGCGCAAGGTAGCCTGGATGGCTGATTGGTGTAATGGTAGATATCTTTATCAGTATGACCTCACAACTGGTACATATATTGGTAAATTACACTTGCAGCCGGTACCACAGTACCAACAAGGCGTTTATTATCACAATGGGTATTTGTTTATCACGGCAGACGATGGTGATGCCAATTACTGGGAACCCGACCACCTCTACAGGGTGAATGGAAATCCTGCTGCGACTAGTGGATTAGTGGAGTTGGAAAAGACTTTTAATGAATTCACCCGTGCCGGAGAAATCGAAGGTCTGTGTGTTGATCCGGAGACGGGACAATTTCTGGTCCTGTTCAATAGAGGAACTAACGTAGTTGAAGGAATACCTAAGGGCTTTTACCCTGGTTATGAAAAAGAGATACATGAGTTGTACATATACAATATGCGTAAATGCTCAGAAGAGAAAGGCAAATGAGCCACGCTATCTGAAACCGGGGAAAAATTTTGAGCCGCAAGACCTCTTTCAAAATTCGGCTATTGGGTAAGAGATTGGTTTTTAAAAGACATCCATAGATAAAGATGAGAATTACCCTAATCTACACTTTACCTTTTAAGACCGAGCTACAACATTTTGGGTAAGAATAAAAAAATGCGGAGTTTTTGGCTCCGCTTTTTTCTTTTCAACATGTTGGACCGCAGTGAGAACGGGCGCAGTGTGAATTAAGGGATGACATTTTTATTTTCTTACTCACCCACCCCCATATTTCACTTCTAGCCTCACTACTTGCCTTCTCGCTGTGGATGTTGCGGGTCCATTTTTGATCTTCTTGGCCAATGGGAAAAGAAAGCCACAGAGGAGTGTCGAAGATGGAGGAATAGCTGATGGTACAGCAGGTTGTCATCGTCGTTGTCTTTCTCGCCTTCTTTGTCGGGCTTCCCGGTTTGATGATCACCATGAAGAGAAAGCAAAAAGCCGCATTTGAAGCGGCGGCGACACAAATGGGATTTTCCTACGAAGGTATGGGGGACGAAAGCGTCGCCCGATGTTCAGTCGCTTGGCGATTCTTTGGGATTTTCAGGTGAGGCACCTACCAACACAGAAGCTCTAGGGGATGGAACTCACCCCGTTACGTTCGTCAACTGGATGTGGTGCATGTTGCGGCTATGAGTTTGGAGCGCTTTTTCTCGTCCGACTTCAGATGACAGTGCTTGTATTTCTTTCCACTTCCGCACCAGCAGATATCATTTCTACCGAGCTTGGGAATGGACTCGCGCTTACCAAATATTCTTTCACGCAACTTCATGCGGATGCTTATAGCAGAACCCTACTCGGTAATCAAGATTATTTTTGGATAGAATTTGTGGCCGTTGAAGATTTCCTATCTAATAGTACTGCTAGACAGAAAGGTATAAAATGGTTTTGACTATAGATTAATCTTCACTTGACAAGACAACAAAAGCCGAATCGGATAAGGCTAGATAATCTATCAATAGCACTAGAAAACACAGGATTTATTACGTATAGTATACTTGAATGCCCACTTTCGCCCTTTCTGACCAGCCCCAAGATGTGGTAGTGTGCTTCCAAGAGCTGAAACTCCCAATGAAGGGATGCTAAAGTCTCGCTGTGAGAGCGGCGAGTTCACATTACATACTTTAATTTACACTTCGTAATCCGCAATTTTGCCGCAACATGTTGTTGTAGGCATGTCATATTCTTCTTATAGTTATTCCGCCGAAAGCCCATATTGATTCCAAAACATAACCGCCTATCTCATGCTAATCGGCGGCGCCGCAGCAACCGTTCTACTCCTCTTCAGCTAGCTGCTTTTATATCTCTCACAGAGCTCACACAGCCTCAGAGGACTCTTCAATAAATAAGCAGTGAGATAGAATTGATTTGATCGAGTAGAGGATCACTTAAAATGGTGACGGGGAGGTCTTGATGGTTAGAATAAGCTTGCTTATTCTGTCCATCAAGCCTACCCTCCCGTCCCGATAAATATATCGGGACGCCCTGCTTTGCAGGGCTTTTTTAGCGATCCGAGCACATCTGTTGATATCTCTTCTCTGAGCTCTCTGAGGGCTCGGGCGAGAGATAGACAGCACCTCTATCCCCAAGGTCCTGCTGACAAGATTCTCTCCGCTCGGGTTCTGGCCTGGTGGAAAGGATCAAGCTCCACTTGTTCCTCTTGTTTTTCACCGAAATCGGCGAAGACAACAAAATACACAGACTGGACTAGAAAGAACATCCACACCGCCACTGCCCAAGTTATGGTGGAATGGGGGGTGAAAAACAGCACCAGGGCTCCCGCTCCAAGGCAGTGGGCAACTTCAGTAACAAGTGACTTCAGCAAACCACCCTGGAAGCAAATACCGCTTCGCACCCAGACAAGCACTCCAAGCGCTAGAAGGAGAAAGGCGCTGTTTGTAACTCCCCAAAACACCAGGAGCAGTAGAAGCAGGAGTGGGAATAGTATGGAGAGCAAACTCACCTTTCCCCACCGGGCCAGAATAACCAGGTAGCCTGCCAAAACAAGCCAGATTGCCAACCTGAAGGCCGCAGTCCAATGAACAAGGTTACTCATTACCATTACTATGGGGATGAAAGATGTCCCCGCCAGTAATCCATAAATGATGGTTGTAAACATTGGTCTTCTGGATAGGTTCATAGCTATTCACCTCCTTTGACTGCTTCCTTGCGCTTCAACAACTCCAGTTCAACCTCTTCTTCGCTAGGCTCCCCGGACGGCGGAGAAGGAATGGTTGAGGCTATGGCCCTTTCCCACTTTTCTCGCTCTTCCCTGTGGAAGTATTGTTTTGCTCTGAGCTCGAGTTGCTCATATTGGAGGCGCTGCTCTTCGATCAGTCCATGATACTGGGTTATTTCCTTACCCAAATTCTGAATGTGACGAGCAAGTTCTTCCCGGTGCGCTGTCATGGGTTTGAGCTTCTTGATGAGCAGGCGAGCAATGTCATCCTTGCCCTTCTTGAGGGCAGATTCGATATCTGCATCCAGTTTTTCACATTCCCCCGAATACTTGTCACAATCTTGTTGAAGTTTATCCCTGGACACGACTAATTTTCTCAGCCTTGCCTCTTTTTGACTAAGCTCTTCCTCCATGTCCCTGAGGTATTGCTTGAGAAGAAGGCCCTTGTCCTCCAGTTGGTCCATAACACCGTGAATATCTGCCTTGCATAACCTCATAAATCTCGTCATGATGCCCATGTCTATCCTCCTTATTCTAGCTTTCAGCTTTCAGCAATCAGCGATCAGCTTTGCGGTTGGCTGACCGCCGACTGCCAGCTGCCTACTGGTTTTTACTCCTTCTTCCACTGTACCCTTCGTACTGGAGGGATTTGGAGTTCTTCTTTTGTTTAACCCTCACCTCCTGAGGCTCTCCCTGGAAGGTTTCATTTACCACCCCGCGAAGCTCCTCCAGGTCACTTTCCAGGCTGGAGGCCACCTTGGGCGAAGCAATCACCGCATTTACCGACTGCTGCTTAAGATAGTACTCATCAATTCGTTTCAAGGCTTCCTCCTGCTTGCCGCTTTTGACCTCAGTCGCCACTTCCTCTCTGAGTTTATTCAGGTCATCCTTGAGCACCTTCTCTTCCCATTCCTTTTTATCGATTGAACCGTAGACCTGCTGCTGATCCTTCACGCAGGCAAGCTGGAACCCCTCAGCCAGGTTAACCTCATAGGGCTTGCCCTCGTACCTATAGCGAGCATTGATTCCCTTTATTTCAAAGGTTTGCTCCCTGTGGGTAGGAACTCTTAGAGTAATAAAAAGCTTTTTGCTCTGACTGGATAGCAAATTACCCGGTTGGATGACCGCCTGACCATCTTTCACCTGGATGGGGTACCCTGATGCATCTATTACTGTAAGACCATCTTTCAGCGGTATGCGCACCTCCACTGAAGTTGCAACTGCCGCTCTGGTGATTTTGAACTCTTTGAGAAATACCTCGGCAAAGAGGCTGGGGTTTTCCAGATAGTAATAGTTACCTGCACCGCGGTCGGCGATGTAGGTCATCAAGTGCTCGTTGAAATCAGAGCCTACTCCCACCGTGCTCACAGCGAAGCCGTTTTCCATAGAAATGGTGGCCATGTTTCCCAGGGAAACCGGGTCAGTAATCCCCCGGTTGGCGAGACCATCTGAAATGAGAATGACTCTGCGCATATTACCCATTTTCCGGACTGAGAGCAGTAAGTCGATTCCCTCCTGGAGTCCGCCCCCGAGATTTGTTGCACCGCCGGCTGATATGCCTCTGATGATTGATTCCAGTCTTTTGCGGTTGGCAGCTGTGACCTTGACCAGGTTAGACCGTCTTTGCACACCATCTGAGTAAGTCACCAATCCGAACCGGTCAGCCGAAGTTAAATTAGAAAGAAGATTGAGAGTGGCCCTTCTGGCATCGGCGATTTTGCTGCCGCCCATGGAGCCACTGCGGTCCAAAACGACTACCATATCCACATGGTTCCCTTCTCCCTGGTCCAGATCTAGAACCTCATCTGCACTCAAGGTCAGCGCCAAAGCTGCCGTGCCGTCTCCACCATAGAGAACTTTGTTCTGGGTAAGATTGCCGGAGAGGGTAACGATGCCGTCTTTCCCTGAGATAAGCGGGGGCGACCATAAATGTAAGGGATCTCCCTTGCTAGCATAAACTAGCGCTGCACAGGTTATGGTTAACAAGCATCCCACTAACAGCAACGGTTTCATTTTATTCCTTTTCATGGTTTAGCTCCTTTCTGTTCACTACTGGTTGACGCGCGTCTTACTTCCCATGGTAAAGGAATGAAAAAGAAACACAATTCAAAGAAGTGCAAATAAACACTCGAATTTTTTTACATAACTTTTGCTTGCAACCTGGAACAATTCTTGTATTCAATAGGCAGAGAGCATAGGGCATAGAGTATGGGTAATAGGTAATGGGTAAAAGCCCATGACCTATAAACCATAACCAGGCGAAGCCACGACTTGAACGACTTCTACGAATTTTACGATTTATACGGCTTTTACGATTTAACGTTTACTACTGGATGAGAATACTAGGACCCGATGAAAAACCCTAAGGCGAGCATACTTGTGGTGGAGGACGACACGGCAATCCTCCAGGGGCTTCTCGACGTTCTCGTGTTCAACGGCTACCAAGCGGCAGGGGTGGAAGACGGAGGTGAAGGGCTGGAGAAGGCTTTGGAAGAAAGACACGATTTGATCATCCTCGATGTGATGCTTCCAACTCTGGATGGTTTTACTATCTGCAAAAAGGTTCGGAAAGAAAAACCGAATCAGGCCATCATTATCCTCACAGCCAAAGGCTCGGAGGACGACATAGTAACCGGTTTCAAGGCCGGGGCAGACGATTACGTAAGTAAACCTTTTGCCCTCAGAGAACTAATGGTGCGGGTTGAAGCAGTGCTAAGAAGAGCTGGAAAAGCGCTGGGGGACGAGCAGGTCCATTCCCACGGTATTTTTTTTGACGGTAAGACACTCTTGGCTACTTATAACGAAGATGTCATGGAACTGACCAGAAGAGAGATGGACATCATTCATTACCTTTATCGAAAAAGGGACCAGATTGTTTCCAAAAAGGAACTCCTCACAGAGGTATGGAACTATGCAGACCCGGACATTGAAACCCGTACGGTAGACATCCACATGCTCAAATTAAGAAAAAAAATCAGCAGTCTCATCGGCGATATTCCCTTCATTCTAACGGTTCGGGGTGAAGGATACCGTTTGGAGCCTGAACAGTGAAAAAACTGAAGATACTCATACTTATTTTTTGCCTCGCTCTTTCGGTTCCCCTAGGCTATTTCGTCCTCCGAACATACTGGAGTCTGGAGCAGGAAGAAATTTCAGAGCTTCGCTATTTTGCCGTGACCCTCTTTGACCAGATGGAAGAAGAACTTGCCTCTTTTGTTCTGGAAGAGGAGGCAAGACCTGTTGACCAATACCGCTACTATTACGCCCCGGCACAGGAAATATCCGCTCCCCAGAGCCTTGTCCCCTCCCCTCTTTCTCAGCCTCCCAAAAAGCCCTACATTCTGGGTTATTTCCAGAACGACCCTGATGGATCATTTCAAACCCCTCTGGTCAAGAGTAACGAAACTATTCCACCGGAGCGGGCCCAACTGGTGGCCCAATTAAACAAAACGAACAGTATCTTTAACCAAAAAAGAACGACAGTGGTGGAAAGTGGAGAAGCCAAGACTGCCGAAATACACGCCAAAAGAGAAAGAGAACAAGTTTCGACCTTTGCCGACAAGTACCTGGATCTTTCCCGTTCCAAGAAAAGCTCTAGGGCTTATCTTGGTCAGGAAAAATCACGAGTAGAGGAAATAACACCCGACCAGGCAGTGAACCTTGCCCGAAGAGATCAGGAGCAACCGCCACCTCAGGGATGGCAACAACAGCAGACACGAGCTGAGCAAGAAGAACCCAAGGAGGCCATCTCTGGAGTCGGTGCTCCCATGGTCGGCAAACCCAGTAAGGATAAAGGAGCTGTGACAGAGGGCAGATATGCTGCTTCTCCTATCAGACCCCCAGCCCCGCTACCGGACTCACCAAAGCTCCAGGTTGAAGTGGACCCTATGCAATCCGTTTTCATTAATGAACGGCAGATTTTTATCTTCAGACGCATCGTGATTAATAACCAGATATTCCGCCAGGGCTTCGTTTTACTAATAGACGAGTTTCTGAACCACCTGGCTAAAGAGTATTTTTCCGGCCAACCCATGGCGGCCTTTGCCAACCTGCGCTTGTCAGTAGTGGACCGGGGAGAAGAAACATCCTCACATAGGTCTGGTGCCACTGTCCAACATGCCAATTTCTCCCTTGAACGAACTTTTCCCCGCCCCTTTTCTTTCCTCCGGGCAACCCTCACTTGTGACCGCATACCAAGATCCGTAGGCCGGAGTACATTGAATATAATGATGTTTGTCCTTGCCTTTATTATCCTCATAGGACTGTTCGCCATTTATCGAAGTGCCAGGGAGGTGCTGGCTTTGTCGGAGCGCCGTTCCAGATTCGTCTCATCGGTCACCCATGAGCTCAAAACTCCACTGACAAACATCCGAATGTACATAGAAATGCTGGAGCAAGGAATAGCACGTGACCCCGAGCGGGAGCAAGAGTACTTCAGGATATTGGGCTCAGAGAGTTCCCGTCTTTCTCGCCTGATAAACAATGTCTTGGAGTTTTCCAAATTCGAGAAGAAACAAACCCATCTCGACCTGCGAGATGGCACTTTGGAAGAGGTCATTCATGAAGTAAAGGAGGTCATGCAAGAGAAGCTGCGGCAGGAAGGATTCAGCCTAAAGGTGGAAATGGAAGATCTACCCCCATTCAAACATGACCGGGAGGCAATGATCCAGGTCCTCATCAATCTCATGGACAACAGCATGAAGTTCGGCAAGTCTCTTCCCAGTCGCGAAATTACCCTCAAGGTCTGGTCGGAGCAGGATACCGCGCGGATCAGCGTATCCGATACCGGACCGGGAATTCCGCGGCATGATCTAAGAAAGGTGTTCGACGATTTCTATCGGGTGGACAGTGACCTCACCCGAACCACCGGGGGAACCGGCATAGGGCTGGCCTTGGTGAAAAAGCTTGTCACCCTCATGGGAGGCACGGTCTGGGCCGATAACAACGACGGTCCGGGGTGCACCATCACTATTTCCCTTCCAGCGAAAAGAGCATAAGGGCATACAGTCAATATTTCGAAATCCGAAATTCCCAAATGCTTGGTGTCTCTTGCTCAGTTGCTCTCCTCCGGGGCCTGAATCTTAACCTTCATCTCAACCCGATCAATGGGATTGTCTCGCTGGTCCTTCGGTTGGGAGACTATCTTGTCTACCACATCCATGCCCTCGATAACCTCACCGAAGATTGTGTATTCACCATCCAGAAATGGTGCATCAGCAACACAGATGAAGAATTGCGAGCCGGCACTGTCAGGATGTGCAGCTCTTGCCATGGAAAGGCTACCTCTCTTGTGAGGTAATTTACTGAACTCAGCCTCAATGGTGAAGCCGGGGCCGCCCATGCCGTGTTTTGACCTGTCGTCGCTCTTGGTGTTGGGGTCACCCCCTTGGATGACAAACCCTGGTACAATTCGATGAAAGGTGGTGCCATCGTAAAAGCCATCCTTCGCCAAATCTATGAAGCTATTTACATGGTTAGGAGCAACCTCGGGAAAAAATTTCAAAGTGATCTCGCCGAATTTTGTTTCAATTGTGGCCGTTGTTTGTTCCATGGTCTGAATCTCCTGTTTGTTGAAAGTTCGGTGTCGGGCGTCTTCAAAAAAGCCGTGCGAATTATCTGCCAGAAAAAGTAGTGCCAACACAAGCATGACAGAGCACGAAACCCACAGAGCATAGGTTCGAATCGAGCTCATGGTCCCTCCCTCTAAAGGCTATTATGACCTGGGGCAACAAAAAAGGCTTCCATATCTGAAGCCTCAATTCTTACTTGAGCGGTAAATGGGATTCCTGACAAAGCCAAGGAATTCTAACCCATTCTATAACTTATAGGCAACCGATTTCCCTTCACGAACTATACCATTTGCGGGAGAAGGCCAAGTAGTGGGTCTGGAGAGAAATAAGAGAAGGATTTTCTAATACTTTTTTAGATTACCTCGGCGAACTTTATGATCATCAAACATGACTACCCACAATTTCGCCCAGGTGATCCAATCATGTCCACCTCATGTTGTGTAAACCTTCTCAGGCAGAAGGAAATCAGCCAGTAGGTCACACTCCTTAACAAAACTATCATCTAATCCATAGGCTAAATAGATATTTTTCCGGTGCTCAGGATTCGAGCCATATTTCTTTATGGGAAAACCACCATTTTAAGCTCATAAAAAAACGCCCAAGAAAATCGGGCGCTTACAAGCAATGGAGCGGGAAACGGGATTTGAACCCGCGACTTCAACCTTGGCAAGGTTGCACTCTACCCCTGAGTTATTCCCGCTCGATTTGAGTAAAAATCAGCTTAGCAAAGATCACGTATTTGTCAAGAATAAACTTAGATCGTTCTAGTACTTCAAATCGTTCAAGTGGTTGAAATTGTTCAAATCGTAAATGGTAAAGGGTGAACGGTAAACCGTATCCCACATCTCAAATCCATAATCCCCAATCCGAAATTCGCAATTCGAAATGTTTACTTCTTTCGTCTGCCTTCTGTCCTCTGATATCTAATCCCGTCTCGCCCGTCTCACCTGCCCTGAGCGACTCGATCTGAGGTCGTCGACAGGTCTTGTCGAAGGGCTCTTAGCCGTCAGCTGACTTGCTTGCGTTCTCCTCAAGCACATCCCAGAACTTGCGGAAGTAATTGAACCCTGACCAAAGTGTCACGATGACCGCCAGCCAAAGAAAGAACATGCCCACGGCGTGTAGATTGATACCGAAGTAATCATAATGGAGGAGCAAGCCAAGGATAGCGACGATCTGAAAAACCATCTTCTTCTTTCCCAGTTCGTCGGCACTGATCACTTTTCCTTCCGACACGGCCATAGAACGCAATCCTGTTATTGCCAACTCCCTTCCAACAATGACCACTACCATCCAGGCGGGGGCCCGGCCAAGAGGAATCAACATAATCAAGGCTGCCGAGACAATAAGCTTATCGGCCAAGGGATCAAGGAATTTGCCGAAAGTCGTGACTAACTGCTGACGGCGAGCGAGAAAGCCGTCAAGGAGGTCAGAAATGGAGGCCAATGCGAACACCAGAGCCGCCACGAAGCTCGTAGCTTTGTGGGGAAAGAACAAGAGAAGAACCAGGACAGGGATACAAGCAACTCTGAAGAGAGTAAGGGAATTGGGCAGGTTGAAAATAGATTTCGTCCTTTTTTCACTCATGTTCCCACCCAAAATCATTAGGACTATGGTAATGGTTTGTTGTTGCCAGAAGTATAACTCAAAGAAAGGAAAAAGTGTCAGCGTTTATATTGCCGTTGAAGATTAAATTCGTCCCAATAGCGAAGAACCCGATCAACAAAAGTCCTGGTTTCTTTATATGGTGGAATACGATGGCCATATCTGCGCACGGCATTCTCACCGGCATTGTAGGCCGCCAGGGCCAGTGAGACATCGTTTTTGAAATTATTCAGCTGCTTTTTAAGATAGCGGACTCCGGCATGGATATTTTCCTTAGGATCGAAGGAATCTTCGACCGCCAGCTCTTTCGCGGTTTCGGGCATGAGCTGCATTAGCCCTTGTGCTCCCTTGCTGGAAACCGCATGTTTATCAAAATCAGACTCAGCCCTAATCACTGCCTTTATTAAGGTGGAGTCTATCCCGTGCTTTCGGGCGGCTTGTCTTATTATTTTGTCATAGCGATCAAAATAGGCCTGATAGTCCATTTTGCCGTCGCTAATGTAAAGACGATAACGATAGTGGTTGGGGACATTGGAGAAATGAATTACTCCGTCTTCATCTACGTACCGATAGATATCTGCACAGACAGGTCTGGCAACGGGCGCCAACAGCACTATTGCCAAGAGCCATTTGAGCCTGAGGTTTCGCAGAAGCCAAATTGACATCCTGGTCATGAGCCTGTCCCTAGAAAATTTATGCTATGGTTAAACCAAAACTAATAAATCTTATCTAGGTCGAATCCACCTTTTTCCA
>JAJDNT010000148.1 GCA_022340515.1 Deltaproteobacteria bacterium
CCATTTGTTCAAGTCACGGATTGAAATGCTGGCCTCAATTAGAAAAGATCCATCCTGCTGTGGCTGGATCTTTCGAAGAAACCTATCATGTTCATCTTGGATTTCGCCCACGATCTCTTCAAGGACGTCCTCCAGTGTTACGATCCCAACTACCTCACCATACTCGTCAACTACAAAGGCCAAGTGAGTCCTAGTCTTCTGAAAATCCACTAGTTGCTGTCGCACCGACTTCACTTCCGGCACATAGCTCGCCTTGCGCATGATTTTTCGGAGAGAAAACTCACCTAAAGAGCCGGACCATTTCAGCAAGTCCCTGATGTGGATAAAACCGGCCACCTCACCCCTGTCCTCTTTATAAATAGGATACCGAGAAAACTCACTGCTCTTCATCCCAGCCAATATCTGATCGTAGGGTGTGTTTATTTCAAAGGCAACCATATCCCGAGTGGGTATCATCACCGACTCAACCGAAATGGTATCCAGGGCGAGAACTGCCTGAAGCATTTCTTCTTCTCTTTTCTTCAAGATCCCCTCTTCAGCGCCCACCTTGATAATTGCCTCTATTTCCTCGATACCTGCAAAAGCCCCAGGTCCTGGCTTCTCCAAACGGGCTAGAACAATGAGCATGTTACTCACTGCCGAAAGCACCCGAACCAGGGGATACAGCACCTTGATGAGGCCATAAATGGGCTGGACAATTAAAATGGCCGTCTGCTCCGGATAGTAGGCTGCAATAGTCTTGGGAGTAATTTCCGCAAACACCAGGATAATCAGGGTCATAATCAGGGTGGCCCAGATCACTCCCCCCTCACCCACCAGATTTATGGCCATCCAAGTAGCAAGAGCCGAAGCCGCCACATTGACCAGGTTGTTCCCCAGAAGGATAGTACCAATAAACTTCTCTGGTTCCCTCAGGGTCTTTTCCACCAGGTGAGCTCGTCTTCTTTTCCTGCTGAGTTGACGAATACGCCAGCGATCAACGGCCATTAGAGCGGTCTCCGAACCTGAAAAAAAGGCTGAGCAGATAATCAGAAAAAAGAGTCCCAGCAGAACAAAAGGCCAGGCTGCCAAATTCATAACCTCTCCTTTACTTTATTACTTCACCACTCCAAGGGCAGAACTGCCCTACCATACACCATACAGGAGGTCGCTTGCTTACACGGTCACTCTTTGTTATATACAAACTGAGGGTTGGAGTGCCGTACACGGTTTTCCTTCACCTCAGAAGCCTCTGCTGTGTAAAGAAAGAAATAGGCCTTCTTCCGACCAGCAGGGGCTTTCTTATACGAGGAGGTAGATAGAGTATGACACGAGATGAGGAAAAAATACTGAAGGTTGCCAAGGAAGTAGTAGTAAAATTCATTGAGATCGGTCGGGTTTCCCCCACGCAGTTCGACAGTGTCTTTCAAAGTGTCTTTCGCACCATCAAGTCGAGCGTTAGCCTCGATGAATCAGAGTAGTACCGGTTCCTGCTCGCCCTCAGAAAAAACTGCCGCCGGTCCAACAAACTATTATGCTTTCAGTATAAGGGGCGATGGCTCTTCTTGCAACCAGTTGTATCCAGCCAGGATATTCTATGAATTCACGCCCTGGCATGACTGCGGCCTATTCAGGGTTTCAGATTTCAGGATCCACATTGAAGGGTGTCTTCGGGGCCAATAGAATTCTCCCACCACCCCCTACCTGCTCTTCGAGTGGGATCTCTTCATAAGGGAGGGGAGATAAAAAAGCGGCCGCGGCTTCAGATACAGCCGGGGCCGCTACGTTTGGTCTGCTCAACTAGAAAGCTTGCATCCGCGCTCATGCAGCCTGGAGAGCATTCTCCATGTGGCTGAAGATATCCTTAACGCTTTTGATTTTCTCTGCTTCCTCATCTGGAATTTCAAGGTTGAACTCCTCTTCCAGCGCCATAATCAACTCAACCACGTCGAGAGAATCAGCTCCTAAGTCATCCACCACGCTAGCTTCCGGAGTCACGTCTCCGCGATCTATTCCCAGTTGATTGGCGATAATTTCTACGATTTTTTCTTTCATTGCACCCGCATCCATTGCTTATCCTCCAAGAATTCAGTCAAAACCAGTTTTAAAGTCGATTGCAAAAGCTAATATAAACCTCAACCGATCCTGTTCGCCTTCGAATAGTTTCAGTTCAATGATTCAGAAAACTTCGTCTATCCAGTCTGAGCATCCCCCCTTTCCTCTACAGCTATTAACCTACCTCAGGCCGAACCATTTCTGCCACCCCATCTAACCCGATTTGATCTTTCTCGAAAGTTCGGATGGCTCAAGATTTACAAATCCGTAAAAGATGGTCTCGGTCACGGTGGGTATTTCATCAACCAGCGAGTACTCCCTTTCGCTGCCCAACCATTTCTGCATTACGCCATCTATAAAGCCCATGACTCCGTAGAAAACGGTATGAAAATCCATTTGCTTGAGCTGGCCACTTCGAGCCGCTAGGAAGATCTTTCGTTTAAGCAAAGGCACTTTTTTCAGAATGTTGCCGATATAGAGTGCTTTGACTTCGGCACCAAAGTCGCTCTGCTCCTGAATAAGGACCTTATAAAGGTCTCGGTTACGGTCAAAAAAGGAGAAATAGACCCTAAGATAAGTCTGAATAATATCAAGCACATCGGCCCGAGGGTCGATAGTGCCTTGCACAGTCTCCTCCAGTTCGGCTACCTTCAGTCGAATGAGCTCAGAAAACAACCCTTTCTTACTATGAAAGTGACGGTATACCGTTCCTTTTCCCAGGCCAGCACGCTCTGCAATCTCATCCACAGTAGTACCGTGGAAGCCCTTGGCAGAAAAAACCTCCAGAGCTGCGGCCAAGATCTTCTCCCGGGTATCCGAGGTCTGCGGCCTGGCCGAGTCCCTGTGTCCGAGCTTCTTAGAAAACTGCCGGGCAAGTAATAGTTCGCTAAAATCCGCCTGATCTAATCCCCAGCTCTTGGCTACCCTAATAATCTGCCTTATCCAGGTAGTGATGTAGTCTTCAGCTTCCAGGTTGGTGGAAGTGATTTCAGATGCCCCTTCCTCAAAAAGCGAAACCAGGGTCTCCATATCTTTTTTCTCACCACCAGTTGCCTGGCCAAAAACATCTTGCCAAAATAGCTGCCAAGCAGATGGATTCGCTGCCTCACCCTGAGAGAGTAAATCCACAAGCTCCTCTCGCTTGCCTTCATCAAGTTGAGTACTCTTTCCTACATTACTTAACATGATGGCAGTCCTGAAAATAATGTGACGGACCAGTCCGTCATTATCTCCAATTAATTCTGGCTGTCAAGTCCTTTTTACAGTGGAGGCCAACAGCCTCGTTCATACTATGGTGAGACTAGGGAGGTTATTTGGGCTTTGTAAGTGGGGGGAGTCGCTCCATTGAAGAGCTGGTATGCCAGATTGATCACTTCTCTGGTTTCCTCGGTAAATTTGTAGCGAGCCAAAGCTGAGAAAGGTACCTGGGCACAAGAAATAGCATCACTACTAGCCATAAGGTTACCTCCCGTTCTGCGGCAAAGGAAATCCAGGAGAACATAATGGAACTCAACTTGGCCGTCTTTGTCTAAAAAAATCCTATCCAATATGGCAACTAACTCCAATACCTCAACCTCTAGCCCGATCTCCTCTCTGACCTCTCGAACAACAGCCTTCTCCAAAGTCTCTCCGAGCTCCACCGCACCTCCCGGTAAGGACCATTCTCCATAAGCTGGCGGTCTGCCGCGGCGGACCAAAGCGATTCGGTCATCCTCTATAACAACTGCCGCCACCCCAATTATCGGACGCTCTGGGTAATCTCGTGACATAGTATACTTCTGCCTTCCATTGTATAGGTTCATAGAAGTTAGCCAGAACTAGAAACGGTGCAGGACATAGTAAATCCGAATATCGAAATGCACAGATTGAGGAATTTAAGGATTCAGGAATTCAGGGATTGAAAAAAGAACGAAGCCTAATCTCTTAATTCCCTAATTCCTTAATTTGTTTCGTGCCTAGGGTTTCGTATTTCGAATTTGAGTGCAAAGCACTTTAGGGCTTACAGCGACGGCCGGGGCTAAATCCCTGGTACAAAGCTTCATAACGATTTTCAAAAAAAACCCGATTATGAACCGCAGTCTTGAGACCCAACTGACAATCAGGCCGGTGGAATACCCAACTTCTTTTATTGCCAAGGTAATGCTTTTCTGGTTTGCTAACAGGTAATGACCAAAGACCCTTTTTCTCTTTCAAGGCCTGACGTTGGAGATTCAGCAGTCTTTCCCAGTAACGTATACTGGGCTGGCGCCTTATCAAATGAGCGTAGCCCTGTTGGACCAGCTCGCCATTGACAAAAGTTCCATCTTTCAGGAAAACATAAGCCAATAGCCTGCCATAGTGGTCACGAGGATTCTCAGCCAACTCGAGGTTTAGCCAGCGGCCTAGGACCAACCGCTGGTTAAATGCTCGGGCCTCATCACCTAAGAGTTCCCCTGGTTCACCATCGTGAGCTACTTCAGGAGCGTTGATACCAGCGTAGCGCACCCGCTCGCCATCGGTGAGAACAATTGTGTCACCGTCAGCCACCCACCGCACTTGGGCACGTTTTTCAGCGCCATACACTGCTGTTGCTAATAATGTGCAGGCAAAAACAATCAGGATGAGAAAGACTGTCTTACGGCCTGTTGCCCAAAGGGCATTTATCTTGCTCCAATACATATGGGTAGACTTTCACCACAAAGGGCACAAAGATCACAAAGCAGATTTCCATAATAATATTATACTCTTTGTGTTCTTCGTGTTCTTTGTGGTTTACCTAGTTGGTCGGGCAACTAATCAAAATTGGCTTCGAGCAACAGCTTAACTTAACTCTGATCATGGCAATGCTTTCACTTGTAGCCACAGCGGCGATCTACCTCTGCCATCATAATATTGAGTTTATCTTGAACCAGCTGTCTGTAGTGCTCCAAGTCCTTGCTAGAGGTGTTTGCGGGAATATTAATCGGCTCACCAAAGGCTATGTAAACCTTGCTCCAGGGCAGCGGAAGTATAGTCTTGTCCCAACTGTCTCTTATGGTTATGACACGGTTGGCTGACCAGATAAGTGGAATGAGTGGCGCTCCGGTGAGCTTGGCCAGATGGATCATACCTTTCTTTGCCACATAGGCCGGCCCCCGGGGACCGTCCAGTACAGTTGCACATCCCTTACCCCCACTCAATATATACCCTCTCATCTGCTCTAAAGCATCACGCCCACCCTTATGGGAAGAACCGCGGGCCGGAACAACTCCAAAGCCAGTGGCATATTGGGCCAGCATTTCCCCATCCTTACTTTGGCTTATCATGATCATGGGGCGAAAATGTCCAAAAAAATAAAGAAAATAGATGGAAGCGCGATGCCAGGTACCCGCAACGATAGGAGTGTCGGAGAGAAAATACTCATGGTAGATCCGTTCATTCAACATTGTGACCCGACAAGTGCTAAACCACAACCGCACCAGCGGCACTAATACCTTCCGGACAAGACGGCCAACGAAGGCTTCGTGGGCAAAATTGCGAACTCGAAAGGTTTTTTTTCGAGGTACCACTACTATCCACCAGCTGCCAGGATCCTAGCCCAGCCAAGATGAAAGCCCTTTTAACAAAGATCGCTTCATCATTGCTTTCCTAGGAGGCCACTAAAAAGTTACCCTATAAATCATTATTCCGAAATCCGAAATCCGCAATCCAAAATCTTCAACCTACAATCTGCAATCTATAATCTCCAATGCTTGTTTGTCCAAGATTGCAGGAAGACCACCTTTCTCTATGGGGGCAAACCCAAAGGCTTCGCGCCAAACATCGTTGCTCTCCATGCACAAATAGATGCACAAGTTTTGCCCGACTTCAAGCAATAAATTTTTCAGGTGCCTGTACATCTCCACCCGGAGATCCCGAAAGTAGCGCAGCTTTCCGTCCAGTCCTGGGACAAACTCCTCATTCA
>JAJDNT010000158.1 GCA_022340515.1 Deltaproteobacteria bacterium
AGAGTGTAAGCAAAACTGGTTGTATCCTCCAGAGGAGGCTAGGGATTCTGAAGCTACACTCAATCCCTAAATAAAGAGCGCTTTTTCTAACTGAAACCAGGCGGAGTGTTGTCTCCGCTTTTTTATTTCACAAAACAGGTAGCCAGGAGCCAGTAGGTTAGCATAGGGCATAGGGCATGGAGCATAGAGTTTTGTCAATTAGTGTATTAGAGAATTAGTTAATTCGTAGAAACCGTAGAAGTCGTAAAAGTCGTCAATTAGAAAACTAGTCGATTAGAAAATTAGTTTTCAAATGCACTAATTCCACAATTTTCTAATTTCCTCATTATCAAATCCGAAATTCGCAATTCGAAATTCGAAATTCGTAATCACCGCGTCTCCGTGTCTCCCCGTCGCCGTGTCATCCTGCTGTCGTCTGCCCTCTGTGCTCCGTCCTCGGTCTCCGAGGTATTACCTTATTTGGCTAAAAATGGAAATTATTTTCCACTATTATCAGGTGAATTTCTTTGCCTATTTATAGTTAACTATCGGTTAATTATAGAAAAATAGTCATAAACATGGATTGGCACGATTATTTCAGTATACCCACCCAATCATCTAACTTCGGAGGATAATAAATGGACAATCGCCATTTCGCCAGAGCCAAGATTCAGTGGCCAGTCTCCATGATTACTGAGGACCGCTCAGCAGATGGAGTAACCTTAAACCTTAGTACTAATGGAGCTTACATAGGATGTGCACATCCACTCCGACTTAACGAAGTATTCGACATGACCATAGAAGTCCCCAATTCTGAGTCTTCTATAAAAACCACAGTTGAAGTGGTCTTCTCAAACATCTATGGGCCGGATGACGCTATCTCGCCCCGTGGTATGGGCGTCCGCTTTCTGAAAATTTCTAGCCAGGGCCGACAGATTATTGCCAAAGAAATCCTTCAACACCTGCAATCGGACAAAGTGAAGATAGATGCGAGGAAGCTGCAGAGTTTGGAGACCTTAATCATTGATCCCAATGCAAATGGCAGGGGGATAGCCTAGGCGATCAAACTCCCCCCGGTGGGTGTTTAGCCGGTTCAAATTAGCTTTCAGCAATCAGCTTTCAGCGATCAGCTGAATCCTGGATTCTAACTCATACGTCTTACAACAAATGACAGCGAAGCGTAGTGACCTAATGACGGCGAAGCCTAGTGACTCATTAGTGCCCGCTGCTAGCTGTCCTCCGACCTCCGACTTCTGATCTCTAATCCCCGTCTCGCCCGACATCCCGGGAGTTTACCCTGAGCCTGCCGAAGGGCTCGTCTCGTCGGGCACTCCATGCCCCATGCCCTATGCTCTATGCCTAATTCACAGTGGGCCTTATTCTGGTGATATGGGCGAGCTGGAAAACTGAATGACCAGGGGGGTAACGTTCCGGCTTCACTACTTGACCTCTCGGAGTGGATCTTGCAAGGTCGTTTTAATTCCAATTATTATGTCTTACCATTCAATCTGATTTGTATCCTCCGGGGAGGGACTTTCCATGTGCGAACTACTTGGTCTCTGTTTTAACAAAGAGGTTACCGTTCAGTTGGCCTTTTCTGGACTGAAAGCTGGAGCAACGGATAACCCTGATGGGTGGGGAGTGGCCTGGTACAATGAATACGGGACCCAAGTTATTAAAGAAGCAAAGCCAGTGGACCGCAGTCGCCTGGCCAGAAGCTTTCTGGAAGACTTGGGTGCTCGTTCAAGGATCTTTGTCTCACATATCCGCCTTGCTACAGCAGGTGAGGCAGGTTACGTCAACACGCACCCCTTTTATAGAAGGTTTGATAATAAGACCTGGGTTTTTGCCCACAATGGCACCATAGATGCTGGTCAACTGAGTTCCCCCCATGGAGAGTTCATCCCCATTGGTACAACTGATTCTGAACTCATCTTCTGTAGTCTTTTGTCATGGCTCAAGCATCGTGAGTTGCCCTTGAGCGATAGAAATGACTTTATTCTCTTGCATGAGAAATTATTAGAAATAAACCGCCTGGGTGAGCTCAACCTGCTTTTTAGTGATGGCGCCCGCTTGTTCGCTTATCACGACATGTCGGGTTACGTGGGGCTGCATTTCCTGCTCCGTAGAGCTCCCTACAAGGTTGTCAGACTTCGTGGACAGTATCTGACAATCGACTTGGCAGAGATTATAGATCCGGATGAACGAGGATATCTCGTGGCTAGCGAGCCTTTGAGCGATGAGAATTGGATAAGTTTCAAGCCGGGCCAGTTGCTGGTTTTTTTTGAAGGCAATGCCATTTTCATGAGTGAAAATGAATGAATCAGTAGGGCCAACCAGCACCGCCTAATCCGCCACAGCTTTTTACTTGAATTAGAGATATCATGCTTTAAGTTCTACTTTCCTTAGACTCACCCACCACGCTTTGTGCTCGTGCCCTTATAATCTCAAGCACCAAATCACAGGGTCTTAGGTGTTCCGCTGGAGGCGGATCAGGCTTCAGGAATAAAAAAAAGAGTGAAGAGTGAACACTAAAACCTGAAACCTGAATTGAGCCTCTAACCTCCAACTCTCTTCCCGTTTGCTAAATTAGTCAAACATATGCTATTTTGCCCGGAATCCAGGCGCGGATGTTTCATGAAAGGGTAAACTTCCAAGAGTAGGAGGTACCGACATGAAGAAGCTAATCATTACCATTTTGGTTCTGGCAGCCATGTTTATAGGCCTGCAGGCTGTCTGTCTGGCTCAAGAGTCTAGCGGTCAGGCACAACAACCTGCCATGCAGACCCAAGAGCCCACCGGCGAGATGCAACAACCTGCAATGCAAGCACAGGAGACTGCTGAGCTGGTGGTATCCGTGGCAGCTATCTGTAAGGACGTGATTGATCACGAACCTGTGGACTCCGGCACCAGCTTCCCGGCTACAGTGGGCAAACTCTATTGTTTCACCAAAATCACCGGCGCCCAGTCCCCTACTCAGGTCACCCACGTGTGGTTGTTCGATGGCACCGAGCGGGCCAGGGTAGACCTGGCGGTAGGTGCTGCCAGCTGGCGAACCTTCAGCTCAAAGATTATTCAGGAGCATGAACTTGGTGCCTGGCGTGTAGATGTTTTGGATCCTGAAGGCAACGTGCTGAAGACACTCGAGTTCGCAGTCACACCATAGGACACTTTCGCCCGCTCGCCCGGCGGGCGGGCGAAATCCCCCATCCTAAATGTCTAAAATGAGCTAAAATGCCTAAAGTGCCTAAAATTGAGGTGATGGGTTATAGGTTATGGGCTGTCTCTCAACTATAACCTATTACCCATGACCTATTACCTTTCGTAGCTTTATCCTCTATGCCTCGCCCAATCCGCAATCCGCAATCCCAAATCCGCAATCCTTAATCTTTTTTTGAATTTTGATCCGGTGCGGTTTATTTTCTCGTTGACAAACTGGTTGCAAATCGATAATAGGATCTACGCAAGATTAACTATTTAAAAATATTATATAAATTATTTGACAATTCTTAATGTATTTTACTTCATTCCGCAATGATACAAGGGGAATTGGACAAGATGAAAATAGATTCACAGGTTTCTGATATTATTTCTAAGGTGACCGATGGGCATTTTCTCACACGAGATGAGATTGTCTTTCTCTTGAAAATCAACCCCCATTCTCCTGCCGCCGGTTTTGTCATGGCTTCTGCCGATGCAATCAACCGAGCTGCGTCAGCAAACAAGGCAGAAGTGCACGCTCAAATAGGGGTTAATCTATCACCCTGTCCCAGAAACTGTTCCTTTTGCGCCTTCGCTTCCAAGAATCAAATATTCAAAGAGAAAAACGAACTAAGTGTAGAAGAAGTCACCGAAATGGCTCAGCGAGCTGAAGCAGACGGAGCAAATGCGATATTTCTAATGGCAACCGGCGATTATTCATTCAGCCAATTCATTGAAATATCGAAAGAAGTCAGGACAATGCTGAAGCCTGATACGGTCATGATAGCCAATGTGGGAGATTTCGCCGACGAAGAGGCTAAACAGCTGAGGGAGGCCGGTTATACTGGAATATATCACGCTGTCAGGATGGGTGAAGGAAGAGAAACCAACATTGATCCCCAGACTCGGCTAAACACCGTCAGAGTAGCTCGAGACAATGGATTAATGATTGGGACTTGTGTGGAGCCCATCGGGCCAGAGCACTCCATAGAGGAAATTGCCGAGAAAACCCTTATCGGCCGAGAGATGAGACCCTGTTACAGTGGCGCCATGCGGAGGATAAGTATACCTGGCTCCGAATTGGAAAAATACGGAATGATAAGTGAGTACCAAATGGCCTATTTAGTCGCCGTTGTCAGACTCGCTATGGGAAGAAACCTTGTCGGCAACTGCACCCATGAGCCTAACATCTTGGGAGCAACCTCAGGAGCAAATCTCTTTTGGGCCGAAGTAGGTACAAATCCACGTGACACTGAGGCTGATACATCCAAAGGTAGAGGACTGGATGTGAGGTCTTGTATGGAAATGTTTAAGGAAGCTGATTTCGAAATGGCCCACGGTCCGTCAGTGATCTATAGCGGAAACAACAGCCTCTGATACCTGGGTGGTTACTCCATTCTCCATCCCTCTTTCGAATTCCCAATTTGAAATCAAAGGGTACAGTAGTCGGTAGTCAGTAGCCAGTAGCACTGAACATGGAGCGAAGAGCATAGAGTTTCGTCAATTAGTGCATTAGAGAATTAGTTAATTCGTAGAAGTCGTAAAAATCGTAAAAGTCTTCAATTAGAAAACTAGTCGATTAGAAAATTAGTTTTCAAATTCACTAATTACCCAATTTTCTAATTCTCTAATTCTGTAATTCTCTAATTTCCCAATTGACTTGCTGCCAGAGCTGCCCGCTGTATTTACTTTTAAGCCAACAATTAAATTGCAAACAAAAATAGTCAAATGACTTAGTGAAACTTATCTTCTTGACCCTGGCGAATTGATCAGAATATTTTCAAAACATCTCTTGCTGTCTCTATATTCGACCATTTATCTATCGGGTTGCAGGGGCTGCGTTACTGCAAGTCCGTAGATCAACTTTTCACTGAATCCTGCAACACCCAAACCATTAACTCGCCCTTCCAGAAGAGTAAAGCATGATAGCGTACCGGTGGTACCTGACGGCTGTCTTTGTCCTGGTTAGTTTCTGCGCCTGTAGTTTGATTTTGGTAGGGAAAGAGCATCTGGTTGAAAAATCCGAAAGCCAATGCGTTGTCTGCCATACGGATGTGAAAAAGCTCATCCGGTTGGGCTGGGAGGTGGAAAAGATCAGGCCAAAGCAGGGTACGTCAGCTCAGACCTCTGGGGAAGGGTGAGCTGGACCCCTGGCTCCGTTGGAGCTGTATGAAAAGATCTACGTGCATCCAGCCTTTCTGAAGACCGAACATGGGCAAATATCATGCGAGACCTGCCATGGCGGTGATCCTGCTGATCCTAACTGGCAGACTGCTCACAGGAAAATCGTCAAGGATCCCACCTTTCCGACAGCAGACGAGGCCTGCGGAGAATGCCACGAGGAGATTACCTCCACAGCCAAAAATAGCCTCCACTACACTCTGGCTCCATTCACCCAGGTCATCAAGGCCCGGGCCAATAAGAAAGACAAGAAGAGCCTGCAAAAAGTTATACAAGCCAAAGACAAACATTGCAGTTCCTGTCATTCCAGTTGCGGTCAATGCCATGTCAGCCGTTCTGATTATGTAAATGGTGGCTTTCTAGCGGGACATGCTTTTAAGAAAAAGCCACCTGTGGATACCACCTGCGCCAGCTGTCATGGTGGTCGAGTTTACAGAGAACTGACGGGAGGAAATAGCGGCTATGCCGCCGACGTACATTATCAGAAGAAAGAGATGAGTTGCCTGGACTGCCATTCCGCTGTGGAGATGCATGCTGACGCCAAGGGAATTCGTACGCGTTTCGAGTTGCCGCAACGTCCCCAGTGCAAAAAGTGCCATGCAGAGGTTGTTTCCGAAGAACCAAAAACCAAATCACACGCTATTCACAAAGATACGGTTGCCTGCCAGGTTTGCCACGGGCTGGCAAACAAGAACTGCTTCAGTTGCCACGTTGGAACCGACAAAGAGGGGCTTCTCTATTACAAGTGTGTTGAAACCAAAATGGGCTTCAAAATTGGCCTCAATCCCAACAGGACGGCTGACAGACCAGCCAAGTATGTGGTCTTGCGACATCCGCCGGCAAATCCAGACCTGTTTGCCTCTTACCTGAAGGACGGCTTGAGCGATTTCAACTCTCTTCCTACCTGGAAAATGGATACGCCTCACACTATTCAGCGTATAACTCCGCAGAACAAGAGTTGTAACAACTGCCATGGCAATGCTTCACTCTTTCTGCAGGAAAAAGATGTGAGTGATTGGGAACGGGAGGCGAATGCCAAGGTAGTGGTACCCAAAGAAAGCCTTCCCGAACCTATTGAGGAGGTGATGGAGAAACCATAATCTTTTTAACGGCCGCGTTTTTTCTCAGTTACTTTATTGATCCGAGGCCACGGATCAATCAAAGGCAAGGAGGTAAAAATGAAGCACATGCGTAAAACCCTGATACTATCACTGGCCTTTGTGTGTGTTTTTGGTGCTTTTGTGTTTGCTGGATATGAATATAAGGCGAACAAGCCCCACATAGGTGGAGATCTTACTCCTGTCCAGGCACACGAGATGGTTTCGAATGATCCACAACACACTTTCCTGGTAGATTGCAGGACTAGGCCGGAATATCAGCTCATAGGCCATCCAGAGGGGGCCTACAACGTTCCAATAAGATTCTGGTCAAATAAGGTGGGAGAGAAGGGGTATTTGGAGGTCGACAACCCGAATTTTGGTAAGGACCTTTTGGCCCGCTTCAATCCCGAGACGGACACCCTGATCATCTTGTGCCGGAGTGGAAACAGAAGTTGTTCGGCATGCAACGAGGCCATCAAGGCAGGTTTTTCAGAGGCGAAGGTCTTCAATTTGATGGGTGGGTTCGAAGGCGGCAAAATGAAATATAAACATAGTGCCTACCACGGACAGCGCACCGGGGGTAGTTGGCGTAATGAGGGCCTCCCCTGGACCTACAGTATGGACAAGAAGCTCATGTATGAACCTGACGTCAAAGGTAGCTAGGTCTATCAAAAAACATGCTGACTTTTTTGGCCCGTATATCCTCAGGCAGGGTCAGTAATGGCCCTGCCTTTCTTTTGTTTAGCCAGTTGAGCCAGTCTTATCAGCTAGCAGCAGACAGCTCGCAGCAAGCAGCTTGATGAGGTTCCAAGTTCCAAGTTTCTGATTAATCTCAGGACAATTTTCAGACTTTGAACTTGACGCTATGCGCTCTCCGCTTTGCTTCTCAAAATCCGCAATTCGAAATTGTCCTTCGGACTCCCACCCTTCGGGCGGGTTCCCGGTTTCGCAATCCGAAATCGAAAGGTGCCTAGTTGCCCTCCGACCTCTCAGCCTTTTTGTTGCAAATATTTGTGAATCGCTTTTTTCCGTCTGCTTCTGGGACGAATCTTGCATGCCTTTAATGACGAAGTGGTGTCCCATCTCACAGGATGGAAAGAGGTTATGGCAGAGCAGCTTTATAAGGTAGTCTTTGAAGGAGAGATCCTCGAGGGGAGCCAAGTTCAAGAGGTGAAAAGAGCTTTGGCTAAGCTTTACAATACCACAGAGGATCAAGTTGAGCGGTTTTTTTCCGGCAAGCGGTTGGCGATAAAAAAGGATGTGGATTATGAGACAGCCATGAAGTACGTCAAGGCTTTTGAGCAAGCCGGAGCCGTATGCAGAGCAGAGGAAGTTGAGCCTAACACCGGCCTAGAGCAGCCCCTGATGCTCGAAAAGGACAGAGAAGAACCCAGCCAGCAGGAAGAGGTTATGGTCTGTCCTAAATGTCAGTTTGAACAGGAGCCCTCAGAAGAATGCCTGCGCTGCGGTATCATCATAAGTAAGTATTCTGAAAGATTGCATGCACCAGAGAGTGAAAGAATAAGGGAAGATACTAGAATAGAGCCACAACCAAGGAGCTTTAAATTACTGACAATCTCCGCCGGGTTGCTTGTGCTTCTCCTTGTTGCTGGTTTCTATTATTTCTCTGGTACGCCAAGATATTCACTCTATAAGATAGGTCGGGCGTTCAAAAACCATGACAGCGAAGAGTTCCATAAGTATGTGGATGTCGATAGAATCGTAGATCATCTTACAAAGTATGCTGTCGAACAAGCTCTCGCAGAAATGGAAGGAAATGAGCCAACAGGTAATTGGGGAGGAGCAGGTCAACAAATTGACAAAGAGCTAGCTATGATGATGTTGCCCACAATGATGGAAGCTCTGAAGCCGCAAATTAAACAAGCAATCACAGACCTCATTGAAGACAGGGGCGATGACAGAGAGGGTTCCCCTTTTCTTGGGGCCAGTTTAGCTGGCATACAAACAGAAGGCAGCACTTCGCAGGTCACAGTCCAGGACGAAGATACGGGGCAAGAAATCCGGTTCAAAATGGTAAAAACGCCAGATAGGTACTGGAAGATCGTTGAAATAGATTTTGAAAGTTTCCAGGCGATTTCTAACAGTTGAAACAAGTAACCTCAGCTCAACCAACCTGGTCAGATTATCAACTAATCCAAAGCTGCAAGCCAGAGATTCCCCAATCCCCAGTCCTAAATGTCTAAAATGAGCTAAAATGCCTAAAGTGCCTAAAATGTCTAAAATTTAGGAATTCTACATCTGGATTCTGAATCCTCAATCCTTACTCCCACCTCTTACAACAAATGACAGCGTAGCGTAATGACCCAATGACGCCGAAGCCTAATGACTTAGTCTTCTGTGCCTAGTTGAAACGGCTGTCCGCTATCCGCTGCCTGCTGCAAGCTGAAATGTGCCCTATGCCTTTTGGTCAACGGACCACGGACAACTGACAAAAAGGCAGCTGCCAGCTGTTTTGGTCACATCTTCCCCCGCGCCTTGCTCATCTTCAAGGAAACCTCAATCATATTTTTCGGTACCTCTGGCTGTTCTGACTCAGGCTTGCGTACCATAACAAGAGACTCGGTAGGGCAGGCGGTAACGCAAAGGCCGCAGCCAATGCAGCGGTCAATGTCCAGGGCTATTGTTTTGTCACCCAGCTCTAATGCTTGCATCTGACAGCGGTCTACACAGTCGCCACAACCTTCGCAGGTGTCGAGGTTTACCGCAACCACAAATGGTGAGGAGACCAGGCTGGCGGGTTTGGGGTACCGTTTGAGGTTTTTGAGGACCTGACAACAGCAGCCGCAACAAAGACAAATAAATGCCGCCTTTTTGGAGTTGCTGGGCTGTAACACTAATCCGGCTTCTTCAGCTAGATTGAGGATTTCCAGGGCTTCATCGAGGTCAATGGATCGGCCCAACCCGTTCCTCACATAGTAATCCGCCCCCGACCCGAATACCAGGCAAGTTTCCTGCGGCTTATCGCAGCCTTTGTCCACCATGGAGTGTTCCCGCCGACATATGCACGGAGCCACCGCCATCTTGTCCTGAGCGCGCACCAGTGCCTCTGCCTGCTCATAGACCATTACCTCGTGCTGGGGGGTTAGGCTGCGGCCCACGGGGATGGTACGTAGTTGAGGGACCTTCCAGGCCTCTGGAAATAGGGTGGGAAAGTATTCGTTTGTATCCTGAATAAGGTCGATATCGAGATCATTGACATGGAATTCCCAGATACCAACCATATACTGGCTCGCTCTGTATTTCGGCAGCTTACCGTCTCGTTCAATGCTATAGATAAGTCCTTTTTTGGCCATGTTGTCCAGACGCTGGGCAGCTTCCTCCGGGTCAATCCCGGCTCGGCCTGCGATAGCCTCGGACTCTTCAGGAACCGGGGTCAAGTATAAAGCCAGTTCCGCCTCTTCCGGGGTGAAAAGCCGCCGCAATATGCGCAGTTCTACGCCGCTCTCCGTGGAGGGAAACCCGCCTGGCAGGTCGTCCAAGTGCTGAGCCAATGCGCGATAGATATCCTCTGACACGATCTACTCCTGTAATGAATCAAAGCTGTTTGTCCAGAGTGGAAAAGTTGGCAGACTCTGGCACGGAACAAACGAATCTGTCAAGCAAAACTGACCCAACACCCCTACCTCTCACAACAAATGACAGCTAAGCGTAGTGACGCCGATAGGCACATGACAGCGAAGCCAAGTTACCGAAATTTTTACCCGAATCGGAAGTAGCAGTTCCGAGCGCTTAAATTTAGGTCCTGGGAGTTCCTATTCAAGATTTTAGACTGACTTCTATAGTCGCTATAAGCACTTGGCCATTTCCTCACTGTAGCAAAGTAGATATTTTTTCCTAAAAAATCGGAACTTTATGTTCTTATCTGTACCTCCAATAAAAATTTTAATGCAGTAATATCAATATGTTGACTCTTTGGCACCTTCGTTGCTGTGATGGTTGCCGTATTAAATTCACCCAAATCAAAGGAGGAAAAAGATGAGGTTAAATAGAAAGCTCGTGACTATGATTATTTGTGCATTAGCACTCTTACTAATGGGATCCACTATTGTTGTGGCCCAGGAAGAAGAAGGTGGAAAGATTGCAATTACCGGAACAGTTGAACAAACTGATACCGGTTTTGTGATCATGGGTGATGATGGGGAAGACTACTTAGTGTCTGGCAAAAATCTAGCTGCCATGATCGGCAAAGACGTAGAAGCTATCGGTACCGTTACAGAAGAAGAAGGGGTGAAAACGCTGCGTGTGATTACAGTTAAAGAGCTTGAACAGTAACCACTCGCCAAGTCAATATGCAAATTAGTTGGCCTAGATTTTCACCTGGGGTTTCAGGATCGGACATTGGAGAAGCAAAGGGAAGAGAGTTGGAGCAGGCTCCTCTTTCTTCCCTTTTCTTGTAATGAGAGAAAAACGCGCAAAAACAACGGGGTTGTGAATGGTAATTACCCCAAGGTTAGCTAACTGAGAGTACGGAGGATATTTCAATGAGAAAAAGTCTTTTACACTGGTCGACCCAACGCACCCGTCTCAACGAAAACAATGGACAGTTGAAGCACCTCACTCATTGCGGCAAGTGGATACTGGCTCGCGGCATTACCCTGCGACAGCCATCATCCGAATGGGTGGATAAGTTTTCCGAGCACTTCTGTCAAAAGTGCAGGCAGCGTATCGCCAGAGCTTAATTGATACGATATTTTTGCGTGCTTATTGAGAAGGAAAGGGAAGTCCAGGTAGCGCTTTCCGACTTGCGCGTTTAAATACTCGACCGATATATGCTTATTTAAGAAAAAATACACTTGAGAACTTCCTGCATTGACAGTGCGAAAGAAATACATATGTTTCGCGAGCTGACAATTAGGAGAAATCACGAGTGACACTGTGAACATGATTTTCGCTCTGTCCAGCATCTATTGACACGCTGGTTCAAGGGGACTGGATGTTTCCGGGGTCCTCAGTTAGGTCAAAGTGTGCTGCATGGGAACATGCAGCCAAGAAGGAGGGAAATGGTATGAAAGGTGTAATGAAGGGTTTTGGTATGATACTGGGTATAGTGAGTGTGATCCTATTGGTGGGAGCGCTCACAGCGGAGTCGGGCGACAAGGTGGTGGAGGAAATTAAGGCCGCCTATTCAGGTAACCAAGAAGTCAGAGTCACACCGAAGATTGACAACTTTATCATTCTGTTGGATCAATCTGGATCGATGTTCATCAAGGACCAGGGCAAAACTCAAGCCAAGGCCGAGATGGCGAAGAATGTAATGGCTGCTCTAAACGAGCGCATTCCTGAGCTGGGTTATAAAGGTTCTTTGGCTGTGTTTTCACCTGACAAAACTCTGCTTGGCCCCACCGAGTACAATAGGGAAATGTTCAAGAAAGCCATCGAGGATTTGCCGGTAACCGGTAGAATATTTGGCAACCGAACTCCTCTGGGGGATGCCATTTTGGGGATGGACGGAGCGCTGAGTAAGACTGCTGGCAAGACGGCGGTACTAATCGTCTCTGACGGCGACAAAAATGTTGGAAGGGATGCACTACAAGCAGCAAGAACAATGCACGAAAAGTACCCTAATGTTTGCTTCCATGCCCTTTCTTTGTCTCAAGATGAGAAGGGAAGAGCGACCCTGCAGGGTATCTCCCAGCTAAATGATTGCCTATATATTGAAGCAAGTGAACTATCAGCGGATCCGGCGGCAGTTGACGGGCTGGCAAAGAACATTTTCTACAATGAGGAAGTGCATGAGGTAATGCAAGAAGTGGTGCCAGTGGAGGCAGCTGCAGTTATTCCTGAAGCCATCGAGTTGGGCGGCGTAAGCTTTGGCTTCGACAAGGACGAGCTCTCTCCCCAGGCGAAGATGAATCTGGATGAGGACCTGCAGAAGTTGAGCAGTCAGCCTAATCTGGGCATCTCTGTAAAAGGCTATACGGATTCAACGGGGCCAGAGGAATACAATCAGAAGCTCTCGGAGCGAAGGGCTCAGGCAGTGCATGACTACTTGGCCTCAAAAGGCGTTAGTCCCGAGCGCATGAAAACTTACGGCTACGGTGAGTCCCAGCCGGTTGCTGACAACAGCACGGCTGAAGGTAGAGCTTTGAATCGGCGGGCAGAGATCACTCCTGTGCACTAGTCACCATGGTGAAGGGCTATCTAACTGAAAAGCCTCAACATTGAAACCGGAGGCTAAGCCTCCGGTTTTTCTTATTAAAAAGCCCCTGAGGGACCAAGATCCGGTCCCTCGGGGTTTTTTATTTAGGGGCATACTTCTTGCTTGAAATGATGATTGGCCATTGGGCTCTGTGAGATACTCTCGAGTAGGGTCACGGCTTCAACCGCAGGAGGCAGGTTTGTCAATATATGCGAGGCATATATACCCAGAAGGAGGGCAGGGGCTGAAGCAATGTCTTCGAAGACCAACCGCCTGGGTCTTTGTCCTGGCTTTGATTTTGTCCTTGCTCCTTTCCACCGATTCTCTGGCAGTTAGCCCTTCACTTTCCTGCCCGTCGATCAGTGCTGGGCCCAACTCCGGTGTCAACAAGTTCACTGAATCTCGGAGGATTTGGCAGGGGCTTACAAACCTTGCACAAATTGAGACCAAGCAATCCACCCTAAAGATGGAAACGCCAGTTGAGCCTCCAGCAACGACATTGGAGGGTGCGTCAGTTGGCACAGGCTGGCCCATCGTAGACGGCTATGTGGTAACGAGCAACCATGTTGTTGCGGGTTACCATGACCTGGTTGTAATCAGCCGTCTAGGCGAAGAACTTCCGGCTCGGCTTGCACTTCGAGATCAGGTCAAGGATGTTGCAATATTAGAAGTGAGCGATGTACGGAAACTGCCGCCGGCATTACCTTTGGCAACAAAGAAGGCGAGATTGGGTACCGCTGTATTTACCATAGGCTTCCCCCGGGTCGACTACATGGGGAGATCACCCAAGCTTTTCACCGGCGTGATTAGCAGCGTCAACGGACTGCACGACGATCCAACAAGCTACCATACTACAGTGCCGATCCAACCCGGCAATAGCGGCGGTCCTTTGCTGAATATGAACGGTGAAGTGGTTGGCCTGGTCACATCCATGCTCGGCCTCAGAGACGAAGAAGACGGGGAGATAAGTATACTGCCGAATGCCAGCTGTGTGCTGAAGATATCCAGTGTTGAAAAGCTTTTCCCTTTGCTCCCAAAGCGAGATCCAGCCATAGAGGTCCTGCCACGGGACTCTGGTAGCCTGGAAACCCTCGCGGAGCGCATACAAGGCTCCATACTTCTGGTAGTGGCAAAATAAGTCAGATCCCCAATACTCAGTCCTAAATGTCTAAAATGAGCTAAAATGCCTAAAGTGCCTAAATTTAGGAATTCTGTATCTGGATTCTGACTCCTACCTCTTACAACAAATGACAGCGCAGCTTAATGACCCTGAGCTTTTGTGCCTGGTGCATAGTCCCTGCTTGCCCTGAGCCTGTCGAAGGAGTGCCTAGTTGCCTTCCGTCCTCCGACCTCCGACCTCTAACCCTATACTCTCTGCCTTTTCGCTATGCGCTGTGCGCTCTGCGTCAATCCCCACACTCCAGGCAGTGCCCGGCAACTGAAATCAGACTAACAGGTGACCCCAGAAGGATGAGAATGTCGTCCCCGAGAATCTGCGTCTGTCCATCGGGATTGGCCAGTACCTGCGATCCTCGCCTTATAGCCAAAAGGTTTACCCCGTATTTGCTTCTCAGCTGAAGCTCCGCCAGTGATCTTCCAACTATGGGAGCCTTTGCACTCACCCGGATGCTACTAATTTCCAGATCCGGGTAACTGAGTTTGAGGTCAGCCAAAGAAGCCGCGTCTTGCGCCGGCTTGCGAAGCATCTCATATCCACCTTTTCTTGTCTCTGCGGTGAACCGATCTATCTCTTCTTTGGGCACCAGATACTTGGCCAAAACCCGGGCGAAGATCTCCACGGAGGTTTCGTATTCCTCTGCGATAACCTCATTGGCACCCAGTTCATACAGGGGAGCCGTCTCAACAAAAAAACGGGTTCGAGCAATTATGTGGATCTTGGGATTCAATCTTCTTGCCACTGCGGTAATTCTTCTCGTTGCCGTGGGATCTGAAATAGCCACCACCATTACCCGCGCCTTTTCAATCCCCGCATGGTCCAGGACCGCTTCATGAGTGGCGTCGCCGTACATTATGAGCTCACCGCCCTTTTTTTCGCTGCGAACGGTCTCCGGGTTCATCTCCAAGATGACATAGGGGATCTTGGCCGTCTTGGCCGCGGTGGCCACGTTTCTACCATTTAAACCATAGCCCAGGATAATCAGGTGGTCTGTAAGCTCTCGGACTTGCTGGGCACTCACTGATTGCGACCTGGTGGAAAAGCCGGTTTTGAGTCTAGCGGGAAAGGGCAGTCGCAAAGTAACATCGGCGGCTTTAGGTGCAAGAGCCATAATAAAGGGTGTTACCCCCATGGTAATTACGGCCACCGCCAAAAAAAGTTGGAAGGTGTCACCTCCCAGCAATCCATAGTTGACACCGAACCTGGCCAAAATGAATGAAAATTCTCCCACCTGGCATAGGGTGAGACCGGCTATGATAGCAGTGCGCAGAGGAAAGCCAAGTAGGAGCACGGCAACAGTAGCTATCAAAGTCTTGGCAATGATTGCCGCCGCGGTGATCAGGGCCACCTGGTCTGGATGCTCAATCAAAAAGCCAAGGTCCAAGAGCATGCCGATGCTGACGAAAAACAGGCTGGTAAAGACGTCTCGAAAGGGCACGATGTTGCCGAGGGCGTGGTGTCCGTATTCGGACTCCGAGATGATCAGGCCGGCCAAAAATGCCCCCAGTGCTAGAGAAAGCCCGGCAAGGTAAGTCAGCCAGGCGACGCCAAAGCACATTACAAGGACGCTCAACAAGAACAGCTCTCGGCTTCGAGAGCGGGCGATCTGATAGAGCAGTCCGGGCACGATCCATCTGGCACTCACTGCCACCAGCACAAAAACACCTATGCCTTTTAGTGCCAAAAAGCCAAGGGATCTGCCTAAATTGGCTACCTCTCCAGCCAACAAGGGAATGAACAGGATCATGGGGACAACAATGATGTCCTGAAAAATCAAAACAGCGAGTGCCATGCGGCCATGGGGGCTGTCAAACTGGGCCTTCTCCTGAAGGATTTTCAGGACAATGGCGGTGCTGCTCAGGGAGATGAAGAAACCGATGAACACTGCCTCGTTGAAAGGACGGCCCAGATGTATAGAGATGGCGAAGCTCAGCAGGAAGGTCAAAGTCACTTGGAGAGAGCCGCCCAAAACCACCGATTTTTTCATGCGCACGAACTCTTTCAGAGAAAATTCAACCCCGATGGTAAAGAGCAGTAAGACCACACCAATTTCAGCGAGGATTTCCACTTCATGTATGGCGCTGATTAGCCCAAATCCGTAAGGTCCGGCGAGGATTCCCGTTAAAAGAAAGCCCACAACGGTAGGCAATTTGATGCGCTGACAAACCAGAAGCACGCCGATGGCCAGGGAAAATATGACAAGGACATCTTTAAATAATGTTACTTCCATTTCATACCCCGAAAAGAAATATGGTGATTCAAATTTTCAGGAGACAACAGAACCTCTAAAATTAGTGAAATTTATAATCACTCCTTCAAAATAATGCTACCCTTTAGACTGATTTAGCCAGTCCTATCAGCTACCAGCTCTGTAAGGTTCCAAGTCCCAAGTCCCAAGTTTTTGACTAATCTCAGGCGAATTTTCAAACTTTGAACTTGACGCTATACGCTATGCCCTTTGTGAATGCTTGACATACAAAGCTCCTCTGTGTCACATTCTTTCAAGTTAAAGCGAGTTTTATTATGATTTTGAATTCCGCCGAAGAGGCACTATGACTGTTATTACGAAAATGGCCATTATGAAGAGACGTGTTTCGGTTCTCGCCATCGCATGCATTATTCTCTTCCTTGCAGGATGTTCCTGGTACACCAGCAATAAGTCACTTCGTTATAAATATTATGTTGGCCCGGACAGGGTGCTTGTAGTGCTTTTGCCCCCAATAAGTGGCAAGGGTTCAGATTATGAGACAAATGGTTTTGTAGAGGCAGTGCGGGAAAAAGGATTTGAGGCGGATTTAAAAATACTTGATGTGAACCCGACTCTCTATTTTCGGGGCAGAATTATCGAGTTGGTAAAAACTGAGTTGGTTGATCCGGCAAAGGCCTCCGGTTATAAGAAAATCATTCTCGTTGGCACCTCCTTGGGAGGACACGGTGCACTACTTTACATTACGAAATATTCGGAAGATGTCGATGGTGTGGTTGTTCTTGCCCCTTTTCTAGGGGGCCGCCGCATTGCTGAGGCCATTGAGAAGGCAGGTGGTCTAGAGAAGTGGGAAGATTGCCCTGCCCTCGAATGGGACTACCCTTGTAATATGTGGAAGCTATTGAAAACTTGTGTATCAGATCCACAGAAGCATACCACCATTATTCTCGGTTACGGAACAGAGGATGGATTCGCCAAGCAGAACACCCTTCTGGCTAATGAATTGCCGCCAAGGAACGTCTTCACCGTGGCCGGCGGACATGATTGGCGGACTTGGAAGCATTTGTGGATAGAGGTGTTAGAGTACTTCCATGTCAGCTGCTCACAGACCGGCGAGGAGACCTGCCTGATCGAAATCAAAAGAGTAACCGACTGAAGCCTTTAAAACATCGGCAATCCCCAAATCCCAAATTCGAAATTGTCCTTCGGACTCCCACCCTTCGGGCGGGTTCCCGGTTTCGCAATCCGCAATACGAAAAAAAGAATCCAGTAGCCAGTAGTCAGTAGCCAGTAGAAATTCGCATAGGGCATAGGGCATAGAGTAAATTCAAAATCTGACTTTTCGCTCTGCGCCTTTCGCTATGCTTCTTCAACAACGGACAACGGACCACGGATCCGCCTGAGGCTGAACCAATAGTCCTCCGACCTCTGTCCTCTGACCCTATGCTCTATGCTCTTCCCCAGCAGCTTGTTACAAAAATCGGTGCTTTATTGAGAACGATTCTGCCCGGAAATGAGACATCAGAAGATCATTAGCTAGGGAAGGTAAAAATGGTCTTTTTAAGGTTTTTTAACCATTTATGACATACTTTCAGGATTGACCTAGATTCAAGGTAGGATTATCTTTCCCCATACATTTGCGTCCAATGAGCAATGGCCAAGGAGGAAAGGGGTTCAATGAGAAGCAGAAGCTTATTCCAGCATCCTTTACACTGTCCCCAGGGACATCGACAGATATCCTGGTTTGCTGGTGAGAAGGTGGCCCACTGTTGGCTATGTGACAAGGATTATCCTTTGTCAGACTGCTTCGGTAAACCAAGTTCTTCCTCCACCTCAGAGCAAGAGAAAGAACTCCCTGAAAGTTTAAACATCGAGACAGGTGAAATGGAAATAGCCGGCCTTGATAGACAGAGAAACTGGGTGAGGGAGTCAACCGAGAAATAGTTGCTTTAGCTTGAGATCTGCAACCGGGCCAGAATTAACAGGATCAAATCAGTCGGACCTTATTCGAAGGAGTACAACAACGAATGGGATCAAAACAAAAACAGACCAAAGAGCGTCAACAGCAAGAATTTATAGAGCAGCTGGCTGCAAGAAAGACGTTATTACTAGAGAAGGGCATAGAGAAAAAAAGCATTGCAAATGACAGGGTCATTAGACATTTGCAGGCAGAATTGAAAAGGACGAGAAGGGCGATTGCGACCATAAATACCGCTCTAACATTGAGGGAGAAAGCAAGGCATCAGAAACTGGAGCGCGAGAGAGAATTGGCCCTTGAAGGACCTGAGTCAAAAAAACGAAAAAAAGGGCCCGCGGATCCAGAAAGAGCTAAAAAGAAGAAAAAAGAAAAGATTCTTCCACCGGAAGATACAGAAGATTAATTGTGAGGCTATCAGCTGCAAGCTGGCTACTGGCTACTGACTACTGACTACTGACTACTGACTACTGACTACTTCTTTGTGGTGCCTAGTTGCCTTCCGACCTCAGACCTCCGATCTCTGACCTCTGACTTCTGCCCTCCGACCTCTGTACTCTGCCTCAAACCTCGAGCGAAGCGGTCCTCCAACCTCCAACCGCTTAGCTCTGTGCGCTCTGCGCTATGCGACAACTGACAACGGACCACGGACAACTGACCACTAGCCCTCTGCCTAAAACTCATACTCATGTAAATCTACGGAAACAGGCTTCACCCTCCAGATATCCTCACAGTATTCCCTTATGGATCTGTCTGATGAAAATTTCCCCATCCGAGCCACGTTAAGGACAGACATTCTGTTCCACTTTTCCTTGTCCACATAAGCTTGGCTCACCCTTTCCTGACATTCCAAATACGATTGATAATCGGCCAGAGCCAGATATGCATCGTGATGGAGCAGGGAATCGACTAGAGGTTTGAATAGAGATCCGTCACCTTTAGAAAAATAGCCCGAGGAAATCAGGTCGATTGCTTTTTTGAGCTCGGAGTTGGAGTTGTAGTATTCCTGAGGATTGTAACCCTTGGATTTCACTTTTTGGACCTCCTCGGCTGTTAGGCCGAAAAGGAAGAAATTTTCCGCTCCAACTTCCTCTCTGATCTCCACGTTGGCACCATCCAGCGTGCCAATAGTCAGAGCACCATTCATGGAAAACTTCATGTTACCCGTGCCCGAGGCCTCTTTGCCGGCCATAGAAATCTGTTCTGACAGGTCGGCGGCCGGGTAGATGGGTTGGGCGTTCTTCACGTTGAAATCAGGGAAAAAGACCACTTTCAGTCGATCGGCCACGTCAGGGTCCCTGTTTAGCACAGCTCCTACCGAGGTGATGAGCTTGATGATCAACTTTGCCATGAAATAGCCTGGTGCGGCTTTGCCGCCGAAGATGAAAGTCCTGGGTGTAATCTCCAGTGAGGGGTTCTCCTTGATCCGGTTAAAAAGACTGATGATGTGCAACACATTCAGGTGTTGTCGCTTGTATTCATGGATCCTCTTCACCAGAATGTCGAAAAGGGATTCAGGATTGACCAGAATGCCGGTGCGGTCTTTGATGATACCGGCAAGGACTCGCTTGTTCTCGAGTTTCACTTGCTGCCATTTGTTGAGGAAGTCTTTGTCATCGGCGAAAGGTTCGAGCTTCCTGAGTTCATCCAGATGCTTGATCCAGGTGTCACCAATCTTATCGGTGATTAGTTGACTGAGACGGGGGTTGCTCAGGACCATGAATCTTCGCGGGGTAACCCCGTTGGTTTTGTTGCTGAACTTCTCGGGCCAGAGTTCATAGAAATCTCTCAATACATCCTGTTTGAGGAGCTCTGTATGAAGTGCCGCAACTCCATTGATGGCGTGACTGCCGACGCATGCCAGATTGGCCATCCTCACGTACTTTTCCCCGCCTTCGTCAATGAGCGACAGGCGTGAGACAACTCCGCCATCGCCCGGATATCTCACTCGAACTTCATTGAGAAAACGTCGATTGATTTCGTAGATGATCTCCAGGTGCCTTGGCAGAACGCTGCGAAACAGAGGCAAGGGCCACTTCTCCAGGGCTTCCGGCAACAAGGTGTGGTTGGTGTAGGCAAAGGAGTTCCGGGTCACCTCCCAGGCCTTTTCCCAATCCATCTCGTGCTCGTCCACCAGAAGCCGCATCAGTTCGGCTATGGCGATGGATGGGTGAGTATCATTGAGTTGCACCGCATTCTTTTCATGGAAGGTATCGAGGCTTTTACCTCTGAGAAGGTGCATCCGGATCAGATCCTGAAGGGAACAGGAGACAAAGAAGTATTGCTGCTCCAACCGCAGTTGCTTGCCCGCAACCGGTTCATCATTGGGATAGAGGACCTTGGTGATGTTTTCGGAATAGACCTTCTCGTCCACGGCACCGTAGTAATTGCCCAGGTTGAAAGCCTGAAAGTCGAAAGATTCACACGCCTCTGCCTTCCACAACCGCAAGGTGTTGCAGGTGTTTACCCTGTATCCCAAAATGGGCGTATCATAGGCGACGCCCTTGACATCTCTATGGGGATACCAGCGGACCCTGGCGCGGCCTTCCGAGTCGTAATAGTCTTCCGTGTAGCCGCCAAAGTTGACATCAAAAGTAATCTCTGATCGGGGGATCTCCCAGGGGTTGCCAAAGCGCAGCCACTTGTCGGTGATTTCTACCTGCCAGCCGCTGCGGATTTCCTGATCAAAGATGCCGAACTCATAGCGAATGCCGTATCCAATAGCAGGTATTTCCAGGGTAGCTAGCGAGTCAAGATAACAGGCGGCCAGTCTCCCCAAACCACCATTCCCCAGGCCGGGCTCCTCCTCCTGGTCGATGAGCTCTGTGAGATCAAACCCAGCTTCTTCTACCGCCTGGCGGGCGCTGTCATAAATGCCAAGGTTGATAAGATTGTTCCCCAGGTGAGGTCCCAGGAGAAATTCTGCCGATAGATAGGAGACGAGCTTGACGTCTTCTTTTAAAGCGCCTTCGACAGTGTTGATCCAGCGGTGTGCCAGGCGATCGCGCAAGGTATAAGCCAAAGCCATGTAGCGGTCGTTGGGTGTTGCGGCCATGGCAGTTCTGAACTGAGTGTAAAAGAGGTTCTCTTCGAAAGCGCGCTTTAGAGTCTCTACCTTCAGGCCGGTGCGGCTCTTCTCGCCTGTCGGCTTCCTGGCCTTAACTTGTTTTGCTGTTGCCATGCCTATTCCTCGCCCTGGTAGTTTTGCCCTATATAATCCCTGTGGAATTTTATAAACCTAGCTGCAGAAAATATAAACGGTTATTTTATTTCAGGCCAGAGTTCATTTGTGATCTGAGAAAAAAGATGGGAGCCAGTTCCATGAGGTTCCAAGTTCCGAGTTCCAAGTTTCTGGCTAATCTCAGGCGAATTTTCAAACTTGGAACTTGACCCAGCTGCCTGCTGCCCTCTGTCCTCTGCCTCAAACCTCGAGCGAAGCGGTCCTCCAACCTCCAACTTTCTTCCCTCGTCTCGCCCGACCTCCCGTCTCGCTCGTCTCGCTTTACTCTATGCCCCATGCTCCATGCCTTATTCGCAACGGACCACGGACAACCGATAATCAACCAATTATTTTAAATTGTAGAATATAATGTGTAAAAAGCTTGATATTTTTATATAAAAATATATAGTTTTACACATGAAAAAAACCTCGACAAAGAGAGAGCAGGTGCTGCAGCTAGCTCGGGAAATGGGCGTCTTGCGGGTCAGTGATCTTACTTCAAGGGGTATACATCCTGAGTACCTTCGTCGGCTTCACCAACAAGGACTGGTCATACGAACGGGTCGCGGACTCTATGTGGCAGCTGATACAGACGTCACAGAGCATCACGCTCTCGTGCAGGCAGCAAAATGGACCCCACACGGGGTAGTGTGCCTTCTTACGGCACTGCAGTTTCATGGAATAGGGACACAGGCGCCCCATGAGATATGGATGGCCCTGGATCGAAGGGCGGCCCATCCCCGCATTCCTTATCCACCACTGCGTATCGTGCGTTTTTCCGGAAGGGCTTTGACCGAAGGCATTGAGGAACATCAGATTGAAGGAATTATGGTGAAAGTGTACAACCCCGCCAAGACCGTGGCGGATTGCTTCAAATACAGGAACAAAATTGGCCTTGATGTTGCCATAGAGGCTCTTCGCGATTCTCGTAGCCAGAGAAAATGTACCCACGACGAACTGTGGCACTACGCAAAAGTCTGCCGGGTTGCAAAGGTGATGAAGCCTTATCTGGAGGCATTACTGTGACAAAAGAACAGCCGGCAAGCATTGCCACCGCTTCGATTCGGCGGAGACTTTACGACTTGAGCCGAGAGAGGGGGGAGGATTTCCAGCTAATTCTTACTTGGTACGCGGCAGAAAGACTCCTCTATAGATTGTCACTGTCAAAACATTCAAGGGAGTTCATCCTCAAAGGAGCCATGCTTTTGAATGTCTGGATGGATCGATCGCATCGGCCGACCAGGGCTCTCGACTTTGCAGGGCAGGGCGATTTTTCCCCAGAGCATTTGATTACTGTGTTCGATGAAATCTGTCAGGTCGAAGCTGAGCCTGATGGTCTTCAGTTTGATCCCGCAAGCATTCAGGCGACTGAGATCCTTGAATTTCACGTGTATCAGGGCCAGCGTATAAGGCTAATCGCCAATCTGGGCAAAGCTCGTATTAATGTCCAAGTCGATATAGGTTTCGGCGATGCGGTGACTCCAGAGGCAAGGCAGATTACCTATCCAACGCTTCTGGATTTGCCGGAGCCACTAATCTTGGCCTATCCGGTTGAAACGGTCGTTGCGGAGAAACTTCAAGCCATGATTGTTTTGGGCATGCTGAACACTCGCATGAAGGATTTCTACGACGTGAGTATGATCTCGAGGGAGTTCAGATTTGAAGGACCAACTCTTGCTGAGGCCATAAGAGTAACCTTTGATCGACGGCACACCGAGATTCCCGAGTCAATTCCTTCCGCACTCAGCGATGAATTCGCCATGGATACTGGAAAAGGCATTCAGTGGAAGGCCTTTCTCAAGCGCAGTGGTTTGGAGAGGATACCAGTCGAGCTTCCGCAGGTCGTAGATGAACTAAGAGTATTTCTCATTCCTCCACTAAATGCCGCCGGCCGCGGCCTAGATTTCAACTTCTACTGGATGAAAGGAGGTCCATGGTCAACAGTCGCAGAAAAAGATTGACGCACACTATACCGCCCTCTGTCTTTTGCCCTTTTTCTGTTTGGCCGGTTTTGCCAGTTTAATATAAGCTTTCAGCCGTCAGCAATCAGCGGTCAGCTAAAAATTCCGAAATCCGCAATTCAAAATTCGAAATTCGCAATCGAAAGGTGCCTAGTGCCTAGTTGGCTTCCGCCCTCCCGTCTCGCCGCATTCGCTATGCGAATGCTTGACACCTAATCCTCACAAGGATACTTTAAGGAAAAGGCGCACCCCGCCCGGTAAAACTTGTCTAGTTAAAAATCATCCGACATAGGTCAACTTTAAATCTCAGGTATCCTTGCGAGAACATCAATATTGATGTAAAATGGCATGAGGTTTAGAATCGAATTTTACAAAAGTTAGAAGGGGCGATGTCCAGTGCAGGATTTCTTGGAGGCCCTCAACGATACTGCACCTGATGACTTCGCTGTTATTCTTGCCGGTTTGAACAAATTGAAATTGCGTGCATATCACCGGCCGCCTTTCTCAAAACCAATCGGTGACGGTCTTTATGAGTTACGTCATGTAGGTAGGCTGAATACGCGTATTTTCTACTTCTTTGCTCAAGGCAAACGTATCATATTGGTCCATGGAATTCTAAAGAGAGCAGGTAAAATACCAGGTCATGAGCGCAAAATAGCGCTTCAGGGGAAATTACACTGGGAGACGAGACAGACAAAATGAAAAATAAGACCAATTTCGATATTTTTTTGGATGAACAGCTGCAGGATTCCGAATTTAAAAAAAGGTTCGAGCAGGCTGGTGAAGCCTGGGAAGTCGCAATCCAGCTAGCTGCTCTGCGCAAGGCTCGTGGGCTCTCGCAAAAGCAACTTGCTGGCAAGATTGGCACCTCACAGCAGCAGATCAGCCGTCTAGAATCGCCTTCCTATCAGGGGCACTCTCTTAGTATGCTTCGCCGTGTGGTTGAGGCACTTGGGGGATCTCTAAAAGTGGAAATTCTGCTCAAACCACATAAAACCAAACCAATGGTTGCCGAAGGCAGAAGAGAATATCACACGGAATAATACCTAACCAAGCACACTCACCTTTGTGTTTAGGTATCAATAGTTTGCCAACTTGAAATCACAATTTGTGATCTCAAGTTATCCTTAATTTCCCCTCCCCTGGCGGGAGGGGATAAAGGGGAGGGGGAAAATATTCTAGAGAGAGGAGTACCATGGGAGACAAGAAAGCGATGGTACCGAGCGTTCAGCTGGAAAATGTGGAGAGAATCATCTTGACTATCCGAGGTCACAAGGTGATTTTAGACACAGACCTCGCGAGGCTTTATGGTGTGAGCACCAAACGGCTTAACCAACAAGTGAGACGCAATAGTGACCGGTTTCCTGAAGATTTTTTATTTCAACTAACTGCTGAGGAAAAATCCGAGGTGGTTGCAAATTGTGACCACCTATCGAACCTCAAATTTTCGCCTGCTCTACCCCTTGCTTTCACTGAACATGGGGCCATCATGGCAGTTAGTGTACTCAATACCCAACAGGCCATAGAAGCCAGCATCTTTGTGGTGCGGGCGTTTGTTAGGCTACGCGAGATTTTGGCTACGCATAGACGGTTGGCCCGCAAGCTCAAGGAGCTTGAAGCTCGTTTGGGCGAACATGATGAACAAATTCAGGTTATCTTTGAAGCTATCCACCAACTAATGTCTCCACCTGAAAAACCACCAAAGAAAATCGGCTTCGAAACCTAATTGAAATTAGCCATCAGCTTTCAGCACTCAGCGACCAGCTCTATAAGGTTCCAAGTTCCAAGTCCCAAGTTCCAAGTTTCTGACTAATCTCAGGAGAATTTTCAAACTTTGAACTTTAAACCTTGAACTTGACCCTGCGCCTTCTCTTAATTCCTTAATTCCTGAATTCCCTCTATCCTCAATCTTAAATCTAAACTCAAGTTCCTCCCCCTTTTCGTGGTACAAATAACATTTGAGGTTTCGAAAGAGTTAAAATAGGTGTATTGAGAATATATAGCGCTCTGCGTTTGCAGATCATCATCACATGTCCTCTGATCAGGACATGGTTATGACAGGAGGAATTCATGGAACAAGAGAACTACTGGATGAGCGAGAGCTTCCGGCTGAAGGTAGGACTAGCCGAGATGCTGAAGGGTGGAGTTATCATGGATGTGGTCGATGCAGAACAGGCCAAGATCGCGGAAGATGCCGGCGCCTGTGCGGTAATGGCTCTGGAGCGTGTACCTGCGGACATCCGCCGTGATGGTGGTGTGGCCCGCATGTCTGATCCGGAGATGATCGATCGCATCATGAAGGCTGTTTCCATACCTGTAATGGCGAAGGTCCGCATCGGCCACTTTGCTGAGGCCCAGATCCTCCAGGAGTTGGGGGTGGATTTTCTTGACGAGAGCGAGGTTCTCACCCCTGCCGATCCTGAAAATCACGTGTACAAGTTCGACTTTAAGATTCCCTTCGTCTGTGGTGCTATCAATTTGGGTGAAGCCTTGCGCCGGATCGGTGAGGGCGCCGCTTTGATACGCACCAAGGGTGAAGCCGGTACAGGCGACATCATTGAGGCAGTGCGCCACTTGCGCGCCATTAACCGAGATATGGCGATGCTCACTCAGTTGGACCAGATGGAATTGATGGCCGAGGCCAAGCGTCTTCAGGCACCCTATGAGCTGGTGCGCTACGTCCATGATCACGGCAAACTGCCAGTTCCCAAATTCACCGCAGGCGGCATCGCCACCCCGGCGGATGCCGCAATGGTCATGCAAATGGGGGCTGAATCGGTATTTGTAGGTTCAGGTATCTTTAAGTCCGGAGACCCCGCCAAAAGGGCCAAGGCGATCGTAAAGGCGGTAACCTACTACGACAAGCCGTCCGAGCTGCTCAAGGTCTCCACCGGACTAGGCTCAGCCATGTCTGGCCAGTCCGTGGGCGAGTTGGCAGAAGAGCAACGTCTTGCCGTGAGGGGGTGGTAATCGTGCCCATCGGCATTCTGGCACTGCAGGGAGCGGTGGAACTCCACCACCACAAGCTGCGCACCATAGGAGTAGAAACGGTTAGCGTCCGTACCGCCGAGGAACTTCGAACCTGTCAAGGATTAATCATCCCCGGCGGTGAAAGCACAACCTTTCTGAAGCTCATTCATGAAAATAATCTACGGGAGCCTATTCTGGCTTTTACGAAAAGACAACCTGTCTGGGGGGTGTGCGCCGGCTCTATCCTGATGGCTAAGAAGGTGGAAAACCCGTCACAGGAGAGCTTTGGGTTCGTGCCCATCCGTGTGCGTCGCAATGCTTACGGCCGCCAAAACGAGAGTTTCATAGCAGTGTTTGCCCTGAACCTCCCCGGGAGGCCGTCTTTACCGCAAGAGGGCGTTTTTATCCGGGCACCGCAAGTGGTGGAATGGGAAGACGAGGTCGCGGTACTTGCGAAGCATGAAGATAAACCAGTGGCTCTACAATACCGCCAACACCTTATCACTACCTTCCATCCCGAACTCTCCGAGTCGTTGGCTCTGCACAAGTACTTCTTTTCTCTTTGCACGGCGGACGGGTGAAAAAGGGTTCATCCCTATTTTCGATTTGAACGACTTCAACGTTGTCAATGATTTGACCATTTGACAAATCGACGAATTCCCTAATTCCGCAAACCCCAGTCCTAAATGTCTAAAATGAGCTAAAATGCCTAAAGTGGCTAAATTTAGGAATTCTGGATCTGGATTCTGACTCCTACCTCTTACAACAAATGACAGCGCAGTGTAGTGAGGCCGAAGGCAAATGA
>JAJDNT010000168.1 GCA_022340515.1 Deltaproteobacteria bacterium
TATTATCTTTGTCGCGGCCTTCCTCCTCAGTTTGGTTTACCCCGTTCGAGCAGTGCATTCAGCTCAAGTTACCTTAGAATGGCAAGCCAGTTCGGGGGATATTGCGGGCTATAAAGTGTACCAAGGCACTTCCAGTAGAGATTACGATGTGACATTGGACGTTGGGAACTGGACCAGTGTCACAATCGCAGACCTCGAAGATAGTGAGGCCTACTACTTCGCAGTTACTGTTTACAATCTTGAGGACAGTGAGAGCGAATATTCTAACGAAGTCTGCATTAATTGTGCTAGCCAGACCTCTAACAATAGCAGCGGAGGAGATGGTGGAGGAGGTGGCTGATTTATTAACACAGCAGCCTACGGGTTCCGCAAGGCCAAATAAAGTAACCCTCAAATGTGAACATTATCAAATTGTAACAGACAAAAGATGGGACTGCTTTCTCGACTTTCTTTGTATGAGTCTGCGGCAAGTTTTGACAACATATTTTAAGCTAAACTCAGGTTACTTCAAGATACTCCCCACATTTTGTGCTGAAGCTCCTCGTGGGGTAATGAGAATTAGGGACGCTCTATGAACCTTCCATTAGAACAAGAAAGACGCCACCAGCCAAGAACCGAATGTAATTTGACAGCCAGGATTCACAGGTCTTCACGTTCTTTCCATGGCTTAATTAGAAATGTAAGTGACAATGGAGTATTCCTCTGCTCTTCTCAGAGATTACTTCCTGGCGAATGCGTTCGTATAACTGTCCAACCTGCGGGCTGTGCTCCTCTGGAAATTGAGGCTGAAATAATCTGGTCTCGCATACTAAGGCACGACGAGCCTGGTGGTCTATATGCAATGGGTTGTCGTTTTATTGATGTGTGTCTGATGCAAACCGCAACCTCACTGACTTAGCTACTTTGGGGTCAGCCACCCCCAGCCGCTGCCAAAACGGGTAAGTGCAGCTTGAGCAAACCTGTCTTTGAATCCATCAAAAATGCCAAAAGATGAGTTGATTCTCTCCAAGAGCTCGCCCTCTGGCTGACCACCACCATTGCCAGTCATTACTTTCCAAAATAAAGAGTGATTGTAGTGACCACCACCGTGATTACGGAAGGCGGTGCGTATCTCCTCAGGAGCACTGTTGAGGTCAGCAACGATTTCCTCAATAGTTTTTCCTTGCAGGGCGGGAGCTTTCTCCAAGGCCTTGTTCAAGTTGTCAATATATGCTTGATGATGCTTGCCATGGTGTATCTCCATGGTTTTAGCGTCGATGTAAGGCTCAAGTGCATTGAAATCATATGTTAGATCAGGAAGTGTGAACATTATTCCCTCCTACTTTTGCCCATTGATGGGGTTAAATTCTATTTGATTACTGTGACTTTCAGGTAGAAAACTAGCCATCTTAGGCAGGAGAGTCAAATCAGCGTGTATTAGGCATAGGGCCAAGTTCAAAGTCTAAAGTTTAAAGTTTCAAGTTTGAAAATGCGCCTCAGATCAGTCGAAGAACTTGGAACCTGGAATCTGGAACTTTGAACTATATCTTACTGCTAGCTGCCAGTTGCCTGCTGCTTGCTGGGGGGATCGTGTTATAATTATTTTATTAAGAGGAAAAAATGATTTGGATGGGGTAAATATATGGGTCGACCTGCAATCTCATTCGCAGCATACTTCTTGCTGTTCTTCACTCTAGTTGGATTCAGTGGTTGTACACCTGCCATCTCCAAGCAGTTGCGGCAAGAGGCTGGAGAACCAGTTCCCTTTGAAGCACTCCTGGAGAGAGTTGATAACTATAAGGGCAGGGTTGTAATTTTTGGTGGGTACATCCTGGAGACAGTGAATGAACCAGAGGGGTCCTGGCTTACTGTGTTGCAAGCACCACTGGATTCCCTGAACAGGCCTGAGTCATCAGACTTGTCCAAAGGACGATTTCTGGTATGGAGCATGGAATTCTTGGATCCAGTGGTTTACAGCAAAGAGCGCAGGATTACTGTTGGCGGCAAGGTCATGGGAAGTAAGGAGAGAGAATTAGGACATCTTACTTATCGATATCCGGTCATTGAGGCAAAGGAGATCCATCTTTGGTCCAAGGAGGATAACTATGTGGGGCCTTATTACCCTTATTATGATCCTTGGATACATCCATGGTACCGGTACCCTTATCGTTACAGATATCCTTACTGGTAGGCAGGGTCAGAAGTCAGAGAACAGAGGACAGACGACAGAGGGCAATGGGTATATTGTGGATTTCGGATTTTCCCCATCCTCTATGCCCTATGCTCCATGCTCTATGCCCCATACTCCTTACCCAGCATTGGCCTTTTGCCTGCGTTCTCGATAAATAAAATGGAGATTTCGGGCGTAGATAAAAACCCCGGTACACTGGCCCAGTATAAACACCGGATCTCGCCGGTGAACGGCATAGCTGAATAGTATGACTCCACCGGCTAGGCTCAAGTACCAGAAGGCAATGGGAATCAAGCTGCGGCCGTACTTCTCACTGTAAATCCATTGAACCAGGAATCTCGTGCCAAAGACTGCCTGCCCAATAAAACCTATGATAAACCAAAGGTAATCAGCTCTCAAAGTTTCTTACCTCCTCGACGTCAGCCGTCTTGCTCCGCCGTCGTAGCCACATCACCCCCACGAGGTCGCCGAGTCCTACCCAGAGCCGATCCCAGACACCATAATGGCTTTGCCCGTGCTTGCGGGGTCGATGGTTGACTGCCACAGAGACCACGGCTCCGCCGCTGCGTAGAATCAGTGCTGGAAGAAAGCGATGCATGTGATCGAAAAAAGGTAACTGCAAAAATGTATCCCGGGGAAAAAGTTTGAGGCCGCACCCCGTATCCGGGGTGCGGTCTTTAAGAAGATAACCTCTTACCTTGTTGGCCACCCGAGCTGAGGCCCGCTTCACCAAGCTGTCCTGCCGTTTTCGCCGGTGGCCGATTACCAGCTGTAAACCAACCGCAGTCTCTGCTGAATTGAAAACCTCCAGCAACCGGGGTATATCTGCCGGGTCATTCTGTCCATCCCCGTCGAGAGTGGCAATTAAAGGAGACTCCGCCGCTTTGACCCCGGTGTGAATAGCAGTGCTCTGACCAAAACTTTCCCGGTGCTTGACAATCCTCAGCTGAGATAGCTTTTCACTCAGTTCGACAAGGCGTTCCCAGGTCTTGTCAGAACTCCCGTCATCAACGTAAATAATCTCGTACTCTAGAAGACCGTTTAGAGACGAACATATCTCGTTTATCAGGGGAACTATATTTGCTTCTTCGTCCCTCACCGGGACAACCACTGAAAGATCCATCGCCATTGCTCGGTCCTAATCAAAAATTTAACCAACCCTTTGGCCTATCCCGGATATTTCACGAATTGCTGTCGCGAGACCACAAAGATGGGCGTGCCTGCCCGCCATCGCGAGCCTGCTCGCTCAGGCGAGGCGGGCGGGCCACCTGGCAACCGCAGGGTGTTGGTTGCGAGGTGTACCTGAATGGTACGTCGCAGGGGCCGACACCCGAGGCCGCCAGGAAGGACAGACATATCTGTGAACGCAGCAGGTAATTCATGTAATATCCGGGATAAAAGAATTACCTGCTATTCCTGAATCGCCAGCCCATTCTTTTCCAGAATATGTTTTAGATAAACAGTTGTAACTACTGCCACATAAGAACCAAAAACTACGTCAGTTAGATAATGATGACAAACAAGCACCCTACTAATAACAATCACGAAAGCGATGGCAAAATAAATCACTCTATATTTGGGACTGATAAAATAGCAAACTAACATCAAGGCAACGATTGTGCTTGCATGACCAGAGGGAAAAGAAGTGAACTTACCTTTTAATTCAAAAAATTGAAAGCCATATAATTGCTCATTTAAAAACATCTTTGGGCGATATCTTCCAAAAATGTATTTAATTATTAGCACTAAAATACCAGAAATTGATATAGACAGAAATACTAATAAAGCTCTATTTGACCAAACTCTTTTTTTCTTGATAAATCTAAAAAACATAAAACATAAAGCCGCAAAAATCAGGTAAAATGTCGCTATTCCCAGCTTTGAGACATCTTTTAAAATACTCCTAATTTTGGTATCTTTAAAAATTGAAGCGCAGTATTTAGCTACAATTAAATCAAAGAAAAAATAGCCGATAATACAAAATAACACTACAATAGGAAAAGAAATTAATATTAATTTTTTGCTCCTGTTGGTAGAATTTTGTTGGCGAGTATCCATGCTCATGTTCAAGCCCAGGATAGACAATTAGCTACGGCACATTTCCATAGAGATTCAATGTCATCCGCTTACCCTTAGTGTAGTTAACCCCCTGTATCTTCTCTAATAGCTCGACTGAGCCACTAGGTCCAGTAAGTGCCTTATGGAATGCAACGTCTAGCTTTTCTCTAATCAGGGCCAAACCCTTGGGATTTTGCCGAAGGTGCAAAGCAGCCTCACCGACACCCACCAATTTTGTCCCAGTCCCGCAGAGAAACACCAAACTAGGCTCATGATAGCCGGCGGCTGCAATGATCGGTGCCGGGTCTCTGGCTGATCCCCTGTATTGCTCAACCGCCCTTGCTACGCTGCGACTCAGCCACAGCCCATTTGCACCTGGCATAATAACATGCAGCGTCGGGGCAAGGATTAGAGTCTCCAAGAGTATGGCGCCAATTGCTGCCTCAACCAAACGTCCATGAAAAACTTTCCAAGTGGGCAAAGTCAGCAAGAGAACCGCTGCACCGGCAGGCCAGAGCGTGACCATTTCGAAGCGGCCATTGAGGTAAATCGGCAATGCCACAATCGCCCCAGCCAAAGCTACACTGACTAATAGCCAAAGGACAAATCCAACTCTTGCTAGGGACCAACGAGAAAGGTCCCAGCTTGCGGTTGAAGTTTTGAGAATAAGGCGGGCTGTGACCAAAGACAACGGAGGGAACAGGGGTAAGATGTAATGGGGAAGCTTGGTGGGAATTAGTTCGAATGTTAACCATAGCGGAATTATCCATGCTAGACAAAACCTTTCTCCTATCTGCGATCGCTGCTTTATAGCTTGGCGCAATGCCGGCCAAAGGAATAGTGATCCCGGCCAAAAGGTCAAGGCAACCACCAGCAAATAGTAGCCCGGTGGAAAGCCGTGTGATTCATGGCCGGTGATCAGTTTTGGCAATAGGTCCGAACGAAGAGCATCTCCAAAAAAAGTGCCGCCAGTGGCCATAGTGACGGCAATTGCCCAGGGACAGACTATTAGCGCTACCAAGGGAATTCCTAGTTTCACCCGTAAGCCTCTGAGGTAGGATGCCCTCTTATCAACAACTAAGAGAGTAAGGATAGTAAGTAAACTCACCAGGGGTAGTATCGGTCCTTTTAACAATATACCGATGCCTTGAGCAGCCCAGAATGTAATGGGGATCCCCAGGCCAACGGTCTCGCCATGGCGCTTCCGGACATACAGAGTTCCCAGGGATCCCTGCGCTGCCACCACCGTGGCGAGCAAGGCTGCGTCGGTGGTTGCCTGATGCGCCTCCACCACCAAAAGAAGAGAACTTGCAGTTATAATCGCACCAAAAAGACCTGTCTGTCGATCAAACAGATTTTTGCCAAAGACAAAGGTGAGCATTACCGCCACTAGCGCCCCCAGTACGGAGGGAATTCTATAGGGCCAAATTTGGTTAGGCGAACCAGTCGCCGCGACAGTTATAGCTTGCAGCCAATGGATACCGATTGGTTTTTTATGGCGAGGCTTTTCTTGAAAACGGATGCGAATGAAATCCCTGCTTTCCAGCATCTGGCGAGTGGCCTGAGCGAACCTAGCCTCATCCCGGTCCACTGGTGGCAATGTGGTTAACCCCGGGATGTAGAGAAGGACACAAAGCAGTATCAATCCAAGATACTGCTTCAGTCCATTATAATCTGTCCGCGCCATAAGCCTTCACCGCTGTGGGATATGGGATCTGAGATTCAATCCTTTTATTGGGATTTGGTATCACACATCCTACATCTCTTATCTCAAGAACCAGATCTCAAGGTTTCAGGTTTTCCGCCGCAGGCCGATCAGGGAAGAGAAGCACAAAAGCTTAAACCTAAATCTTGATTCTGACCATTTCCTCTTAAAACGAATGACAGTGCAGCATAGTGCCCCAATGACAGCTCAGACAAAATTCTCACTTCGAAATTCCAATTTTCTTCCCTATGCTCCATGCTCTATGCCCTCTGCTTTACTCACATCTCACATCTAACTTGACTTTCTAACGGATTTGCAGCGCCAGAACGAATCACGCCATAAACTTCAATCAAACCGACTAGTTACCTCGTCCGAGAACTTCCTGCAGAATATTCATTCCCTTTTCCACCAGTTCCTGCCTTGCCTGGTTGCCCATGTGACCAAGGCGAAACACCTTGCCTGCCAGAGGACCATAGCTCCCACCAACTACCATCCTTCTCTCTCGGAGGGCCTTGTCCAAGTCCGGCCAGGACCATGCTTCAGGAACCTTGGCTGCTGTTACCGTAGGTGAACAGAATTCTTCCTTCAGCGGAAAAAGCTCAACGCCCATTTCCTTAAGCCTACTGCGACAGTAGGCTGCCACCCTGGCATGGCGGCTGAAAACAGCTGACAAACCCTCTTGCAAGATCATCTTGGTGGCTAAGTGCAACCCGGCCATGGCGTGCCAGTTATGGGTGTAAGGTAAGCGTTGATCATCAATCCCTCCGCGCCACGGGGCCAGTGCGTCATACCCAAAATAGCCAATTTCCTCTACAGCCGACCAGGCACGTTCGCTCACCGTTACTATCGCTAGATCTGGGGGCAGGCTGAGCACTTTCTGACTTCCTAATAATCCAAGATCGATAAACCAGTCGTCCACTCGCACCTCCACCCCGCCGCCACTCGAGACAAAATCGACGTAAAAAAGGGCTTCTATCTCCCGGCAAATTTCGCCTATCTCTTTAAGCGGGGCAAGAGTGCCGCTAGGGGTCTCACAGTGGACAGCAGTTACCAGCCGAGGGCCAAAAGTTAGTGCCACCTCACGCACTTGCTGCGGTTCTGGAACATCGTCATATCCAAAGCCAACTACCTCCACCTCCATTCCTAACTGGCGAGCCATATCACCGAGGCCGTAGCCAAAAACGCCGTTTGCCACTGCCAGTACTTTATCTCCTGGGCGGAGGACACTCTTGAGCCCACTCCAGAGGGCCAACATTCCCTCACCACTCTGGATTGCCACACGATTTCTGGTAGCCAGGATTTCTCCCAGGTAAGACTCGCATTTCTCGTACAGAGTAAAAAATTCCGCTTCTAAATCCGAACTGCCATAGTCGATTTGGAAAATCGCTCTCAACTCTGACGGTACGGAAATGGGCCCGGGAACCAGACCTACTTCATAGGTTTCCACGGTTCACTCCCTTTTCGGTGCTCGAAAAAGCGCTCTTCTCCTCGTCAATCTCAGGCTCTGTAGACACTTTAGGAGCTTGGCCACCAGGAATAAAGGCTGGGGTCAATGGACACTATTCT
>JAJDNT010000194.1 GCA_022340515.1 Deltaproteobacteria bacterium
TTTGTCTGCCATTACTAGAAAGGCATTGTATGTGGTTCCCCGTGAAGTGAGATAGCCATGGAAATCACGGATTCCCCAATCAATCGCTCCTACCCAATAGACATTATCGGTTACCTTAATGGCCTTAAACGCTTTGCTCATCTGAACCTCCCTGTTTTCAGATTTTACCTCTCAAAAAAACTCTTCCTCGCAGTGCTCCCAGTTTATTAAGTGGTATAGCCGACTGCTAGAAGGGGCTATTCGTAAGCTACTACTCTGATAATCCCTATGGTTGCACCTTTATCGTCTGTGGTGCAGGTGTCGCTAACGGAGATTATTTTATTGATGTTATTTTCCTTTATGAAGTCATTTACCTGTTGGTCCAGGTCATAGAGTTCTTTTATTGTGTGGAATATTTTCAACTCTGTAGCGAATGTCTTAACTTTAGCCATTTTCGAGATCCTTTCACCCTTCCCCAAAGAGTCTCTCAGCTTAACTAAATTTATCCAGAATCTTCTCTAGCTTCTTCAGATCCGTCTTCCTGTCAACCAAAGCACCTTGCTTTAACACAGTGTGCCGAGACTCAAAGGTGGGCCTCTGGTTTCGATAGATCACTCCTAGGGGGATTTTATCTCCCCACTCCATGGCTATCTCCATTGCAGCCTGCCAGTCACTGGGATCGTATTCCTCGGGCAAATTATAACAACGCTGTTTGTACCAAGCGAAGGTGTTGACTTTATTAAAAGAAACACAGGGTTGCAGCACATCAATAAGGGCAAACCCTTCGTGGGCCAGACCCTCTTTGATCAGTCCAGCTAGGTGATCAACCATTCCCGAGAAACCTCGGGCCACGAAACTGGCCTGCATGGCCACTGCGACAGCAATGGGATTGAAAGGCACAGAGGCCACTCCCTGAGGTTGTGCTTTGGTGACAAAACCTTCTTGAGTGGTGGGGCTGGCCTGGCCTTTGGTCAGACCATAGACCTGATTGTCGTGAACTATCATGGTCAGATCAATATTGCGTCTTATGGCAGCGAGAAAATGGTTGCCTCCCTCTCCATAGTTGCAACCATCCCCACTTTCAACGATAACTTTCAAATCTTGATTGGCAAGTTTAGCCCCACTAGCCACCGGTACAGCCCGTCCATGGAGCCCGTTGAAAACGTTGGCTTTTAGGTAGTGAACCGTCTTGGCGGCCTGTCCGATTCCGGAGACAAGCAAGATTTGATGGGGCTCTAGCCCACTATCAACCAGGCCCCTCTTTAGGGCCTCCAAAATGGAGTGGTTGCCGCAACCAGGGCACCAGGCCGTTTCGAATTGTCCGTAATCTTCTATGCTTGCCATATTACTTCCTCAAAATTTCCCTCTCAAGATGTGAGATTTGGGATGTGGGATGAAGACACTCGGCTTTGGAAAGCATCTCATATCCCATATCCCACATCGGATCGCAGATTTCCTGCCCTTATCATTATGACCTCCCTAATTCCCTAATTATAAACTCCGGTGTAATGGGCAGACCATCATAGCGAAGCACCCGCCGATGAACATCAAAACCGGTCTCTCTGCGAATGAGACGGGCCAGCTGTCCAAAGGCATTACCCTCCACGCACACCACTTCTCCGGCGCCCCGGAGTACTCCCAGAAACTGATGAGGGACGAGGGGCCAAACCTGGGAGAAATGAAGGGTTCCAACTCGGATGGAATCACTGCGCAACTTCGCGGCAGCCTCTAGAATCGATCCTTTGGTTGACCCCCAAGTGACCAGAAGAAGATCAGGCTTTTCGTCTCCTCGAATCTCAGGAGGAACGACCTCAGCAATGATCTCCTCCTCCTTTCTAAGCCGCTTCTCAACCATGAATTTGCGCACCCTCAGATCTTCGGTGAGGTGGCCATCAACCGGATGCTCATCACTGCCCGCCACAACCAAATGTCTGCTCATACCAGGCAGTAGTCGGGGCGAAACCCCGCTTTCATAAATGTTGTAACGGAAGTAAGGCAAATCAGAAGCATCCTCTAAAATGCCAGCTTCAACCCTTGCTAAGCTTTCAAGATCAAAGGGCTCTACTGCCCGAGCTGAGTCAGCGAGAAACTGATCAGTGAGAATAAACACCGGTCCTTGCGACTTTGCCGCCACTTCAAATGCTTTCCTTGTCAACCAAAAGCACTCTTCCACTGTCCCGGGACTGAAGATGGCCCGCGGAAATTCACCATGGCCCGAGTGCAAGACGAAGTCTAAATCAGCTTGCTCTGTTCTGGTGGGCAAACCGGTTGCCGGCCCCGGTCTCTGGGCCACCACAATCACCAGCGGCGTTTCCGTCATCCCAGCCAGACTCACACCCTCGGTCATTAGAGCAAAACCCCCACCCGAGGTGGGAACTATGCTGGGTGCCCCGGCAAAGGATGCACCAATAGCCATATTTATAGCGGCTATCTCATCCTCTGCCTGCTCTACCACCAAATCCATGCTGCTGGCCTGAGCGGCGAGATTGAGAGCAATCGATGTGGCCGGCGTCATAGGATAGAAAGAGCAGAATTTGACTCCGGCTGAGAGGGCTCCCATGGCAATGGCCTCATTGCCATTCATCAACAGTCGTCTACGGAGGTCCGAGGCGGGAGCCAGTTTCGAAAAATTTAGCCCTTGCTGGCTGCACCATCTGTAAGATTCGTTCAAAATTTGCATATTCTTTTCGGCTAGCTCAGGGGCTTTTTTGCCAAATGCATCATCCAGGGCCCTGTCAACCACTTCTAATTCCAACCCTACTATCTGGCTGACTACCCCGAGGGCTACCACATTGGAAAACTGTTGCTCCCCCAGCTCCGCATAGGGGACCTGAAGACAGTTGTCATTGATTGTCTTAAAGGCCTCATCCACGATAATGAGTCCGCCAGCGCCAAGCTCTCTATTGTGCAGAGCAACGGTTTCCGCATTGAGAGCAATTAGTAAATCTATTTCTTCCCGAGGGGCAACTATCTTTTCCCCACTCGCCCTGATGGCGTAGGTGTTGTGACCACCCCGAATGCGCGAATGGTAGCTCTGGGTGACAACGATCAAGTAGCCGGCTCTGACCAAGCTCTTTGCGAGGATCCCCCCAAGGGTAACAAGCCCTTGTCCTGCCTCCCCACCAATGAGCACATTAATGTCTGTTCTTATCATTTGTTGATCTCTCAGCCGGCCAGTTGGGAAGTGCTCCCCAGAGCCACGATCTCTTTGTTCAAAAAACCGATGTGATGCATCTCTTCTCTAATGATTTCATCTATTTTTTCTTTGCCCATGACCTCGGAAACCATATCTCTTATACCAAGATAAAAAACAATGGAGTCCTTTTCCTGCCCGATTGCCATCTGCAAGATGTCTCGTGCTGACTCATTGCCAGTTAACTTGTCAGTTGGATCTATCCTGACATCAAATACATGCCCATCTGCCATGGCGCGTAAATAGAGTAAAGTCTCATCCTCTGGATCGAAAGTGGTAGGCTGGCTCTCTCTTTCCTTTAAAATGTGACGCATGGAAGCGAAGGCTTTTTGATGACCGTCTTCCCAGACAGCTAGCTCCTCTAGTAACCTGCTAACCGCGGGATCTTTTACCAGGCCCGCTGCCCGTCGATAAAAACGGGCACCATTTCGTTCTATCTGCTCCGCCATGGCCAGGATTTCGTCGGCATTAAACTCAAAACTCATCAGTGGCTCACTTTCGCCAAATAAGACTATCTTAACCGGTAAAGATAAGAATTGATCTTATTTGATGCCAGAAAAAAATCTCCTCTCCCCCCGTCGGGGGGAGAGGCATCAGCTGTCAACTCAACTCTCCTCAGTTTTCTCAATGATCCTCTAAGCTTTCCATAAGCCGTGGATATTGCAGTACTCCCTGGCTGTGACCTGGTCAGCATCAATGCAAAAAGTGGCTTCGGGCTTTTCTCCGGGTTTCAGGAATTGGCGATAGGTTTTGCCTCCGGCAATAACCTCAACCCATTCAATATAATGCTTCTCCTCCATGGGGTGGGGTACACTACCCACTTTCACCTTGAAGCCCTCTGCGGTCTTCTCGACTGCCGGAACGTGCTTCTCTTTGGCCGCATCCACAGTGTTCTCAACAAATAGCTTCATGGGCTGCCCGCAGCAGACCAACTCACCAGCACCGCCATGGAGTACCTCAACAATGTTGCCACAAACGTCGCATTTGTAAACTTCCAACTGTTCTGCCATTACTAATCCTCCTTTTCTTTTTAGTTCGTCTGAACTTTGTAGTTCCAACCACGACTGCCGCGACGGGGTCGATAGCTGGAAACGGTTTTATTCTGGAGTTCTGGAGTGATGAGTTCTATGAAATTCCA
>JAJDNT010000214.1 GCA_022340515.1 Deltaproteobacteria bacterium
TTACTCAGAAGATCATAGGCTGCATTTCTTAAAGCAAGGTGGTCTGAAAGGACTACGACCACTGTTTTTTTGCCATAGGGAGACTGCATGATTGTTTTAACAAACTGGGTAATCAAATAGTCGGAACAAGCTACTGCATTAAGCATGGGGTTTGAGCCGTCTTTGTATATTATCCCTTGACAACTTTTTGAGGGATGGCCATCCGGATGGTGGGTATCTAGGGTTAACAGAAAAAGAGCAAAATTCTCATCCAGTTCTGACATTTCCACAAAACGCTTGTAAGCTAAATCAAATAATGAATCATCATAAAGCCCCCAGCCAGACATGTATGATTTATCAAGAAGGAAGGGCAATAGTTCGTCCCTGCCAGCAATTTGATCAAATTTGTGGGTGGAATAGAATTTGCCTTTTCCCGCAAAAGCAAGATCAGCGCCGCCATAATAGATGAGCTTATAGCCTTCATCGTGCAATAGGTCGCCAAGACAGGTTGCTGAAGGGAGAAAAACATCCATACCTGCCATTGAGTTGCCATCGGCCGGGGCAAATAAAGGAATACCACATTGACTGGCTACCATGCCTCCAATGGTCCATCCAGTTCCAGCAGCTTCTCTTATATTGGTAAAATAGGTACTTTTTGCTTCAAGTTCACGGAGCCCAGTTATCAGCCCGGGAAAAATGGTTTCATTAAAATATGTCCGCTCCAAACTCTCAGCATAAATGAAAACTAAATTTTTCGTTTTATTAGTTATTTTCGTTATAGATGGTTTTAGGTAAAATTTTTTAAAATCAAGTGTGTCTGAATTTGTGATATTTTGTTTTGTGTAATATTTTTTAGTAATGGCATTACCATAGTTGTATGAGATGAGACTATAAACATCAGACATTGCCGGGTTTGCAACTAAAGATAGCACTAGAATTAGAAATGATATGTTTTTCTTGAATATCCAATGGGAATTAGTTTTAACTCTTCTTACAAGTAGCCACACTAATACAACTGAACTGAGAATAATAGCTGCAGCAGATTTTACAATAAGTTCCGTATATTCTGAAAATCCAGCCCCAGTTAGTCCATATTTAAGATAAAAAAGTACAGACTCATCTATGCCTTTTCCTGTAAAGTAGTCTGATATCCCATAGATTATGTAACAAATAACAGAGATAAGCACCATGGCATAAAAAATTATATTCTTTAGGGAAAATTCGGTCCTTCTGTATAAAAAAACAGCAGCGAGGAATAGCGATAAGGATAAATATATAGATAAAGTAGCGCTCATTTCTTATGCTAAGCTGTATGGTGACTTATAGAAGTTTAAGGTTATTCAATTGTGCCTCTGCAGTGTCTATCGTGAGTTATACTCGCATAATTTATGCAAAAAAAAAGCCAAGAGTTTCTTGTTTGCTGTGACCATGGGGTAGATGCTATTCAGCCGAATAGCACGGCCAGAGTTTGTTGGGCTGTTTTTTCCCAGGTGAACTTTGCAGCCCGTGCCACTGATGCCCTGGAGAGCCGCTCGTAGTTCTCCTTGGTGCTAAATACTATATCATCGATGCTCTTTGCCAAGGCCTCGACATTCTGGGGGTCCACCAGGATGGCCGCCTCGCCAGTCACTTCGCGAAGTGAACTCATATGGGAAGTTATTACGGGCACACCGCACGCCATTGCTTCGAGCACCGGGAGCCCAAAACCCTCATACAGGGAGGGGTAGACAAAGACTTTGGCCATGGAATAGATGGAGGGGAGATCATCGTCGTCGGCGAAGCCGGTGAACACCACCCTGTCAGTGAGATTCAATTGCTTGACGGTTTCGAATATCTCCTTATATAGCCAACCCTTTTTCCCCGTTATAACAAGTTTTAGGCTCTCTCGAGCTCTAGCATTTCCGTATGCTTCAAGTAGCCCGGTAATGTTCTTTCTCGGCTCGAGGGTCCCAGTGAAGAGAAGGTAGGATTCGGGGAGACCGTATTTTTTTCTTACCCTTTGATTCTTGGATAGGTCATCTATCCTCATGAAACGATCATCTCTTCCCAGTGGAGTTACATAAATCCGCTTCTGATTAACTCCGAGGTGATAAACAAGGTCTCTCTTTGTGGTCTCAGAGTTCACCAGGATTTCGTCGTAGGTGTTCAAATGAATTGCTCTGCTTAAACGATAATAATAGCGTGTGTGTTTGTAGTAGCACTCTGGAAATAGCAGTGGAATCACATCGTGAATGAATACCAGTTGGCGTTTTGCCAGTCTGAATGGAAGAAGAGGCCAAATACTGCCTGTGTTTAGAAATAGGTCCACCCCAGTTTTTTTGCAGAGATGGGGGAGGTATAGGTGCAACCACAAAGGAATCAGTATGACATCATTAGAGATGTAGCTCTCTAAAACATTCTGGTCTAAGACTTTGATGTGGGGATAGGCGGACAATCTATCCAGATCACCTTTTTGGAGTGGGGAGGGGCTAAAAAGGAAGTACCTGTTATTGTTATCAATTTTGGCTAGATTTAGGGCGAGGTTGAAACCATACTGGCCAACGCCAGTTTTTTTCCCATGCAGATGTTCGATACTAAGACCGATATTCATGGTTCATCAGACCATCCCATTGACATTCTTTTATCAACCGTGCAAGAGTCATGCACAACTACCTATATACCCGGAATTGGAGAGATCTACAAATCGTCCATGGGATGAACACCAACTGTGTATCCAACAATAGTGCTTTTAAGGCAGTTATGCTATAGACTCCATCCGGGTTCATTTATTGGATCCTTTGGCAACATTCTTGCTACTACTGAATTGTGTCCTCCGATTGAAGAAAAATTTGCCGATCCGGTGAAAAAAAGAGGTTGAAGTTCTTGTTCATTGCAGCAGGTAAATGCAGATGAAAGTCAGCGTGGTCATCCCCGCATACAATGCTGAGCGCACCATTGCTCAAGCCGTGAGTCAAAGTCTTGCCCAAGCAAGAGAGTCATTGGAAGTTGAAGTCATTGTGGTTGATGACGGCTCTGATGATGATACTGCAAAGTTTGCCGAAGCCGCCGGGGCTAAGGTTATAAGGCAAGAAAACGCAGGCCCTGCGGCAGCCCGTAATCAAGGCTGGAAATCTGCCACAGGCCAGGTCATTTGTTTTACTGATTCAGACTGTGTTCCAACGGCGGGTTGGTTGGAAAATTTGCTGGCCGGGTTCACTGACGGGCAGGTTGGTGCAGTGGCGGGGAGCTATGAAATTGCCAACCCCAGTTCATGGTTGGCCCAATGGGTGCATCAGGAAATAGTGGAGAGACACAAGCGGATGCCCCCCTTTGTCCGGGCTTTTGGCTCCTACAACGTGGCGATTCCTCGTTATGTGCTGCAAGCAACCGGGGGATTTGATCCAGAATATCGTCAAGCCAGCGGTGAGGACAATGATCTTGCTTACAAGATCATCAAAAAGGATTGGCGCATAGCTTTCCGGCCTCAGGCAAAGGTCGCTCACTATCATCCAGAGAGAGTCTGGCAATACTTGCAGGAGCAATACCGTCACGGATTCTGGCGGGCTAAGCTCTACCAGGACCACCCTGGTATGATCCGGGGGGATGATTACACCAGGTTGCGAGACAGGTTGGAGCCGTTTTTTGTGCTGGGGATTTTGGCTTTTGCAATATTTGCCGTCTTTGGCATTATGGGCTCCAGTTGGCCGCTAATGATTTTACTCGGAGCTTATATGTTCATCCATTTGTCCTGGCCAATTAGCTGGTGGCTGGGGGAAGGAAGGATTGGCGCCTTTCCTTTTGCTGGCGTAACTTTCTTGCGAGGTTTTGCCCGGACTGCTGGCTTATGCATGGGCATTTTTCGCCGTGGCTTTAAGAAGTCCAGCTGACAAGCATGTGGTTAATCGCTGATAAGGGCGGCTAATAGCTAAAAGATGAGAATTTAACTCTAGCTATGGATCAAACATTGTCGAAAAAAACCTTAATTATTGTGCCTGCTTACAATGAAGACGGCTCAATCGCCCGAGTGGTAGAACACATCGGCAAAAACGTTCCACAAGCAGATATCCTGGTAGTCGACGACGGTTCTACCGACAGAACAGCTAGGCGGGCAAGAGAAAGCGGTGCCATGGTTATGAGCCTTCCCTATAACATGGGTATCGGCACTGCAGTACAAAGCGGCTTTCTTTTTGCCAAACAAAAAGGCTACCATTTTGCCGTTCAAGTAGATGGCGACGGTCAGCACCCGGCAAGTGAGATTCCCCGTCTGCTGGCAGCGTTGGAAAATGGTGTGGACATGGCTATCGGTTCCCGTTTTGTCCAGTCGACCAATTACCGACCACCATTCTTCCGGGCAGTGGGTATAAAGATTTTTGCTTTCTTGGTCAGTTTAATTGTGGGCAAGAGGGTATATGATACTACCTCAGGTTTCAGAGCTTGCGGCCGTAAGGCCATCGTTCTTCTCACCGAGACTTATCCTCACGACTATCCCGAAGTGGAGGCGTTGATTACCTTGCATCGGAACGGGATGAGGTTTGTCGAGGTACCGGTGGAGATGAACTATCGCCAGGAGGGTAAGTCCTCCATATCGGCCAAAGTCGGCTTATATTACATGATGAAAGTAACTCTGGCCGTTTTGGTGGCTGTTATCAAAAGGAGGAATGGAAAATGATGGAAATCGCCACGCATCTGCGAGTCATCATAGGTATCCTCTGTTTTGCCCTGGTTGGAATCATCATCGAGCTCATCAGACAGAATCGCTTGAAAGAGCATTATGCCATCATCTGGTTGTTGACCGCTCTGAGTATCTTTATTTTCGGCATCTGGCCGGACTCGCTCAATCTCATTTCTCGCTTCGTCCGGCTGCACCATTTGACTACCCTATTCATGGTGGCCTTTCTCTTTCTGCTGGCCATTGTCTTACATTTTACCCTTGCCATCAGCCAGCTTTTCGACCGAAACAAGCGCTTAACTCAAGAAGTGGCCTGGTTGAAATTCGAACTCGAGCAGATGAAAGGTCAGGAACAAAACTAGAACGAATGGACAAGGGAGATAAACTGGTGAGATCCATTGGGGTTATCCCAATGGGGCGGCGCTAGCAATATCTGTCAGTAGGATGGCTTTGGTATGTTGGAACTCTGGTAGCGGTAATGGGGCTAGGGAGGGGCTTGAGTCTGGCTGAAATCCTTACGGGCTGCCCGGCCTCACTGCTGACTCGTCAGAAGGCTGGCTTGCCTCCTCCAGGGCGAGTTCCAGGTTATGACGTGCTTGCCCATAGTTTGGTTTCAGCCTCACTGCCTCTGAGAAATGTACTATTGCTTTTTCGAGCATTCCCAGACCGGCGAAAGCTACTCCCATATTATTGTGGGCTTCGGCGTAATCCGGCCGGATCTCTAAAGCCTTCCCATATTCTTTGATTGCCCCTTCGAGGTTTCCCCTCCTGGCCAGGGCGAAACCCAGGTCATTGTGGGCAACCGCAGAATTAGGCAGGAGCCGCACCACCTCAGTGTAATGCTCAATTGCTTCTTCTATTTTGCCCTGACGGGATAGGGCGACTGCCAGATTGTGATGTATATCTGCCTGGTTCGGCTTGATCCGCAGAGCCTCCATATATTGATTACCCGCCTCATTAAACCTTCCCTGGGTAAATAGAACGTTTCCCAGGTTACTGTGCGCCTCAGCCCAATCAGGCTTCAACCGCACTGCAGCACGAAAATGACTGGCGGCTTCCTCCACTTTTCCCATCTGTAGAAGGGCAATTGCCAAATTGTTGTGTGCCGAGGAATATCCCTGCTTTAGGCTAAGTGCCTGGTGATAATGGTTAATCGCTTGTTCATATTTCCCCTGGGCGGCCAGAACAAGACCAAAATTGTTGTGAGCCTCGGCATAATCGGGCTTGATCCGTAAAGCTTCCAAGTAATGGTCAATAGCCTCATCCCTCCTTCCCTGATCGTCCAAAGCATCTGCCAGATTCTTATGGGCAATTGGACTATTGGGCGCCTTCCGTAGGCTATCCTCCCAAAGGGATAGACTGTTTGCCCAAACCTTATTTCTTTGGATAGTAAGAAAGGAAAGGGAAAGTATTAGAACAACAGCAGTTATCATTACAGCTGTGGAGGATTTGCCGAAAAACCTTGCCGAAACTTTTTGCACCAGCAATGAAAAACCGAAAAATAATCCTACCGCCGGCAAATAAAGGTAACGATCGGCCATGGTTGTCGATATAGGAATGATATTGGATACAGGAAACCAGGTTATAAAAAACCAACCGATACAGAACAATGGTAACTTTTCTCCCTTTTTTATCTGGAGAAATAATAGAAGGACTATAAAAATAATAACGCAAAACGAAATGATTATTTTATATTCAAAAAATGACAGAGATATGTAGTCGACATATCTATTGTTAAGCCAGAATGGAAAGAGAAGGTTTTTTATATAATCGTACAGCACCCTTAACATAGTTAAAAGAGTATAAAAGTGATTATCTAAATAATGTCGTTTGACTGTTGGATCAGGGCCACTAGATAGAACATTTACTAGAATAATAAATTGCGTGAGGCTCAGCAAAATATAAGGGGTATAGTAAATTAGCCGTTTTTTGATGTTTTGCCATGGGAAAATGTCGCGGTAACGACAGTAGTCATACAAGATCAATAAACCAGGCAGGGTTACAGCAAATGGACTTGATAGCAGAGCCAAGATACAGGTTAATACAGACAATAAATAGATCAGGATGCTGTGCCCTGCCTCGACCGAACTCCTTACGTATAGATAGAAAGAAAGAAAATAGAAGACAGCCAAGAGCACATATTTTCTCGCTGCTATCCAGGCAACCGCTTCGACATTGACCGGATGGGCGGCGAAAAGCAAAGCGGCGAAGAGGGCAAAAGAACGATTTGAGTCTCTGAAATTATGCCCACGTATGTGGTTCAATACATTGGCAAGAAGAAGGTAGAGAATTACTGCAGCTAGAACGTGCAGCAAAATGTTTTCCAGGTGATAACCAACGGGATCTAGTTGCCAAAAGTAATAATCAATGGCATAACTCAGGACGCGCACAGGTTGGTAACTCTGACCTGCTTGAGGAGTAAAGATATTTAAGATATTTTCAATACTCAGCGATCTAATAGAGATATTTTCTAAAATAAGTCCAGGATCATCCCAGTTGGTGAATTCATTATTGAGTGAATTGGCATATATTGTTAAAGTCAAAAGGAATATGGCGGCGACTGAGCAAAAATGGACTTTTCTGACGGGAGAAAGATTAATATACTTGTTAGAGGTTGATCTTTTTGTGTCGTTATTGATCATGTTCTCATTTCTTCATTGGCTGATCTTATCAATGCGCCTACGCCAAGCTGCCACCCAGCCAATAGTCCGATAACTACAGGAATCAATAACCAGATAATCCTGTCCAACGCTACAAAGGTCACACTGGTGGCGACCGAAGTTCCAAAGCGGCTCAACAACTCGGCAAGTGACGCATCTTTTATGCCTATACCCCAAGGAATAAGGGATACAACTCCTGCCAAATGTGAAGCGAAATAAGCTAAGGCGAACTGAGGCAGCTTGCAGGTCGTCCCTAGGTCCGTCAGGATAAACCAACCCGCCAGGGCAGTCAGCAAGGATTTGGCAGCGGAGATGCCAAGGACATACAGAAAGGTTGTTGGAGACAGCCTGGCCGTGTCAAGCAGAAAGCTGCGTAACCACTCCGGACGTTGAATAACCCTGTATGGCAGTCTCTTGAAGATCGCCACTAGACCGAGCAAAACAAGAACTATTCCCGCACCAAGAAGCAAGCCCGCCAAAGGGGCAACAAATACCCATGCAGCCATCGTCAATACGAGCACAGCTACGACTGCCACATCGAGCGCGGTGGTCAGCATGACCACAGCCACGCCCCCCCCGTAAGGGATGCCCAGGACAAGCTTGAACAACAATACTCTGGTGGGCATACTTAGTTTCAGAGGCCCAGTAAAGTTCATGGTGTAGGAAGCCAGAAGCACGGGCAGGAGTTTATAGGAAAAAGGGGTAGAAGAAATGTCGTGTATAATAAGGTGAAAATAAAGAACATTCAAAAAATTAATTATAACAAAAAGGATACCTACCATAAATAGTGATAATGGTGTAACCAAAAATAATTTGTCTAAATCAAACTTTGATAAAAATGGCAGTAAATATACAGCTGCCAAAATCAAAAGGAGGATAGGTATGAATTTTAAAAGATATCGCAAGGGTTTCTTTTAATTTTAGTTGGTCATTTTAATTATTTTACCATACTTATTTTCGATAATTTGTAAAACATCTTTGACTTGAATCATTTGCAAACACTGCCCATATCTGTCATCAGAAAAAATACAATCATAACTAGAGCCATTATACTGATAGTGTGGATATTTTTTACAGGGACTACAGTCCAGTTCTTTTCTAATA
>JAJDNT010000217.1 GCA_022340515.1 Deltaproteobacteria bacterium
GCTGGTCCGCCAAAATCTGCACCTCCACATGTTGGGGGCGTTGCAAGCATTTCTCAAGATAAACTTCATCGTTTCCAAAAGACATCATGGCCTCTGAGCGGGACCTCTTGAGGCCGTCCAACAGTCCTTTTTTGTCTTCCACCCTGCGAATTCCCCGACCCCCACCCCCTGACACTGCTTTTATCATTACGGGGTAGCCTTGCTCAGCGGCGAAGGTGATAGCCTCCTCTTCGCCCTGTCCCCCTGACGAAAGATTCTTTGTTGCTGGAATAACCGGTATATCCGCATCTATCGCTATTTGGCGGGCTATTACTTTGCTTCCCAGGTTGCTGATAACCTCGGGCGGCGGGCCGATAAAAACTAAACCAGCATCAGTGCAAGCTTTGGAAAAATCAGGATTCTCTGCCAGAAAACCATAACCGGGATGGATGGCCTGAGCCCCGGTGTTTCTTGCTGCTTCGATAATACCCTCAATGTTGAGGTAATCCTTCCGGGGACCTGGTCCAACGCAGATCGCTTCATCTCCCTGGGTTATGTGGAAAGCGTCTTTGTCCGTCTCCTCGTAGATAGCTACCGTTTTGATGTCTAGCTCTTGTGCCGACCGCATGATTCGCACCGCAATCTCACCGCGATTGGCCACCAGGATTTTCTCGAACATGATTTGCTGTTCCATGCCGCCTCCGCACCCGAATGGGGTAGATGTAGACTTCCCACTATTGGGGAAAATGAGCACCGAATTTAGTGTTGGAAATGAAGGGAAGCAGATGCCGCGGGAAATCGCTTCAGACTATCACAAAATTTATCATCAGTCATTTTTCATTTTCAGCATAGAGCATGGAGCATAGGGCATGGGGCAAAATAAATATATAACACGCTAGGTCTAATGTTAAACGTCTCTCTTGACCACTCTGCCAGGATCGCCAAGGCCTCCATCTATTTCAAACTTTACAGGCAGAAACTTCTCTATAACCCAGGCGTTGGTTAGCAAATGTTGGGTAACCTTAGATGTAGTGAATTTGTGCTTTCCCGGCGCATTAGCCAAGTAAACGAGAAGCTGGTCCGCTAGGTAATGGTCAAGTGCAGCTCCAGTCTCAAGGAAAACAAAGAGATCGTCAGCAGCCTCGTCCGCCACCAGTTCAGCTCTTTTACCCCGTGCTCCCAGGGAAGAAAAACCGGCTAATGAATCCTTGCCTTGAAGGCAGAGAAATAACAGCGTCCCCGGATTCCTAGCATCTACATCAAGCAGTTCGATTTCCCCTTGGATACCAGCTTTATCCAAACGAGCCTCCACCTGTTTTTTTTGCCGGACTCTTATGTGTTCTGGTAGCCGGCTACTGGCTGAAATTCCGCTAAGACTTTTCAAGTGGAAAGGTTGATCTAAATTTAACCATCCCAGAGGGCTGTAAGGTTTTACCCTGGCCTCTATTACCCCACCTCCCTTCGGATACCAACCCCAATGTTTGATTTGAGCTTTGCACCTGAAGCCAAGCTGGTTTATGGTCGGAAGGAGTACCTGAGCAAAATGATGGTATGGAGGACTCCAGGGGACATGGGTCCCACCACTTACCAGAAGGCTAGACTCTCCCTTTGCCATGGACAAGAGTGGTAAAATAGTTTGCAGCACCAGGGTAGCGGCGCCGGCTGTGCCTATATGAAACTCATAGGAACCCGGGGCAATGGCTCCGGGGACAAAAGTGAGTTTTCTTGCACCCAGCTCGGCATCTTCAAGTTTAGCCCCACACACAGATGCGCAAGCCTGAACCGCCGTGAGATGTTGGGGCCGCAAACCTGGCTTCTTGCGTCCCTCTCGGATGTTCACTAGTTTGAGAGCTTTACCTGTGATACTAGCCAATGACAAAGAGGTGCGAAGGATCTGACCACCACCCTCACCGTAACTTCCATCGATGACTATGGATTCTTGCCGATTCATTACCCTGTCGTCTCTCATTGCTCATTAGCCCATCTGGAATAATTAATTTATCAGACTATAGTTTTAAATGTTAAATGTTAAATGAGGAATGATAAATGAGAAATGGTGGTTGCGGATCATACATAAAAATTGTAAAGTGTCGAGATTGTAAAATTCGGTGTTCAAATCATTAATTTTTGCATGGATTCCCCGGGGTAATTAGCCTCAAGATTAAGTGGGAAAGGAGGATGCTATGGACAAGTGGGTCTGCCAAGTTTGCGGTTACGTGTATGATCCGGCGGTAGGTGACGACGAAGGGGGTATTCCCGCTGGAACCTCCTTTGAAGATCTCCCTGAAGACTGGAATTGTCCCATTTGCGGTGCTGGTAAAGATGATTTTGAGAAGCAGACCTGAGAATCTTCTCTGATCACTTTTTGCAGCCTATTGTTTGAAGCGGTGACAAAAGAAACTGTTGCCGCTTTTTTGTTTTCAAATGTCTATATGGCGAGACGTGAGGTCGGGATGTCGAGCGAGACGAAAGACAATAGCATGAATATTCTGGACAACAGATGTTGTCTTACCCGTCTCGCCCGTCTCGCTAAGACTGCACCTAATGCTTAGCGCTCAGCCCGCATTATCTTCCGAGATCGAACTATTTCCCACAAATTGCCGAGATTTCGACCAAGACATCCTTTGGCAGTCGAGACACTTCCACGGTTTCCCTGGCTGGGAGAAAATCTGCAAAATAGGTAGCATAAACTTCATTGAACCTGGCGAAATGCTCCATGTTTTGTAAAAAGCAGGTGCATTTCAGTACGTTTTCTAACCCCATTCCACTTGCTTCAACTATGGCCTTCAGATTTTCAAGAACCTGCCTGGCCTGATCCTCTATGTCTCCCCTTACAAGTTGGCCGCTCTCTGGGACCATAGGGATTTGTCCAGAGACAAATACCAGATTCGCGAATCGTATAGCCTGCGAGTATGGACCGACAGCCTTGGGTGCCTCTTCTGTGGCAATTATTTCTCTCATGCACTCATCCTCCTTCCATTCCGGATAGCTGCTAAAGCTTAAATGTTTGCCTGACATTCCATCTTGTGAAATAATCCTTAGTCTGCAATCTGGCTCTCCGAGCCTCAGCAATCCTAACAATAAGTCAAGAGCGAAGTTGATGGCAGCGGGTAGCAAAAACCATTGAAAACAAATAACCCTTAAAGAATATTAGATCTCTATTTAGTATCACCTTTTACAGCTAGTCTGGATTTTGTTCTTTATGTCCCAGCACTGCCGTCCTAAAACACCCTTTGTTGAAAAGAAGGTCCGCCGCCTGCTCGGCAAGGCTGATGAACGCTATGGCCTAATAGAGCCAGAGGACCGCATTCTTGTGGCCTTAAGTGGCGGTGTGGACAGCACATCTCTTTTGTGGCTCCTGCACAATCGACTGAATCGAATTCCCATTGCCTACGAGCTCTTTGCTGTCCACGTGGACCTAGGCTTCGAGGACAAGGGCTATTCTTCCGTGCAGGAATGGGTAGAGTCCTTAAGGGTCCCTCACCGGATAATTGATAGTAAGTTTGGCCCCAGAGCGCACAGCGAGGAAAACAGTGAAAATCCCTGCTTTCTATGTTCTCGGCTCCGCCGTACCGCACTTTTCAAAGAGGCCGGAAGACTGAACTGCAATAAAATCGCCTTCGGTCACAATCTCGATGATCTCATTGAGACTTTCTTTTTAAATATTTTCTACGGCTCCCAGCTATCTACCATGCTCCCTCGGCAGCCTTTTTTCGGCGGTGAAATAACAGTCATCCGGCCTTTGTCTCTTCTTGATTCGGCAACAATTCGCCGATTTCACCAGAGCCTGGGCTTTCCCCTCACCGTCAATCCCTGCCCTTCTAAAAACACCGGCAAACGTCAAGAAATCAGGGAGATCCTTCAGGGCCTCTATCGAAAAAACCGCAAAATCCGAGGAAACATTCTGTCCGCTATGCACAACGTCAATCTTGAGTATCTCCCTTCATTTCTGGACAACACCAAGAGGTGATTCAAGATTGCAGATTGCAAAATGGAGGAACTCTTGAGTTTGCATGCCAAACTGCCTCAATCTAAAATCTATAATTCTAAATCTACAATCCACAGATAGATCTCTACTTGCCTGTATTAAGACATGGATTGAAGTAACCGAAATCTACTTGGGGGTGAGATGCGTGAATCCGCTTCATCATCTCAAGGATACCAATACTCCGGCCTGCCGAGTGATAACCAATTTCCCGCAAATACCATTCAGGGTCGATATTGAGATTCCGCATTTGAATCAGGTCGATGCCCGTTTCATCGATGAGTCGAATTATAGCCTCTACTTCCCCTTCCTCGTCCGTGAGGCCAGGCAGGGTTAAAAGGTTTATGGATACAAAACCGCCCTTACTCTTCATAGCTCGGATGGAACCTCTGACATCAGAATAACTGTAACCCCTTGGCCTGTAATAGGCATGGTAGTAGACTTCCCTGGCACTGTTCAGACTTACCCGAATACTGTCTAGACCGTTATCTCGAAGTTCAGCAATGGTTTGCGGCAGGCTGCCGTTGGTGTTCAAATTAATGGTGCCGGCTCCAACCTGACCTCGGATGAGCCTAACCGCTTCCTTTAAGGTTTTCCCTTGCAGTAGTGGTTCACCTTCGCATCCCTGGCCGAAACTCACTAAAGGCTCTTCAGCCTCCTGCAAATGACTCACCGCCACCTCGGCTATCTCATCAGGGCTCGGAACAAAGGAAATACGCTCTTGTGAAGCACATATCTGGCCGCCCTCCTGTAGACTGATACAGCCGAGGCAGGAAGCATTGCACTGGGGCGATGTAGGAAGGGGCGCCTCCCAACGGCCTAGAAAGTAATTTTTGGCTGCCGGGCAGCCATAAGTAAGTGCACAGGTACCAAGGTGTTGGATGAGCCGGTTGTGACCTTGAAGGCCAAGGGCCCTTTTGGCCCTCCTTTCGAGCCTTTCAAGATCAAACTGGTCGATATCTTGGCGCACTGAAGGATCTATACGGACGCCAGCCACTACGAACTGGCCCTCCTGCCAGCCCACAGCAGTGTAGCTAAATAGTGGTAGAATAGGGGCCTTTTGCCTACTGTGATAGGCAGCACTGAGTATTTGCGTGTATGCAGGGGCCATAAAGGCAGCCACTGCCTGTGGTTTGTTTTGGGGGTTGTGAAGATCCTCTCCTACCTTGACGAATCGTTTTTTTTTGCGGTCGTAACCCACGGGGATCCGGTGAGGAAGAAGAAAGAGTTCGCTACCCGGGGGCAAGGGGATGAGAATATCGTCCTCAACTTGTTTCCACCGGCCGCCACTGGATCCAGCCATCTCCAAATAAGGATGGTCAAACGTCTGACCTGATTCATTTGCATAAACCAACCGCGCCGTTGTCATTTCTTATTTCTCATTCACTAAGGCAAGGGGCTTAAAATTAAGAGCGATTTGGTCAAATCGTCCCTCCATAGGGTATGGACCATTGGTAATTGGTTATGGAATACCTCTTACCCGTTACCAATCACCTATAACCTGCAGTTTATTCCCCCGGATACTGCCATTTCATCACCACTTTTTCCACCCGCCAGGGTTCGATCGTACCAACAACCTCTTTGCTTCGATCCTGGCACTTATCTCGCAGACACCATTCGCACAAAGGGTCCTCACAGGGATCCACGTGGACAATCACCTCTTCTACTTCCGCTAATGAACTCAGAAGCTTCTCCTCTATGTCTTTAGCCTCCAGGTGTGCTTCGAGAAGACCAAGACTTCTTGGGACAACAAGGTGGAAATCTACGTGAACTTTGTTTCCGTAATACCGAGTCCGCAGTTGATGAATATCAATCCAGTCCGGATGTCGGTGTTGGTTTAGAATCTCTACAATTTTTTCAAGTAGCTCTGGATCGGCCTTATCCATTAGTCTATCGAAAGACTGATTAACTAAGTTCCAACCGGTAACGAGTATATTGACAGCGACAGCACAAGCGGCCAAGGGATCCCACCAGAGCCAACCAGTCATCCTAACTAAAATCAAGCCTATTATGACCCCCACACTTGTGTAGACATCGGTGATAAGGTGTTTGCCGTCCGCTGCCAGAGGAGCGGACCTGGTCCTCCGTCCGGTGCGGATAAGAAAAATTCCCATTGCCAGATTTACCGCTGATGCTCCCATCACTAGAACAATACCTAAGTCCAGCTTGGCTATGGTTCTTACTTGGAAAAAAGCGGGGACTGCTTTGTAGAGGATCGCCCCAGCCGCCAGGATGATGAGAGCACCCTCGAAACCCACTGCAAAGTATTCTATCTTCCCGTGGCCGTAAGGATGACTTTTATCAGGAGGTTGATGGCTCAAATAGATACTGTAGAGGGCAAAGCCACTGGCAACCACATTGATGATAGACTCAAAGGCGTCGGAAAGAATCGCTGCTGATCCCGTGATAAAGTAAGCCACGAACTTGGCAGCCATCAATAAAGCACCCACTGCAAGCGCTAGTGTCATTGCCCAAAGGCGGGTAGTATAGGTAGAGCCTATTAATTCTTCGTTTCTCATTTGTCTTTTTTCATTGTACGATAAATTATATGATCGTCTTCTTCCTGTGGGAGAAAAATGGTGAAAGTAAATAATCCAGACTCCGAGGGAGTCGGTTTAAACTGTCCCTATCACGGGAATGGCAATGGACAAAGGAAAAAGCTGGCCAAGGTGGCGACTTCCCATATTTGTGCCCTCGTGCTCTTTGAGCCGGCCCATCATGAGCAGTCTGATGGATTCGAGTGATGGGATGGTGAATGCGAAATGTCCTGGTCATTTTAGGCTTCTTCATCTATCATTCACTAGTGCCATTCGCTGCCACGGTAAAATGAAAACCATTCTTAAGGACTCAATAATAAATGATTAATTGCAAATGACCAACGCTTAATAGTCCAGTGATACCTGGCTGGCCCCTTTTTCCTCTCATTCCCTCAGGGAAATTACTCATGGATAAGCAAAGTAAGACCATTGAAATAATGCGCCGCATAGGCGCTCCACGACTAGAGAGGATAAGAATAACCGGTATTCTCCAGAGCCCGGATCTGGCTTCCCTTACCTTACTTATGCCGGGAGGAAATAATGATCCTTCAGCTGCCGTACTTAAGCTTTTGGGCACACACTCCATCAATATACGTTTTATCAACAAGTATAATGACTCCGCTGGAAATACCACCCTTTGCCTTTGCGTCGATGCTGCATTCCTCAATACGGCAGTGGATTTGCTGGATACTAATGAAAAGTCCCTGAATATTAGGGATTTTATGTATCACCAGCGGGTTAAGGTTATATCTATTTATCCACATAAAGAACGTCCCAGGATAGCAGAACGACTGGTCACCACCCTGAGAATGAATGGTATACACATACTTTCTATCAACAATGCCAGTTCGGTGATATCATGCGTCCTTCATTCAGAGGATGTGGAAAAGGCGGTCGCCTGTCTGGGAGATGCCTTTGAGTTACCGTAAACCGCTAGCGAGCGATCGGGAAAGGTTTACTGAGGAACCTTCTTTCCTCAAGAGGAACGACCGTGGGAGTCACCGAGACTTTAGAAATCTTTCCCCTAAAAGTTCTGCGAGATTTAATCCAGCTTCATTTCCTTCGTATCCCTACTCGTCCAGGGGCCACTAGGCCACTTTTTGATCTACTGGAACGCCACAACGTCTCAGTAAAATTTCTCCTCGAAGGCTGCTCCGGGGATTTTAACCGCGACTTGATCATCTGTATTGCCAAAGACGGTTTCGCCCTCTTGGAACCCGAATTAAAGGAGGTTACAGATAGAATGCAGGCTCAGGCGCTGGAACTGCAGCCCTCAGTAGCGGTGGTTAGAGTCTTGGGAGCTCACTTTGACATTCGTCCCGGTACGTCCGGTTTGCTTTTTGGAGCGCTGGACCAAGCTGGGATCAAGGTTTTCAGTATCGCCACTACCATTACATCCTCTTTGTGTGTCATTCCGGACGATCAAGTAGCGGCTGCCGAAAGGGTGATTGGCAGAACCTTCGCTGTACCTAAGAAAAAGTGAGTATTGGCAGGTGGCAGGGGGCATAGTTCCTTGCGCCCTGCCATGCGCCTTATGCCGTTATGAATGTAAAATGAGAAATGTATTACTTCGGTAGGCGTATGGTGAAGCAAGAACCCTTGTTGGGCTCGGACTCCAGTTGAATGGTGCCACCATGCTCGCGAACTATTTTTTGGGTGATGGGCAGCCCCAAACCTGTTCCTCTAGCCCCCTTGGTACTGTAAAGATGCTCGAAAACCTGCTTCTGTAGTTCTTTGGTCATGCCTCGCCCGGTGTCTTTGACCTGCAAAATAACTCCAGCCTTCGCTTCGTATCGACTGGACACGGCAATTTGGCCACCACTGCTTGTTTCTGGAAAGGCCTCTATGGCATTGGTCACCAGGTTCAACAGGCAGGAATGAATACCCTCCGCATCTACCTTAACCAAAGGCACTGAAGGATCCAGGTCCCTGATCAGCTGAATTCGTCGCTCTTTAGCTTTTTCCTCCATTAACTCGCAGACTTCATTGACAATATCATTTAACGAACACTTGCGCCTTACTGGTGGGTTGCTGCGAGCATAACTCAACATATCCAGAGTCATGCGCGAGATGCGATTAATATTCTTGCCAACCAGATTCCACCCTTTACGGAGCAAGTCAGCTTTATCTTTTTCCAACCCCTTGTCCACCATAAATGCGCCCAGCTTCATGCCGTGGAGGATGTTTTTAACTCCGTGGGCAATGCCTGCAGTGGCTCGGCCCATGGCGGCCATTCGTTCGCTCTCGATGAGCTCAGACTCTAATCGCTTGACCTGGCGCATGTCCTTGAAGTAGCCAACCATGGCTACCTCCCTCCCCTCCTCATATAGCAGGCTTGCAGAGAGTAAAATTGGGACCAACTCGCCTTTTTTGGTCAGAGCCTCTGCTTCATAGTCTACCAGCCTACCAGAGCCGCCGTAGTCATCGCTATAAGTTAGTTTCTTGATCCTCTTGGCCTCACCCTTGGGATAAAGTTGGGTAACACTCATCCCTGAGAGAGCTTCTTCGGCGGTGTAACCGTAGATGCGTTCTGCCCCCTCGTTGAAAATTATGATCTTGCCCTTGGGGTCGTTGGCGATAATTCCATCCATTGAGGTCTGGACAAGATTGTGTTCAAACTCATAGCGTGTTATGAGCTCTTGCTCTAACCGCTTTACTTCACGCATGTCCTTGAAGTAACCCACAGTGGCCACCTCTTGACCTGCTTCGTAAAGCAAGGTTGCTGAAAGCAAGATGGGACGAGTTTTACCTCCCTTGGTAAGAACTTTCGTCTCATAGTTAATCAATCTTCCAGGGCCGCCGAACTCGGGCCCATAGATCATCTTCTTGATCTCCCTGGCAACTCCTTCGGGGTAGAGTTGGGTCACATGTATGCTGCTCAGGGCTTCCTCACGAGTGTAGCCGTGAATACGTTCTGCGCCCTCGTTGAAAATTATCAGGTTGCCCTTGCGATCATTGGCGATAATTCCATCCATTGAGGTCTGGATAAGATTGTGCTCCAGCTCGTGACGTTTTTCTAATTCCTCGGTGGTGTCTCTGATCAAACCTTCCAGATTGTTGGTGTACTCTTCAAGTTTTTTCCGTATCCAGATCTTTTCCTTGGCGCGGCGCAAAGCAACGCTCAAGGCTGCATCGCTGATTGGCTTGTTGATGAAATCAGAGGCTTCCAGCTGCAGGGCATTAATGGCCAGGGTCATCTCTCCATGGCCGGTGATCACAATGACTTCAGCATCCTTGTTGTGTTCTTTCACCCTCCTCAGCACCTCGATACCGTCCATCCCGGGCATCTTAATGTCGGTTAACACAATGGGTGGATTATCTTTGGTGAAGATCTCGAGCCCGCTGGGACCGTCTTCCGCAGTGAGCACTTCGTATCCGTCGCTTTCCAGGGTGATCCTCAGGAGATCTCTGGTGCTCTCTTCATCATCGATCACCAATAGTTTCATCATGCCGAATTTTCCTCCAACCGCTCCTTGTCGCTGCCTGCTGCGGGAAAGGTTAATTTGAAGGTGGTGCCGACTCCAACCTCACTTTCCACTTCGATGTCTCCACCGTAGTCTTTGACAATGCCGTAGCTTATGGACAGACCAAGGCCGGTACCCTTCCCCACCTCTTTGGTGGTAAAGAAGGGCTCAAAAATTCTATCCTTGACACTTTCTGCCATGCCTGCCCCTGTGTCTGACATTGTAACGATGACCTTGCCGTTTTTCTGGTAAGAACGGATGGTTAAGGAACACTCCCTGTCTTCGCTATAGCCGCACGCCCGCTCTTCTTCCATAGAATCTCGAGCATTCATGACAATATTTATAAATACCTGCTCCAAGCGATTGCATACCCCGAGAACGGGCGGAAGATTGTCGTCCAGCTCAAGATTAACTTCGATCTGCCTAAGCTTCAGTTGCTGACCGAGAAGAGTAAATATGTCACGGATAGGTTTGTTGATGTCCACTTTTTCCAGTTCGTCAAGTTCACTCTTTCGTCCGAACTCCCTGAGGTGACTGATAATGTTGGCGGCTCTTTCCACCTGGGCTGTAATCTCTCCAGATACTTTGGCAAGCATTTCAGGGGGCAAACTTCCGCCTCGACTGGCCATTTTTTGAAAGTACTCACTGCCAATGCGGATGGCATTGAGGGGCTGGTTTATTTCATGAGCCACCCCCGCAGCCATCTCCCCCAAGGTGGCCATCTTCCCAGCTTGAATGAGTTGGGCTTCCGCCTCGATGCGCTCACTGATGTCGGCAATGTTGGCGATAATTACTTCTGTTCCCAGATGATCTCGTGGACAGGAGTGAATGTTCACATACATGGCGGTGCCATCCTTCTTGCGATGCCTTATCTTAGGCAAAAAGATACAGGCCTCCACCACTAAGGATTTGATTTTTTCAGCGTCCTCTGCGTCGCCTAAATCCAAAAAGGACATGCTCAGAAATTCTTCCCGGGAAAACCCATATTTTTCTGTAGTTCGGATATTGGCGTCTATGATTTGAAAGGTCTCGCGATCGAAAACAAAAATTGGATTGGGATCGTTGTCAAAAAGGGAGCGGTATTTCTCCTCGGACGCCTTGAGTTCCAATTCCGAACTTCGCAACCGTTTTGTCATTTCATTGAAGGAGGCGGCAAGAATGCCAATTTCATCCGTGGATGAGATTGCTATAGGAGTGGCGAGGTCGCCCGATGAGATCCGCTGGGTCCCCTCCGCCAGTTGTTTTACCGGGTGATTCACAAACCGCTGAATGAAGAGACCAATTATGAGAGAGACGCTGAGAATAGCCACCGCCGCGAAAAGGATCATCTTTTCTTTAGTAATTCCGATGGCACTATCCACCTCGTTTAAAGAAACGTCAATGTCCATAACCCCAAGTACCTTTTGCTGCTGGGGATGGACGTGGCAGGAAGCTGAATAGCAATCGGGCTCATTGTAGATGGGATTGATCATCCCCAAGACCCTATATCCCCCTGAGGATAAGAAAATCCTGGATCTCGCTGAGGTAGTCAGCCGTTCGAAAGGTTTCTCTCGGGCGTGGCAGGCATAGCACTGCTCCGCCGACTTGTCCACCATGGCCCCCATTTCCTCTCTGTCGGAAGAGTAGATGATCTCCCCCACGTAATTGAAAATGCGAACTTTCTCGATTCCCTCCTGCGCACCAAAGGTGTCGATGGCGCGGTGTAGCCTTTCAGGTTGGTACTGGAGCATATCATAGCGCATACTTCGCTTGATGGTGTCACTAACCAGACCTGTGTTCCGGATCACTTCCTGTATCAGTTGATCTCTCTGGGTGTTAATGTTGACCGAGGCGTAAATGCCAATAACCAAAATGGCAATGGCACCCACTGAACAGATCAACTTTAAACCCAAACTTCGGTACCACATGACTGTTTCTCAGTGTTGCGTGATATGGTAAAAGCTGATTTTCCCTATCACCTTCCTGGTGCCACTGGATAATCCTGGATGGAGTTGTATTTGGGTGAATGAAATGTCCGGGTTGCATCGCGGCTAAAGAGCACTGGTAATTGCCGGTATCGAGAATCAGTGGGAACCAACCCAGTGGCGTGGGAACGAGTTCTAGTCTTTGAGAAGGAGTTTGACATTATGAATGAGCTCTTCCGGCTCGATGGGCTTCTCCATAAAAATATCTGCATGTATCCAATCAAGGTCCTCCTCCAGGGTCCGGCCGTAGCCTTTTTCTGACGGTGGCCGAGCTGAAACTATCATTATGGGCATGCCGTATACCCCCTCCCTCTCCTTCATCTTGGTGGCAAAATCCAAGCCCTCGTTCATGCTTGCCATCATTATATCCAGAATAAGCAAATCTGGTCTTTGTTCCAAAAGAAGCTGGTAGCCTGATTTTGTTTCTAAAGCAGTAAATACCTGGTAGTCATATTCGGAGAGGATCTCGCTCATGGCATCGCAGATCTCCGGATCGTCGTCAATGATTACAATTTTCTTCCCGCTCATCATTTACTCCCTTCTTGCATAATTATGGCCAGGTGGCCATATTCCACCATACAATTTTAGCAATTACAATTCCAGTAAAAATAATAACCTGTTACACCTGGCCATGGGAAGGCCACAGTTAAGTGGAAAATAATTACCAGGAAATGTCGCCCCTTAAGGAAAAAACAATATAACCGTACAATTCTGGCCTAGACCTCGATTGGAGCCCTCTTTTGCCCCAAGCTAGACAATGCAGACTCTTCTCACCTGAGAAAAATCAGTCAAACCCTGGAAGACTTTAAGAATCCCATCTTGTTTGAGGGTCCGCATTCCCTCGTTTATGGCTGCCCGGCGGATTTCTTCCATATGGGCCCTATTCTGGATAAGTTCCTTGATTTCTGAACTGGCTACAAGTAACTCGTGTATGCCGGCTCTTCCCCGATAACCGCTGTCGTTACAATTATGACAGCCACGCCCGCGGTAGAGCTGAAAGTCGTCTTTGTAGCTTAAGTTGAGTTCCTCAAAGAGATCTTCCCCATACTCCTGCGCCAAGAGGTCAAATTCTTGCTTCTCCGGGTGGTAAGCCTCTTTGCACTCCGGACAGATAGTTCTTACCAGCCTCTGGGCCAGGATACCCAGTAAAGCATCGGCAAAGTTCAACGGGTTCATACCCATGTCAATCAGGCGAGTCACAGTCTCCGGGGCACTGTTGGTGTGCAGAGTGCTCAGCACCAAATGACCGGTGAGCGATGCTTCCAAACCTATGGTGGCTGTTTCGGCGTCGCGCATCTCACCTACCATGATTATATCTGGATCGGCTCGCAGGAAGGATCTCATGGCCTCCGCAAAATTGTAACCAATCTTGGCGTGGGTTTGCACCTGGCGTAAGCCATATTGCGATATCTCAACCGGGTCCTCAGCAGTCCAGATCTTCACTTCTGGCCGGTTGATGTGTCCAAGAACAGAGTGTAAGGTAGTGGTCTTGCCTGAACCCGTAGGGCCAACCACCAAGATTATTCCATATGGTTTCTCGGCTAGATCCATCAGCTTTTTGAGGTTTGCCTCTGAAAACGCCATCTTCTCGAGGGGTAGCGGCTTTCCAGAAGCCAGGACCCGGAGGACGACATCCTCTCTGCCACCGGCCGTGGGGGTAACTTCCACACGTAGTTCCACATCTTTTTTGCCATACCTGAGCTTTATTTTCCCGCTCTGGGGCAACCTCTTTTCGGCAATGTCCAGTTTAGCCATGATCTTCACCCGACTCACCAACGGCCTGGAGTGGGTGTGGGGAACATCCATATACTTGTAGCAGGACCCATCCCGTCGAAAGCGAATTTCTGTGGGCTGTCTGCCGAAGTAGGGCTCGATGTGGATGTCTGAGGCGTTCTGATCATATGCATCTTTTATGAGTTGGTTGGCCAGTCGGACGATCCCCGCATCACTCTCATTAAGCAGTTCTTCTTCCTCTTCTTCCCTGTACCCGTGCTCACCTTCGAGCTCGCCTAGAATCGTGCTGACTGAAGTGGCTTCTGCCTCGTCGCCCAGAGCAGTGTCAATGAAACGAAGGATGTCCTCTCTTAGCGCCACCCTAAACTCATATTCCTCAGCATGCATGAGATTCTTGATCTCTTTGACCCGCTCAGCGTTCTGCGGATCATCGATAAGTATGATCATCTTGCCGTTTTCTTTTTGCATAGGCACCCAAAAGTTCCGTTTCAAATATCCAAGATTGAGACCCCTGACCAATTCTGTGGGGATAATGATGCTCTCCTCGTAGGCCACGAAAGGGACACCATAGTAGGCTTCAAACGACCTGGCCAGAGCCTTCTTGGACACGTTGAATTCGTTCACCAGAACAGTGGGCAAATCACCTTTTTGTTCTCTAGTTCTCGCTATGGCCTTATTTAGATCATCTTCACTGATAATCTGTTGGGTTAACAGATAATCAAATTTAGTGGGCTCTCTTTTTATGCGGCTCTGGTTGTGGAAGGCGAGCCCCAGCACCCTACAAATTTCGCCCATGTATTTCTCATCTTCTGGAGAAAACCTATCGGCCCCGACCTTGTTTATTACCTCGAGTACCCCTTTCAAATAATTATTGTATAGAATGGGACCGGAGAGTAGTTGCCTGGTTTTGAATCCGCTAATCTGATCCCAGTGATCATCGAACTTGAGAGCTGCATCTAGCCTTTTGAGTTCCTCTGAGTCGTAGACATCTGCAATATTAAAGGTCTTACCGGAAACCGCAGTGTGTCCGGCCACACTGGTCTTACCCAGGGTTAAGCGAATCTCCTTAACCTCGTCACCTTCCTTTATTTTGGAAAAAATCTCTCGCTTTTCAGTATCAACCCCGTAAATAGTTATTCTCTCTGCATCAAAAAGAGCAATAATTTCATCTTTCAAATAAAGTAAGATTTCATCCAAATCCCTGGCATCATGCAATTGGTGGGTGATACGGTTGAGAAGCCGTTCTTTTTTCAGTTGTCCTTCAATAACAGCTTTTGTGGTCACGGTTACCTCTCAGTCTCGCAAAGCGCATAGCGTAAAGATCACCTTGCATTTTGTTCTTGACGTTATTGGCGTAACCCGGATGATTCATGAATGGCTTACTGCGACCACGGATATGGCCGTCCTTCCTGGCGTCCTCGGGTGTCGGATCCTGCGACGTACCGTTCAAGTACGCCTCGGGTCCAACACCCTGTGGTTTCCCGGTTGCGAGCCCATCCTCGTGGTCTCGCCACAGCAATTCACCACACATCCGGGCTAAAAAAGATCGTTTTCGGCTAATATGCAAAGATCTTGCCACTGATCTTAGACTATTCCTTGGTTATCATTGGAAATTTGATTAATCCTGGAGCCTGAAATAATTGGCTGCCATTTCGACCTAAAGGGCAACCAGTGGGCAGATCTCAAATGGTTGGGTGTGTCTCAGAAGTTGACAGTGCATTTAATTCCTCAGCTGCATGCTCGGCTGTTTCTATCTACCTAGTGAGTATTCGTACGCTTACCGCTCTGCGCTATGCTCTATGCTCCATGCTCTATGCCCTTAATACAGAAACATGGGTTTTCCCATCACGTGCCGGACCTTT
>JAJDNT010000232.1 GCA_022340515.1 Deltaproteobacteria bacterium
GAGCTATGGCTGCAATCAGTTCTCAGCAAGCCCCTTGACTCTCATCCTCGGCTGGTAATCAGAGAGCCTCTCCCCTCCCCCCAGCAAGATACCTGGCAGGCCCTAAAAACCCGCCTTGAAGACCTCAAAACTGCCATCGAAGCACTTCCTTGCCCTCAATGCACTCATCTAAAACGTTGTGAACCCCAGAGACGGGGTGATTTCACAAAAAAGATAAACAAAATTTTAGACTTGCGTCAGCGCGTGGATCAAGTGACCAATCAAATTTGGTATGAGTTCAACCGTCATTTCGACTTTCTGCGACAGGAAGGTTATGTGAATGAAGCGGGTCGTTTGAGTAACGATGGCGTCTGGGCTTCACAGCTACGGCTTGACCAACCATTGCTGGTGGCTGAGTCTATTCGGCAAGATGTTTTTCCCCATGATGACCCAGCCATGTTAGCCGGCCTCATAGCCCCCTTCGTCAGCGATCGGGATAGTCACGACGACCCGGTAGAACAACTCAATTTACAGCATCCAAAGCTGGGGCAGGCCTTCGCCAAGATGGTATCGGCGTTGCATCCGCTGCGCCGTCGCTTGCGTGCCCAGGGCTTTGTCATTCAACCTTTATCCTTCTGGCCCGCGGCCGCTATCTACTCTTGGATAAGAGGAGCCACCTGGGACGAACTGGTGGCAATTTCCGGTCTCGACGAAGGCGATCTGGCTATGCTCATTTACCGTACCGCTGACAGTCTTCGACAATTAGAAGGCCTTAGCCAAAGTCACCCACGTCTTGCAGCCAGTGCCACTGAGGCTATCGAACGTTTGTTGCGAGAGCCCGTGGTTGTTCCAACCTGATACCCTCTTTCACTTAGCGAGAGAAACGAACAGATAAGATAAGACGGAGCAGTGATTCTGCCTGCTTCTTCTATTGGGGAATCGGTTATCGTCAGTGGTCCGTTGTCCGTTGCACCTAGTCATCTAAACAACGGACGACTGATCCGCCTTAGGCGGAACCACGGACCAAAGATTTTCTAACGACACCAGCGGGTAGGATTAAGAAGCTTTCAGGCAAGTTCGAGAATCTTCTCTAACTTGTAATAATCCTCGTCTCTTAGAGAAAGGAACTTGAGACCCATACCTGTTGGATGAAAGGTAGCCTCAAGGGGATGGACCCATACCACTTCCGCTAACGCGGTAACTGTCTCCAGTGATCCCGGCAATTCGATTGAGACAAACATCTCATAGCCAACTTCATAAGGGGTTTTAGTTGCTACCGAGATGCCGCCTTCGGAAATGTCTCTGAGACCTCCCAAATAGGTACCGCCGTTGGTAAAGATCTTCACATCACCATCCATGTTCTTCCGTTTAGAACGCCGAGATTCTTTCATTTTTCACCATCTAGTCTTGCTCAGAGTCTTTCTTTTTCACGATTACTTCCTGGACATCAAGGGTTATAGGTCCAGCAAGGTACCCGCTTACTGCCTGTACAACGAGTTCTTTTAGGGTAATCCCCTCCAGGGCAGCGCGAGACTTGGCCTGTTCCTGCAAATCATCAGGAAAGTTCTTGAGATTCAATGTGGCCATACGTCATTCCCCCAGCAATGTACATTTAACTCACAAAATTCATGGAAAGGTGTTGCGAGACCGTGAAGATGGGCTTAGCGCCGAGCCACTCGCACTGCACTCGAAAACCAGTACCTGGAGCCCGGAAGGACGGCCATATCTTCGATCTTAGTCGCCCTTTGGTTGAACAACATTATCAAGGCTGAGAAAAGAAGGCAAGTTTCATTTTAGATTTGAGATCTTAGCTTTTATATTCACTGCCGCAATGGACGTCATTGTACTTGGATCTAGTCTACCCATCAATAGAATGTACATGAACTATGGCACGTATGTTGCTTAAATCCAATACGTTAGATGACATTATCCTACGAAAAGAGTCTTTTATTATGAACCAAGTGGCGGCAAACCTTTGCGGTCTACTATTCATTCTCCTCGGCTCCTGGTGGGGAACTGCCGTGGGATCGTGGCTTTTTGGCAGCCTAGGAGCGCTGTTGGGACTGACAATAGGGTCACTGTGGGGTTTCCATGTTGCGGCAGGCTACGCATCATTACTGAGCACCCACAAAGATAACACCAATGATGGTCTACCAGTGGCAATACTGGCCCAGTCAGAAAATCCACCCTTGGCTGCTACAAAGCGTTCTTGGTTCTCAAGAATCTTAGGTCGCAAACCAGTCAAACAATCCTTTGGTGAGTCCTACAGCCTTGAAGAAGTCCATCGCCGACTCAAAATGATAAATTCTCAAATTTGGCTAGAGTTGCGTCAGGGAGTCCTCTCAAGCTGTCATGCAGGACTTTACAGTGTGCAACTTGAAGAACAAGGGCAATCTCTGGATTGGCGGGAGATAAACCGCCTGACTGTAGCCGCCTTGCACCGTTTTGAAACCGCCATAAGTGAAGAAGAACGGAAGACCAGTCTCAACGAAGCCCTTGATCGGATAGGACAAAAACTTCTCCTTGTCCAAAAAGCCGCTATGCGTAAGGCCGACAAATTGAATCAGGAAGAAGAGCAGGAAATACAAAAAAATGAGGCTGAGCTGTGGCGCCTTTCCCGTTTCGCCCGCACACCATCATCTCAAAACTAACAAAATCTACCTCGTTCTTATATCTTCACCCTGCCCTGCCGTAAATCAAGCAAATTGATTGATTTGGTTCAACCAAGTCAAAAGGTCCTTCCTCTTTTAGCCGGTATGGGTATACTAGAGATCAGTGGTTCAGTAGGCATAGGGCATAGGGCATGGAGCATGGGGCATAGAGTAAGATTCAAATTTCTAAGTACACAATCTTTAATCTAAAATTCAAATGCTCCAACAATCCATTCCTCTAGAAACAAGGTAAAAACCATGTCCAAGATCACGGCTGAAATACTCATCGTCGGCGGGGGTATCATTGGCCTCACAATCTCCAGGGAGTTGATCGCAAAGGGGTATGAACATATTGTTATAATCGACAAAGAGAAGGATTTAGGTAAACACGCTTCCGGCCGTAATAGCGGAGTCCTGCACGCAGGTATCTACTATACTCCAGAGAGCTTGAAAGCCAGATCATGCCTGAATGGAAATTTACTAATGCGGACCTACTGCAAGGAGAAAGGGCTGCCAATACTGGAGACCGGAAAGGTAATCGTCACCAGAAGTGAGAAAGAAATTCCGACTCTAAAAGAGCTTTATCAACGGGCACTTGCCAACGGGGCCAAGGTCGACATGGTGAACGAAGAGGAACTCAATGAAATCGAGCCCAATGCCAGAACCGTCCAAAAAGCCATCTATTCACATTACACCGCTGTTGTTGACCCCAAGAAGGTCTTACTGAGTCTGGAAAAGGATCTTGCCACCTCTGGAAAAGTGCACTTTCTTCTCCCTTGCAGCTTTTTGGGGATTCAAGGAAATTCAACTGCCATCACTAGTGGCGGCAAAATTGAATTCAAGCGCTTCATCAACGCTGCTGGCGCTCACTGCGACCGAGTGGCAAGAGCGTTCGATCTGGGTTTCAACCTCAGGATGATCCCCTTCAAAGGCATTTATAAGAAACTGAAAAAGGACAAAGCACACTTGGTGCGCGGAAATATCTACCCGGTTCCAGACATTCGCAATCCCTTTCTCGGAATCCACTTCACCCGGAGTGTTCATGGAGAAGTATATTTAGGCCCAACCGCTATTCCGGCCCTAGGGAGGGAAAACTACGGCATCTTGCAGGGAATGGATGCAGAGGCCTTCTCCATACTTTTCCGAGATGCAGTTCTTTTCTGTGCCAACCCCAAGTTCAGAGATGTGGCCCTCAGGGAGCCAAAGAAATACCTCACCCCATTTTTCTTTAACAGTGCTGCAAAGCTTGTAAAAAAACTGGATCCGAGAGACATCGAGCCAGCAGATAAGATTGGCATTCGAGCACAACTAGTGGATTGGGACAAAAAGGAGCTGGTATTGGATTTTCTCGTGCAGCAAGAAGGAGAGAGTATCCATATACTTAACCCTGTCTCCCCTGCATTTACTAGCTCAATGGATCTCGCCCGAACAATTGTCCAGGACTATTTTGATTAGTGAGAGGTAAGCAGCAAGCGGTAAGTCCTTCGACAAGCTCAGGGCGCTTCGCGCGGTAAGCGGTAAGTCGTTCAAACCGTACAAACCGTTGAAACCGTCAAAATCTAGAAATCGTCAATGGTAGATGGTGCATGGTAAAAAGTATTTCTGATCTCACATCTCACATCTCAAATCCGCAATCCGAGATCCGAAATCCGAAATTCAAAATTCAATAATGCCTAGTGCTTAGTTCCTAGTGCCTAGTTCACATTGATGCTCTATGCTCCATGCCCTATTCCCTACTCCGTACCCTGTCTTTTGAGTTTGGCCATCCATTGGGAAACAGATTTTTTGGGCGATGTTTTGTCCTGAGGAACATGAACAAGATGCAGATTGGCGTTCAGCCATTCCCTGTCATCTTTACTCATCCTGTCGCGCCCTATCATCTTTTCCTCTTTCAGCAACATCTTTACCTTCTCCCGCTTGAATTCCTGAGCATGGACAGCTTTTCTTAGCTCGAATAGGTCCTGTCCCCGCATCACTCCCCGTTCGGTAAAAGTAAACTCCTCCAGTATCAATTTACCAGGTCCCCATACATCTGAATGAGCCTCCTGCATTGCTACATAGTCTGTCAAAATGGCCTCAACTACTTCATGCCTGGAAATGTTGAGAACAGAACTGTAATGGTCAACTAGTGCCTGGACGGGACCTTCAAAATCCGTGGAAAGCATTACTTTTTGTCTTGCCAAATCTGTCATGGACACGCCCTTGCTTTGGGCCTCTACTTCCAACTTCTTCCAAGTTTCTTCAGGAAGCCTGAATCCTAAAGTTTTGCTAGCCATGGCTAAACTCCTTATTTTATCAGCTGCTAACAGATAAGTTAGCAAGTACTATTGCTAACAATATAGTTAGCAAATGGTAACAACATAGTTAACGGCTGTCAAGCATAATATTCAGAATGGTTTTTCGTATGGTTTATGGTGGATGTGGCAGGGCATAGAGCATAGAGCATGGAGCATAGGGAAATACATCTGACAGGAGGTAGAATCGGAGATCGGAAGGCAGCAAGTCAAATGGTTATAAGTGGCCTGAATGACAAATCAAGGATTTGACGATTTACCGTTTACCACTGAGTATTTCAATTTCACAGTTCAGCAAAAGTTTAATGTGTTGCTCTTCCTCAGCAATTATATGATCCAACTCTTTCACGGTTTCGGGATCATCTATGAACGACTGAAGCATCTGATAAAAAATAATGGTGTCCTTTTCGTGCTCGATAGCTAATTCAATCAATTCCTGTACGCTTTCTATCCTGGCAAGATCCACTTCAGCCAAGGAAAATTTTTGGTCGCCTACCAGACTTCTCAAGGCCTCGCTATTAATCTCTCCCCCCTGACCTCCTGCTTCTGCCTCCTGCGCCACTCTTTTTAGTTTTTCAAACCACTGCGAATGATCGCTTTCTTCATTCGCCAGACAAATGAGGACCGGTTCAAGTGAGGGAGTTGACATCTTGGCCACTGCCGCACGATAAAAAGTCTCAGCGTTTTTCTCTAATTGGATGGCCATGTCGATGATTTCTCTAATTGAAAACATAGAAACCCCAATTAAGGAATTAAGGATTAAAGTATTCCTTATTTTTAATATTGAGTTTATAGGACTTTACCACAAATCCTCTAGTTTCTTAATACCTCAATCCCTCAATTTCTCGATTTCATTTGAAAAACGAAATCGGACTAATATCGGCCATTGTTCTGAGCCCTGGTTGTGCTTGAATCACAACAGGTATGGCATTAACTATGATGGCACAGGTTGCTGTGTCCCCGTTCACCCCCTTGCTGATTACCATATCGATATCAGGATTTCCTTCAATGACAATTCTGTCACGGGGTTCTGGCTCTCCGATTGAAGCCCTGAACACCAGGGTGATAACCTCTTTACTGTCAATGTAAGCTCGACCGATCTGTTTTACCCCAAGTGCCTTGCCCGGTTCAATGGTGAGCTTTTCGGTAACCACAGGTTTGTCAGCTAGAACTGGATCGACAAGGTCTTCTGTCCTGTCCAAAATCCATCCAACTCTAGTTGCTATGAGGTGCATCGACTCCGTGAGTCCTACGTGCCTCAGGCTACCTTGACTCACTCTATTCTCAAACTCTTGCACCGAAAGCCCCGCGCCTATTTTTTGCTGAAAAGGCAATCTTCTAAACTGGGCATCTTGGATACGCTCCACAGTAACGCTTTTCACATCTCGGCAGATGGAAGTCATCACCAGTGGCAAAAAATCCATTAAAAATCCTGGGTTAACCCCTGTAGACAGAACCGAAACTTTATGCTCTTTCGCTGCCCTATCAACCTCTTCGGCGATCTCAGGGTTGGTAACCCACGGATACATAAGCTCCTCGCATGTGGAAACAACGTTCTTTCCACAGGAGAGAATTTCCATGATCTGTGGCCGAATTTTTTTCAGATCCGAAGCGGTCGTGAGTACCACAACATCCGCGTTCACTTGTTCTAGCAAATCTCTTGAATTTGCTGAAACGTTCAAGCCCAGCGGTGCACTCAACTCGGCCAGATGGCCTAAATCAATACCAACTTTTTTGGGATCTGCATCAATGGCTCCAACTATCTCGAAGTGAGCCCTCTCATTCAAATATTGAACGACTTTGCAGCCAATAGGTCCCAAGCCATATTGAACTACCCTGATCTTCTTTTTCATTCACTTCCCTCTCGAAATCTAGATTTAGCAAACCCTATAACAATCGACGAAGATTACTTGTTCCATAGCCATAGGTCAATACCCAAGGTTGGCCATAGCTTACTTGGTTCTCGAAACATTAGATTTTACCCAAAAGTGGTTTGACCTGAAATGGGTAATGAAGGCAAAGGGCATGGAGCATAGAGTAAGAAATCAGAGATCTGGGGGCAGAGGACAAAGATTCCTCTGTGGGAGCGGCTTTTAGCCGCGATCTTGTGGTTTGAACGACTTGAACAGTTTCAACACTTACTGCTTACTGATTACCGCTGACTAATGGATTTTGGGGCTAGGATTCCCTTCACTTCGTTCAGGGCAAGCTCACTAGGTTCTCATCCTAGCCCTTCACCTCAGTCGAACATAATGAAAAACCCTCCTATAAAAGGAGGGTTTTTCTCCATGTGGCTCGGGGGCTAGGATTCGAACCTAGATTAGAGGTTCCAAAGACCCCTGTCCTGCCCTTAGACGACCCCCGAACATTTATCACAAATGCAACACGGTTACTCTATTGTACTGACTTTCCCGGGCAATACAAGAATAAATAGTTTCTGGCGGGCTGGTAATTATTCTTTGCCCTTAAAGAAGCGAAAAAGGAATTCTTCATCTTTTGGAGAGAGGTTAAATCTCCCACTTGCCTCCTCAATGAGGCTAGCAAGTGGACTGCCCCCTTCATACTGCCGTTTATCAGAAATCCACTGAACTGCCTTTCTGACGTTTTCACCTTCAGGCCCAACACCTGTCATAGTGTCCCCCTTTTCCAGTAGTCAAGAACTGTTTGCTTCCTCCCCGGATAGAGCTCGGCAGGTTTACGCGGATCACAACATACAAAAAGCATGCCCTTACAAATTGCACTACTGTCTATAAGCTATCATCTTTTCTCGTTAGATTTGCGAGATATTCTTCCCATTCCATGGGAAGCATATGTTTCTTCTTGTTATTACAGTCTTTACAGGCTGTAGCAATATTGTTCTTGGTACTCCGGCCGCCGCGAATAATGGGAATGATGTGATCCATGGTCAGCTCATTCGGCGAAAAGTGCCGGCCGCAGTAATAGCAAATCCCACGGGATAGTCTTTGTTTCCACCACCGTGTTTTACGCAGAGCCCTGGCCTTTTCCCGCTCCCGCTTTATCTCTACTTCGGTAACGCTAACAATAAATGGATCGGTCATACTCTAATCCTAGCCATAAGTATTCTTAAAACGCTCGAATCCCTTTGGCGTCACCGTACCAAACCAGAAAGGTGGTCCAATTTGGGGGTTTGTCTCCGCTTGCTTCTGAAGAAAATCTCCAGCAAAGTTGATAAGGTCTGTAAGCGGACAATTTTGCTGACACAGCCGAAATAGCCTTGTTTCTCCAGCAAGGGTTCGCGGCATGACCACACTGTTACTTATATGAATCCTCTCCAGTGGCAGCTGTACTTCCTCACTTCCCCAGAGAGCCAGTTGGTAGGGAATTTCCTGAGATCGAAATGAATAGCCCCCCACCAGAAAATAGATCCGGTCAAACTGCCCCTCCATGGACCTAACTTGCTCAATTCTACCCATTGATTGCCTGAACTGGTCTGACAGGTATGGCCCGGCCGCAGCAATTATCTTTTCGATTCCCACCAATCTTCTCTGTTCCGCATACTCCTTAAACCTCTTACTTAAATCAACGCTAATCCCCATCCCGCCACTGACAACAAAGGCATGACTCCCAATAGAAAACAGTTTATCAATGGTAAATTGTCGCTCCTCGCCACTCTCATCAAAGGTTGTGGCCATACTGTCCGTTGCCACCATAATGCCTTCCGAACAAATTCCACTGAGTATTTGGGTCATGTCGAATCCAAATATTTAAATCCTAAATCCCATATCGGTAAGGGGTAAGCAGTAAAGCGTTCAAATTGTTCAATGCCCAGAAATCGTAGAATTCTTAGAAGCCGTAGAAATCGTAGAAAACGTAGAAAACGTTAAATCAGCTCACAGCTGAGAGCTCACAGCTCACAAAAAGGTCATCATCCGTCGCTTATCATCTGTCATCTGACTTCCGACCTCTGACCTCTGACCCCATGCTCCATGCCCTATGCTAATCTCACATCTCACATCAAAGGTTAATGGGGTTGTACTGCCGCCCCATTCCATACTCCACCTTCAATGAGCACAGCTCCTCGGAGTGGTCCCACATACTCGTACAGCCAACAGGTAATAAAGCCCTCTCCATTGAGAAGTTCCGCTTCATGCTCAACTCGGCGGTAGAGATTATTCGGATTTCCTTCCCCGTAATATTCCTCCACCTCGTCAAGGATCTCCAGGACCGTTTCAACTTGGCTGAAACGGTGAACCTCTCCCATAACTAGACCACCTTTTGACTTCAGGATCATCCCGGGAAAGGGGCCAAGATCATAAAGCAACCCACCTTGCATCCTCGCTGGAAAGACCTCTAGACGCAAGTCTTTGATGCCCTCTAAAAAATACAAGGGCTGCCCCTGCTTCAAGCTGCCGTAGAAGAAAATATGTCCTGTGTTATGATATTTTGTGGATGGCAACTTAAATCCCCGCTCTATTTAACTCATGGAAAATCCAAATATCTAAATCCCAAATCCTATATCGGTTAGCGGTGAGGAGTAAGCAGTAAAGCGTTCAAACCATTCAATTCGTAGAAATCGTAGAAGTCGTAGAAATCATAATCTGTCGTCTTTCGTCTGACTTCCGACCTCTGACTTCTGACCTCTGACTCTATGCCCTTTGCTCCATGCTCTATGCCCCCCTACAGTCCCCTCCTTCTAGTCGCCAAACCGGGATATTCTGATTGTGCTCCTTGATCAGAGAGACGGTTTCCGGATGGCAGGTGAAGAAAAGGACCTGGTTCCGATCAGCCAACTCAAGTATGGCGCTGATCGAAGCCCGCGCCCTATGTGGATCGAAGTTTACTAGGATATCATCCATAACCACGGGCAGAGGTCGGGCCCGACGGCCAAATTCTTGGATATAGCCGAAACGCAGGGAAAGATAGAGTTGTTCGGCAGTGCCCCGACTAAGTATATCCAGTTCGTAACGACTACCGTTAGCTCCTACAACCTCAATATTTTCCTCACCGTGAGGGGCCATAATGGCGTGATATCTACCATTGGTGATAGTTCGGAAAAAATGTTCTGACTCTCTTAATACCGGTTGTTTCCTTTCCTTCTCATAGATCTGGCGAGCCTTTCGCAAAAAATGAAGGCAGATGGTTAAAACACTCCAACGGTTAGCAGTTTCACTGAGTTCTGCTAGAAGTCCCTTGCGGCGCTGCCGTAAAATTGAGAGTTCCTCTGCTGACTCTAGCTGTTTCCTCCGCTCATCAAGACGGCCAAACTGCTCCTGCAATAATGATAATTTCTCCTCCAGTGCCTGGACCTCTTGGTTAAGCTCATCTCCGTCAGCTTGGAGTCTTTCTGGTGAATAACCTTGCAGGTCCTCCTGGAAGCGCACCTGATCTTCGCCACGCCCTCCGAGATTCTCCAGGTTACGCAAGTGTTGCTCAAAAGCTCCCTTCGCCGCCAGACGGTTCTCGTAAAGATTAGCCCTTCGGCGAAATTCGCTCTCGTCGGTAGCTCCCCCTTCAGTAAACAGACCATTGAGTTCCTTCTCAACCTGCCGCAAGTGCGCACTGTTTTGTTCAAGCTCTCCTTTATATTCCACCCACTGTTTTTGAAGGGCATCACGCCTTCTTTGAGCCTCTTCCGCCTTCTCCAATCCCGAGATCAGCCCATGAACCACCTTTTCCGCATCCTCCGACACTATGTCACTTGCTTCCAAGTGCTGAGCAACCGACTTTGCCTCCTCTTGGTAATCCTGCACAAATCTCTTCAGCACTTGCTGCCTCTTTTCAAGTTCTCTAAGTGATCCGGCCTGCTGACGAAGTGAGCGAATTCGTTCCATAACTTCCAGAGCGGAGTTGGGGGTGAGGCTCTCGGCCAGACCTGCTTGGTCGAGCCAGCCTGACCATTGCTGCTTTAACTCCTGCAGCGCTTTTTGACTTCCTCCCATATTTTGCTCAGCCTCAGCCAATTCTCTTTGCCGTCGTTCAGTTTCCTCTCTGCACTCCTGATAGCGTTGCTGGGCAGGCTGCCACAGATGGAGCGTTTCCTGATCAGCCTCTACCTCAGCCTCGGCTTGATCTACCTCTTCCAGGCTCGGGCGGGCCCTGAATCTGAGTGTTTGTGCCGAGTGCACTATTTCTTGATCATTGGCCCTTATCTCAGCCAGCAATACCCCTTCTTTACCACTCAGGGTGTCCAATTTCTCTTCGATCTCGTAGAATTGCTGTATTAGGATATCTTTTTGAGCCTTTTGCCGTTTTCTTTGTCCGAGGGAGATCCAGAGCAAGGTAAAAGTTATTAGCAAGCCAACCGTGGCCACTATGGCGCCGGTGAACAAGTCCCGATACCAGCCAGTAGCAAGCCCAGCGGCAGCGGACAGCAAGACTGCTATTGCTATTGGCCAGAGTGGAGCAATCCCTATCCTTTCCATTTGCTGGTTCAACCCGTCCTTTTGCTTCTGAAGGTCTTCCTGACGCTCTTTCAGCTGTTCCAACCGGCGGTGCAAATCTCGTCCCAGGTGGATTAGATTGCGCAAGGAACGCAATCTTTGTCGTCGCTTCAACAAAACGGCAGGGTCCTTTTCCTGGGGCTCGGAAATCTGCCTTACAGCCTTCTCTGCCTCCTGCGCCCTCACCTTCGCTTGCTTGAGCCCGCTGGTCGCACTAACGAAGTTACGCTCAGACTGGCGCTTTCCATCTCTAGCCCCTTCCAGTCCCTCCAGATAGCGAAGAATCTCCTCCCGGGCACTAAGGGAAGCGTCAAATCTATCCAGATGGTCCAGCCGCCAGTCTGGTCCCAAACCCTTTAGATCATTTTCCAGTGATTGCCGCTGATTTTGTAGTCGGGGGCTAATTTCCACCAGCTCTTTACTGGCGGCAGAAAAGCGCTCCAGCTTTCTCTCTAATAGACGGATTTGCTCTCCTGCTTCCAGCCACCGTGGTCGCATCTCGAGTGTGTCCAGCTCTTTTTCTACCTGTGCAATCTTTTGAGCCAGTTCAGCCCTATGGACATTGACAAGTCTATTTCTTTCCCGCAGTTTTTCCAGCCGGTTGACACCCTCGGCGGGAAATACCTCAATCTTGGGGAGATCAGCAATTTCCTCCTGGATTCGACACAGAGCGACCCAGTCCTCCCATCCCCTTTGCAGGAGTCTAACCCGCTCAAGTCTGTGCCTCTTAGTGTTAAGACGGTTTCTGGCATCCTCGATCTCAACGGCCATCTGGTCTAGCTCATCCCGAAGTTCATCGTAGCGGTCAACTTCAGCCACCCGCTGCCCAATAGTGAAATCTATCTCCTGCAATTCCTTCAAAATCCCGTTAATCACGGGCTTTCTTCCGGTCGGCTTGAAAATTCGCCCAATAGAATCCTGGAGATCTTTCTCTACTTTTGCCAATGAAACTTTACCAACTCCAGCACCTGCACTATAAAGGGCAGATTTCACCGCCTGGCTATTGAGAGAATCGAAGCTCTGTAATTCCGAGAGGCTAAAGGCAAAGACCGACCGAAAGAGGTCTTCGGTAGCAGCACCAGTTAACTGGCGCAGCACTTCATCGTCGCCTTGACTACCGTTAGGCAGCGTTACTGTCACCGGCCCCCGCTTCCGTCCTTGGTGGCGGGTGATTACATACTCTTCCCCCTCCTGCCCCAACAGCGTCAGACGGCCGCCGTGGCGACCACCTGTGAAGGGTGGATAAAGATTTTCCCGCCTTTGTCCCGGTGGAAAACCAAAGAGAATAGTCCGAATAAAGGCAAGCAAGGTGGTTTTGCCGGACTCGTTGTCACCCAAAAAAACGTTTAACCCTGGCGACAACCGCACCACATCAAGGTCATGAAATATTCCAAATCCATCTATATGAATGGCGGTAAACCTCACTCGCTCTCCTCTACCACGAGCTCATCCAAACACATACTCTCAACCTCAGCGAGTATCTCAATAAGCTCTCCTTCTGCTGGGACTTGCAAAAATCTTCGCCCCCGCCGATCATGGTAAAGTTCGCTGATCATCTCTTTCAGTCCGGCGGGATTCAACCGGCTATCCTCAATAAGTCGCAACACTTCACCAACAAAATCAGCAGACTTCCTCCTAGAATCTAAATCAATAGGGGTACTGGTTTGCATCTTGATCTGATCGATCCACAGGGGAGCTTCTGATTCAAGTCCAGTCTCACG
>JAJDNT010000268.1 GCA_022340515.1 Deltaproteobacteria bacterium
ATTGTCAGATATTTTTTTAAGTAATGTATTCATTATAAAACATGTGCCCCCCAGTCCCTCGTTTCAGCTCACGAGTGAAAAACTCCTTCAAGAATCTTGCCAATCTTGAGTAAATTGATAGGAAAAATATCAGTTGGAGTACTGGAGTGGTGGAAATTAGAATCTCTGTGGGAGTTCAGAAGGAGGGGACGAAAGTTTAAAAACCTCTACCAGCGCCCTCTATTGTTCAGAATTGATTTCTTTGATGAAAACTGCGCCGCGATCAGAGAATACTATATGATCCTGATTAATGCGGAGAACTGTTGACCCGCCTACCAAATCGCCCTCATGGACAATCCTGTCACCTATAACCGCCAACCTTTGTTCCGGGTTTTCATCCCAGGCAATGGCGTTTAACTTTAAGCTAAAAAACTCAGCAAGAGGTGGGAACTCAGAGGCGGGCAAAATTCCAGCGGATGTCGCAGGGTTTGTTGCTGTCAATTCACGGGATTCATCGATGATTGAGTCTCTGATCACTCCCACATTGGCTGCCTTGGTGGAGGAGTCTTCACTGTGGCTCAGCATTATTGCCCGGGCGTCCAAATCGAACTTGTACCTGAGGAGGTCAGAGTAGCTAGCGGTGAAGAACAGACCAGAGAGAATGAGGCCAACAACTAAGCCGGAGAGTGCTGGTATGAGGGAAGAGATTTTCTTCGGGCCTCTTTCCAATGCACGGCGTGTGTCTTTTAGCTCTTTCACCATTTCATTCAGTGCAGTCTCCACAGTTTGAAGGGATAGTGAGCTTGGGGCATCCTCTTCCTGTTCACGCTTTTCTTGTTTCGGGGCTGAACTTTTAGTTTTGGAGGAGGGCTTACTTTTGTACTTTGCCAAAACGTCTCGAATGGACTCCTCCAGAAGTTGGTTGAGCCGCTTGTCTTCCTGAACAGCAAGAATTTTGAACTGCTTGAGTAAATCTTTGTCTATGGTGGTGTTCAAGCGGTTTTTTCTCTTTGACTTTGGCATAGCTTCAACCTTCCAGTAAATAAATCAACGAGGGAAATGTGTACCAACCCAATCTGCACACCCCAACTGCGATTAAAAGGTGCAGTGCCAGTAAACTGACCAATTACTCCCACAAGAGAAACGACCGATCTTGAGCAAGGCTACAGTGTTGATAAGTGAAAATCAGGCTTGTGCAGAAGGTTGAATGTGTAATTATCTGCCAAGAGTTGGCAAAAATTTACACTTAACATATTAATATTTTTGCATAAAAAGACAAACAATGTCAAGCAACAAGAGAACATTGGCCTAAAAATCTACAAAATTTACTAACGTCTCGATTGTGATAATTGGCAATGAAAACAAAACCCCCCATTGCTCAAGGGGGGTTTGGGCTTGCTGACCGCTAGGGGAGGGCAAACCAATTGTAGAATGTGAGCCGGATAGCTATTTCGTGGTTTCCTGGAAAGAAATCAGCTCCACTTCAAAAATCAGGGTGCTGTTGGGTGGAATGCGGCTTCCAGCGCCGCGCTCGCCGTATGCCAGGTCAGATGGGATAAAGAGTACCCATTTCGAGCCTTTTTTCATGAGCTGCAGTGCTTCAGTCCAGCCAGGGATTACACCTGTAAGAGGAAAAGTCGCCGGTTCTCCTCTCTGATAAGAGCTGTCGAACTCGGTGCCGTCGACAAAGGTACCGCGGTAATGAACAGTGACGGTGTCGCCAGCTTTAGGGCTTGACCCCTCGCCTTCCTCTATGACTTTGTACTGTAGGCCACTGCCTGTTGTCTTGACTCCTTCTTTGATCTTGTTTTCGGCTAGAAATTTTTCACCCTCGGCGAGATTTTTTTGCGCTTGCTCCTTTATTGATGCCTGCATAGCGGCCACGGTTTTCTCTCGAAGGCTTGCCACAGCTGCACGCATTTCTTCATCGCTTAACCGGGACTCTTTTCCGCTAAGTCCGTCCCGGATTGCTGCGGTCATTACTTCTGGGTCTAAATCTGCCTCCATCTTCTTGAGGTTTTGGCCGAACTGGTATCCTACGCTATAACTTTCTTTGGCCTTGTCGTCCTTTAGTTCTATCTTCTCCTGTGTTGAACAGAAGGAGAGAAGCAGTGCGAGGCTGACAGCAAGTATGAGCAAATAACTGGTTCCAACCCTTCTTCCTAATTTACTTTTCATGAAATGCTCTCCCATGTGCGCCTTTTTTTGAGGTTACCCTTATATTCTGACGCTATGAAGATGGAGATCGGTTTGTCTCTTTCTTCTCAAGAATCGGTGTACCCTCTCACAATAATAGGGAGGGATGCAAGGAAAAATTGAAGGAGTAGTTGGTCTAAAACCTTTCAAACCTGCCAACGTCCCTTTACTCTCTACTTTTAAAAAAGTAGGGGCGGGGTTGTTAATCACCTCCCGAAAAGCTATTCCAATTGAATCCTGTGGGAGCGGCTTTTAGCCGCGATAAGAAGAGAGTCCCCCTATCCTTTCTTCTCACCTTTCACTGCCGAGTTTTTCCTGGCTCTTGCCAGCTCCTTCTCCACATCATCCTGGAGTGCCTCCAGGGTCCTAGCCCTCGAGACCGTTCCATTGATAAGGACGGTTGGAGTTGCTCTTATTCCTAAATAGGCACCGAGCCTGATATCCTGGTTTATCCTTGCCACTATCTTGAGATCGTTCATGTCCTTTTTAAATCTCTCAATGTCCAGATTGAGCTCCCGGGCAATTTGGAGAAATTTCTGCTCGTTCAGGCTGTCGACATTTTTGAAAAGGCGGTTGTGATACTCCCAGAATTTACCTTGTTTTTTGGCAGCGAAGGCGGCGATTGCGGCTTTTTTGGAGAATCTATGGTTGCTCAGGGGGAAGCTTAGAAAGATCAGTTTCACTTGATCGGGATATTTCTCGAGCACCTGCTCGAGCACGGGCGCGAGCCTCGCACAGGCAGGTCACTCGAAACAGCTGAAAACAGCTATCTCCACAGGGGCGTCATCTGGGCCTTTAGAAGGTGAAAAGGAAAGGTCAGTGTCCTTGCCGGAAGTAGGTATGTTTTGAGTTCTCCACTGAGCCGAAGCGACATCAAAGGTAGTTAAAACTAGGAAAATGGCAAGAATAAGGGTTAGAAAGGTAATCTTATAATTACAGTTCATATTCAAACCTCTAGAAGAAGTGACGGATGAGCTACTTCCCCTTACTTATAACCGATTAATCCAAAAGTACACAGATGTCCCACCCCATTACTCCAACACTCCATAACTCCAGTACTCCAAAATTGCTTTTCGTCCAAACGTCCCCTGAATCTATTCAATCTTAAGATGAATCAACCGGCCGCGTATTCTGACCCCTCTGCCTTGTCCCACCTTTATGGTGATGTCACCCCCTTGCTTAAGCGTTTTGAAAAACTCGGCGGCTTGTTCGGGTCCGGTTATGGTCTGGTCGTTCACGCCGGTAATCAAGTCCCCGGTGCGCAGCCCCATTGCAATGAGGATGCTGTCGGCCGGCAATCTGCCGAGCCTGAATCCGACCGGTTTGCCGGCTCGCGTATAGGGTGAAATGTTCAGCTCCTGAATGACCTGGTCGACATTTCCGAGTGATGCCTCGACCTCTGCACGATCAAATTTTAAAGCTTCTTCTTTGGCGACTGGCTGTCCTCGCCGCAATGGAGTCTGTGGCGCCGGAGAAAATTCTATTTTCTTTCCCGTCTCCTCGAATTCCAGGGCAAGTAATTCTTCCCCCCTGCCCGCATCAACGATGACTTTGTTGCGCAAGATTCTTTTTATCAGGACATCCCCTGCTTTATCCCCCTCGTGATAGAGTTCCTGCTTGCGTGTGGCTTTGTTCTCGATAATAGCAAAGTTTGTTGCTGGATCATCACCAGCCGCGGTACCGATGAGTTTCAAGCCTAAGCTTTTGTCAGCAGTGGGTACGCCCTCCAGAGAGATCTCCTCCTGTGGAGCTGAGGTTTGCCCTTGAGGAGCTCCGAATAGGTTGCGCTCATAGATGATATTGTAGTCTTCCAGAGGGCGGAGAGTAGCTTCGCCTTGCGGGGTGACCTCGGCCGGTGCAAGCTGTGGTTCGAGAACAGGTTCGCTCCCGACTCGAAGGAGTTCCAGCACGGCTGAAATAAAAAAATAACCCACCAGTCCGAGGACCAGAAGGCTGGGGAGGATGAAAGGCCGGAAGCGCCAGCCGCTGAACCTTGAATGAGATTTGATTGACGGAGATTCAGGGGACTCTGGCTTAATCTCTACAGTATGGGCTGGAACCGACTCCGGTTCCTCTGCTTCCGCCTCTATAATGTCAGCAGGTTCAGAAACGACTTTTGCAGCGCGAAGCTTCTCGAGCTTCGAAAGCCTCAAGGTTCTATTCTGAAGGTTGTTGCGCTTCAGAATGGTGTAAGCTGCTGAAGCGGTAAGGAAAATTCCTTCCTGTTCCAGTAAGGCCACGAGGCGGCTGGCACCAAAGTCGGGATTATGGAGAGACACCTCCACAATACGGGCTTCAACTGCCTCTGTTGTCTCAGTAGCAGTCTTCTTAGGTTTTGCCTTTCTCGCCATAATCTGAGTCGCAAATCAGCTTTAAAAATTGTTGTATTCTACAAAATTATCCCTTGTAAAACTTTCAAAAATTATCAACTTACTTTTTATATCAATGGGCTATTCACATGCAACCTTGCGGGAGAGATTCTTCCGGTGGCAAAATTGCCAATAATTCATTACTCCATTATTCCATTATTCCAATAGGTTAGTATTCCATCGATCCGATCCCTTCTTCCTCCCAACGTCCGCTACGTCATCGTTTAGCTGACAGAGCAGGCATCCCTAAGCAACAGGGAAAAAGATGGTACAAACGTTGCACTATCCTTGAAAAAAAGAAAAATCTTCAAACGAGTTCTCCTTTCGAAGATCCAGGTACCAGGAGGTATTTAAGACCATCCCACCAATCCGGCTAGAATTTGGGGGTACACTCATGGATACACCCGATGCACCAAAAGAACTGCGACACCAAAGAGCCGAGGGCACCTTATTGGTCCCCAATAGTATGTTGAAATCACTCAAAATGATCGCACAAGAATTATAAGCGTTTTTCCTGAGTCTACAGGATTGGATCTGACCAAGATGAAACTGCTGCTCAATGCCATCCTCATTTTGGTGACCTTTTTTTCCTGTTATATTGAGAACATCTACCTTTCTCTTCTCCCACCTCGCCCGGGGGGTGTAATCCCCTTCACCATTCGCTCTCAAGGGAATTTCAGTTTTAATCAGGAAAAGGCCCTTCAGGATGAGCGAAAAATAGCTCTTTCGCAGTATGTTCCCTTGTATACCTATGTCCCGGACAGGGGGGATGAAGCCAAAAAGAAAATAAATTCTTTGATCGAGAAGGTATCCTCACTGGAGCAGAGCAATTCCAGTGCCTGGAACGAGCTTGCGACATATTTACAAGAGGAGTTCGGAGTGGGGGTTCCGCGTGGAGCGGCAGTCAAACTTCTACAATACGGCGAGCTGGAGAGTACATTAGAAGGCATGTTGACCATTGAGGAATCAATTTTACGTGCCAAAGTTGCCGAAGATTCAGAACCTTTTCAAGGAAGGAACACTATCGAAGTTTTGTACCCTGAACCTACTGGTATTGTTGTCCATTCCACCAATGAGGTGGTCACTCTGGATGCAGCAAAGGCATTGCTGCAGGAGAAGGTCAATCAACTTTACTCGCACGTGGACAGCGACGTGTTGAAACCTCTTCTCGAAATATCTCTAACCACCCTCTTGCCGAATTTGGAGTACGACCAGGCGGAAAATGACAAGAGAATCGAAAGGATCCTGCAGAGATACCCATCAAAAATTGTTACCTTCGGGCCCGGTGATCCATTGGTGCCTTCAGGTAAAGTCCTGGATGAAAAAGATGTTCTTTTGCTTGCTGCCTATCAGGAAGACGAGAAGACAAACCTTTATGGAGAGGTGGCTTGGCTACTGACCGCTATACTCTTTATTGTTGTATTCTATGATCTGTTACTCTCTAAGATCCTGGGGAGCGGGTGGCAGAAGAAGCCGCCTTACCATCTACTCCTCACATCATTGATAGTCATGATCATCGTTTTGAAGGCGTGTCTTCTGTTCACTCCTTTTCCAATCTTTGTCGTTCCCTTCGCTTTTCTTCCCTTTCTTCTAATTCTCTTACAAAACGACAGGATTTTTGCTGCCTGGACTACAGTGATAGGGGCACTATTTGTATGCTTGTTTACCGTCCGCACCTTGGAGATCCTGCTTTTCTTTATTTTCGGTGGCTTGTCCGCAGCTCTGATTACGTTCAAATTACGAAAACGTATCCATATTGTTCTCCCGTCACTGGTTGTGGGAATTATCAATGCAGCACTTATCATGGCTTTCACAATTCGGTGGGAATCCGCACTTCAGTTTTTGACGAGTTGGCAGAAAGTCGGAGCTGGCTCCCTCAAGGAAGTTTTTAACCCTAACGCATTGAATTATATGGCATATGGATTAATAGGAGGCATAGCAGCAGGCCCCCTTGCCATCCTCGTTTTGCCACTCATGGAATTGAGTTGGCATACTGCTTCGACATTTAAGCTTAACAAGTATGCCGATCTTCAACATCCCTTAATGAAGGATCTTTTAACTAAAGCCCCAGCTACCTATCAACATACCATGACGGTGGCATACCTCGCACAGTGTGTTGGAGAAGCAATCGGAGCAAACACCCTTCTCCTAAGGGTAGGAGCTTATTATCACGATATAGGGAAAATGGCCGATCCTGGGCTATTTGCGGAAAATCAGGCCAAGAGCGTGAATCCTCATGATGCTTTGGATCCGCAGAAGAGTGCCAGCCTCATTATCAATCATGTGAAGTATGGCGAGAAGCTCGCTCGAGACTATGGAGTACCGGAGATTATTGCTGATTTTATCCCACAGCATCACGGAACTCAGCTCATCGAATATTTCTACGATAAGGCCGTCCAATCCAGTAAGGGGTTAAAGCCTGATAAGAAAGATTTCCGCTATCCTGGACCAAAGCCTCAAAGTATTGAAGCGGTGATCTTGATGATCGTTGATGCGGTAGAAGCCGCCTCTAGGTCAATCAAAGAACCCACACGTGAAAAGATCAATAACATGATTCGCCTGTTAATCGTCAAACGTATTGCGGACGGTCAGTTTGACGAATGTGATCTTTCCACTCACTACCTCGGCAAGATTGTCCAGACATTAGAAGCTTCTCTGGAAGCTACACTTCACTCTCGCGTGACCTATCCATGGCAAAAAGCCAGAGGACAGACGACAGAAAAAGCAGGCAGCGGGCAGCAAGCAGCTGGCAGCAGACAAACTTGATTCCGTATAACGGATAACGAGGAAGCTCACAGCTCATAGCTCACAGGAAAAATTTTGATTAGTCAAATCGTCAATTCGTCAAATGGTCAAATCGATGAAATCGTAGAAGTCGTATAACAAATGACTAATAACGGATAACAGATAACATACCTGTGGGAGCGGCTTCCAATGGCGGCCATGATAGGACTGGGATTGCAAAACCTTCAAAGCCTGCCAACGTCCCTATGTAGCTTTTTTTGCCGGGGGCCAGGCCCCGTTCTCACGAGCCTTTTCTTTGGCGTTGGCGAGAACCTCGGCAATCACCTCGTTCTGAGGATTGAGTTTTCTGGCGCGTTTGAGGGAATCGATGGCCTGTGGCCACTGATAGCCAATAGTATAGAGACGACCCAAGGTAAGCCATAAGCTCCAGTCGTGGGGGCGCCTTTTAAGTTTGCGCTTCACAAGCACGATGGCAAAGGTGGCGGTGAGATATTTGCAGCTGTCTTTGAATGTGTTCCACCAGCGGGTCAAAATATCCCCCTCAGCCGGACCCTCTCACCCCAGAGGGTGGAGAGGAGATTTTTGGGATATTAGCGGCTCTGATGTCGCAGGGAAAAACCAGCGTCTTTCAGCAGTGTCCAGTATCCGCGACTACCATCCAGTCGCTCCTGATTGTCAACCACCACCAGATGGTAGGCCTGAGAGAATTGACTGACTAGACCAACATCGCCGTAGCCCATCATTACCAGGGAATCCATCCCCTCCACCGCCTCCTTCCTGGAGGTTATAATCACAGGTGCGGTGGGTTCACTAGGGGTTCCAGCCCACAGACCGTGGGGAATAAAGGTTTCGGGCTTGAAGGTCCATAGCAAATCATCCAACCGTTCTGCCTGCTCTTGATCGAGAGCAATGATTTGCAGTCTACTTCCGCGGGCGTAGATTTCCTCGGCAACCTCACATGCCCGACTCTCCATCCGACTTTGACTCACTTCAAGGAAGATCACTTCAGTCATGGTATCAATCAGAAGGCAGGGAGCATGGGGCACGGAGCATAGGGTCAGACGACAGAGGACAGACGACAAAGGAACAAGGGTTCAAGGGACTGAATATCGAACAGCAGAACAAGGAACCGCAGAATCACGAACTAAACAGTTCGAATTTCGATCCGCCTGAGACGGATTCGATATTCTGCGGTTTAAAGACGCGGCAGCTCAGATGAGAAGAATCTTGATTGCTTGTCTCCTGAATCCTGGCTCCTAGCTCCTGACTCCTCGCTTCTAAAATCCGCAACCAGTTATCTCACATCTCACATCCCACATCTTCGTGCTTTTCGTGCCCTTCGTGGCGGCTTGTATAACTTTAATATCCCCACTCACTTAGCCAGTTTACCGGATAGACATAATCGGCGTTGGCAAGATTTTTGGGCCAGATGAGCTTCAGTCGGCTGAACTGCCACTGGACCACGTAGGAAGTCAGTTTGTTTTGATTGATTTTCTTTTCGTAAGAAGTGAAACTTACCGGTCCGAAGAGGGTCTTTAACCTGGTATTTTCTAATGATTTCTTAATGTCCTCCGGGGCAAAGGATGTGGCCCTCCGAAGAACGTCTCTTATCACATAGGCGGCGGCATAGGCCTCTGCTCCGTGATAGTCAGGCTCCTTCTGGTATCTTGAAGTGAACCTGGTGAAGTAAGTCATGGCACCGGGCAGGGGAAGGGCCTGATGCCACAAGTTGGCAGTAATGATCTTATCTGAGGCGATGCCAGCATACTGGACAAATTCCGGCATGGTGAAACCAGCTGCCCCGCCCAAGAATAGCTTGGGCGTGAGCTTTAGTTGCCGAGCCGTGGTCATCAGTGCTGCACCATCAGCGACGTAAGCAACCATGTAAATGAGGTCGGGATTCAACTGCTTGACCTTGGTCAAGACCGGCTGAAAATCTTCAACTCCGTGATCAAAGGCTTCCACCAGCAAAACTTTGATTCCCAGTCTTTCACAGCTTTTCTGGAAAGATTCACTAGCTTTGTTACCAAAAAGAGAATTCTCGTGGATGATTACTGCGGTCTTGGGTTTTACCACCTCGGCCAGAAAGGTCTCGAGCCCACTGGCATATGCGCTCACCGGGGGATTTAGGCGAAAAATGTAGTCCCAGCCTTGCTCGGTGATGCTGTCCGCGGAGGCTGTATTGATCAAGAAGGGAATGCGGTTCTGCTGGGCCACATCCGCAGTTACATAAGTGACGGCGCTGGTGAAGCCACCACCGAGCATGACGACCTTGTCTTTGTTAATGAGCTTTTGCGCCGCCATACGTCCGGCATCAACGTCGTTTTTGGTATCCTGGTAGAGAAAATGCAGCTTCCTGCCGTTAATTCCTCCACCACCGTTGATCTCCTCCAGGGCCATATCAAAAGACTGTTTTTCCATTTCACCAAAATATTCTAAGGAGCCACTGAGAGGTAAAAGGATGCCCACCTTGATAGGCTCTGCTGCCAGCAGCCCAGTTGGCAATAACAAGGCCACAATTGCTAGAGCTAAAAAGAAATGGAGTAAATGCTTCCTCTGTTTATCCATGGGTAGTCCTCCTTGAACAGTGGGAGTAGCAAGACCAGTGTTTATTCGCAGAAAATGTAGTTACCTTACTAGTGCAAAAAATTATCTATTCCTACCATTTTACATAGAGGGGGACAAGCAATAATTAAGCCTCTGATACACCATCAAGTCATCATCTGCGGCGTTGCCTTCGATCGCTCCTCCTTGCGGCGTATTGTTCCATACGCCTCAGTCGTCGCTCCTCCGCGCCTTGCATCTAATACCTTGCTGGTGATCAGTAATACAGTCCACAAGCAACTAGTTTCAGTCGATATAACGAGATTAAAAGGTAGATTTGAAAAGCCAGGCATTTCCAGGAGAACCTTAAGTTTAGTGAGTTTCACTCCGGAAACGCCACAGTGTCATTCTGAGCTAAGCAAAAAATATCCCCAGAATCGAAAAGGCCAGAGAGTCTTTGTCGCTTCACTCCTCAGAATGACAACCGAAAAGGGTGCTTGGCTCTGAAGGAGCTAACAGGTCAAATGAAAAGCACCGGCAACTCTTTTGCCCTGGCCGTGGAGGGTGTTGAAAATGGTGACAGCCTCTTTGGTGGGAACAGCCACCAGCTCAATTCCCCGTCCCTTGATAGCCCTGGCAGCCTCCTCCGTTACTTTCATGCCCCCATAGGCACCTGTTCCCACGACGAGAACTTCTACGGTGGAATATAAAATGTCGTCAATGTCCTCAACATATAAGGCGTGACCCTCCCTGCGCCA
>JAJDNT010000269.1 GCA_022340515.1 Deltaproteobacteria bacterium
TATCTCTCCTCCGCCAATATACCCGTTCTCTGGAACACTGAGGTAAGGGAGATCAGGGGTGAGGACAAGGTCCGGGAGGTTATCCTCTATAACAACGTCACCGAGGAAAGTAAAACTATGCCCATCGACGGGGTTTTTATTGCCATCGGTTATATTCCTGCGGTGGAATTGGCCAAGAAGCTCGGAGTCGAATTAACTGAGGATGGCTTTATCAAGCGCGACGAACACCACCGGACAAATTTACCTGGCGTTTACTCTGCCGGCGACGTTGAAGGTGGCTACAAGCAAATTGTTACTGCGGTAGGACAGGGTGCCGAGGCCGCTCTGAGCATTTACGAAGATCTGATGAATCCCTATTGGCTGGAAAAACGCACCGGTTTATCTGGTTAGATGGCTAATATGCTAGGTGGTCGAGGAGCAGGGAGATCAAGCAGCGTCATATTCACCTTCTATGTGAAGAACGAACTCTCCGGCTTTTTCCATGGGTACCAGCTTGAAGTTACCTTTCCCTTGGGTTCCGGCCAGCTTACCGGTTCCGTGGTAAGTCTTCCATGTACCTTCGGTGACTTTCCTTAGCCCATCCCGATTACCCTTAAAGCGGCTGAATACTGCCCCATTCTCGAAATAGGCCATAACATAGCCTTCCATGAGGCCCCAACCTCTGACCCGATCATGGATGGTTATACTTCGGCGAGAGACAAACTCTCCAGCCACGCCCACTTGATACTCGATGGGCTCCCCCTCCATTTCTACTATCATCATGGTGTGGTCAGGCTCGTCATCAATTTCGAAGGCTTCTCTCCTGATAACCCAAAGTTTATACTTCTCTTTCTTTTTCATGCTCATCCCCCTTGCCTGAGCTGGGTTCTTTCGCTTTTCAGCTTAATAGCAAAAGTCTTTGTCAGTCTCCCCTCTTGCTTCCGAATTTCAATCCACCCCTGCTTGACCCCCGGGAATGGAGTCTAAAACTCCTTTTCTTTAGCATGATCTTTTTCATAGCTATCAACTTTGCCTGTCTTTAGAAAGAGCTGCGCTCGAGCAATGGGTAATTCCGCATCCATCCAAATCTCAGATAACCCGGGGGGGAGATTGGCTTCCAAATGAATCATGCTCTACTACAAATACCAAATCTGAGTGGACCTGGCTAGAAAAACCGAATGTAGATAACCTGGACGGGCGAGGATTTGGGGAAGCACAGGGCATAGGGCATGGAGCATAGAGTAGGAAGACAGGAGACAGGAGTCAGAATCCAGTAAGGACCACTTTCAATTTGATCAGTTTTGTAATTAGTGGTTTTTACCCTATGCTCTATGCCCCATGCTCCTTGCTCTATGCTTGTAGTCGCAACTACGAGCTGCTATCTGCATCTGACTTTGAACTTGACCCTGAAAGATTGGAAGGAGCTGCTTGATCCACACTGCGGAGGTGCAAATCTCTCTGGGGAAAGGCGATTACAATGCCAGCCTGGCGGAACCTGCTGTCGATCTCCTGGTGCAGTTGACTCTTTGTCGTGAATCTGTCGTCAAGATTCGACAACCACACCCGAAGTTCAAAATCAAGAGAACTCTCTCCAAAGTTAACGAAAAAAACCTGAGGTTCGGGCAGCCGCATAACTTTTGAGTTCGCCATGGCTGCCTCCTTGAGAGTTTCCATCACCAGGGGAACGTCGGAACCGTACTCCACACCCACCGGGATAACAAGCCTTACCATGCGGCTCGATAGGGTCCAGTTGGTAACCTGATTTGAGACAAGATCGCTGTTGGGAACGACAATCTCCGACCGATCGAGAGTCTCAACCACTGTGGCTCTCAGGCCGATTCTTCTAATCTCGGCCCACTGCTCGCCGACCTGTATATAGTCACCCACCTTGATCGGTCTCTCGAAGAGCAGAATGAGACCGGAGACAAAATTATTGACGATGCCCTGAAGGCCGAAGCCGATGCCAACACCCAGGGCACCGGCAATGATGGTGATATCCCTGAATTGAACACCAAGAGCCACCAACGCCAACAGAAAGCCGACGAAGACAAAACCGTAATGGATTAGCCTCGCAATTGAAATGCGCACCCCAACCTGCAACTCCCGGCTGGTAAACACTCCTTTCATGAGCATTGTCTGCACCGCCCAGGAAGTGAGAAAGGAGCCGTAGAGAAAGGCCGCTGCGGTGAGAATCAACCCTAGGGTAACCTTCCGAGATCCCACCATGAATCCGAAACCAAACACTCCTTGGATTGCCTCGGCCGGCCTGTCGTAGACCCTCCAGATCACCAGGATGAAGGTAGTGAAAAGGGCTCCGATGAGAACATTAGTTAGAAGCGCAGATCTGCTGACGATCACATTCGCCTTGCTCTGCAAATACGGTATGTGTCTCAGAGGCGGAGTTTGAATTACCCATTCCAATGTACCGCGAGCCATCAACATGAGCATCCAAGCCCCCAGTACCGTGAAGGTGGTTGACAGGGAAGCTTGGAGTACATGGGCGGCCAGGGAGCTGTAACCGCCTATCTCTGCAATGATCACCCCTAAGAAAATCATGCCCCCCAGCCTCAGGGCCCAGATATAGAGGAGGTTACCCTTGCGACGGTAGCTCACACCAGCGCGCCACAGGCAAAGAATCATGCCGGCAAGGGCCGTAAGGAAAACGTAGAGCCGAAAAAGAGGAAGGGGAAGGTTAAAAGTTTGCAGCACCCAGGTTGCCATTAAAAATGCAGCCAGGACGTAAACAACCCTTTTTCTCCACACTTTTTTGACAAAACCTCCGAGAAGTCTGGCAAGAGCTATTATAAGAATAAGGTTTAGGGCCAAGCGGTAGGTTGATGGAGGTGTTTTATAAAAAAGGATTAAGGCGAAAAAACCGAAGAAAATGCCCGCGGCCAAAGGTCTCCTGGCAATAAAACGCCAGCGCTCATCCTGCTCCAGCAGACTCCGGTTACGCCGTATGTTGGCTGTCACGGCCAGTGACAGTATGATTTGGAGGATAAAGAGCCATCCTTGTCTTTGCAAAAATTGCTTTCCAGGCCAGGAGACGTTATCAAACCCTTTTCGCAGTTCTCCCCAGAGCCCGGCGTCATATTGGGAGTAATAATCGGCTGAAAACATTGAGTCAGCCGATTTACTCCAGACCTCACCGCGCTTGGCCAGCTGCAAATTGTCTATTTCCTGCCTAAGTGAATAGAGCCCGGACTGAATGGCTCCTGTCTTCTGCTGCACAGCTAGTAGAGAGGTCAGCTTGTCACCAATGAGTTTTAGTGTTCTATTGATTGTCTTGTCGACTTTTGCAAAGGTAGGCGCCACTGCCTTAAGCGGCACATCTTTAGTGATTGAAGATCGGAGCTCTTTCCACCTTTGACTCTCCCTTGACCACTCTTCTTTGCGAGAATCGATATTATTGATAGCTTGTGTAAGTGATTCGATAATATTTTCTAGAGAATCGTCTTTCCTTTTTATTTCCCCTTTGAGCTCAGCAAGCTGATCATAGCCATAATTTCCAGAACTCTTTAGAGCTTGCAACTGCTCTGAGAGCTTTGCAGTCTCATTGGTGATCTTCTCAAATCTTTCCTCGGCCTCGGAGAAAGTGAAAATGTTCGATAGCTCATTTTCGAGAGCAGCCGAGCGTTCAGCTAGTTGCGTGGCCAGGGGAATGATTTCGGCCACACTCGCTGCTGCCGCTGGTTCTTTCTTTGCTTCAGCGGCAGGCTCTGGACCTTTGTCTTTCTGACCGTATGTGGTGGTGCTTAGAGTCAAAGATAAAAAGAGTGAGATCGCCAGCAGCACCTTTAGCCGTTGTGCAAGCATATCTACCTCCACCCACCAGGTATCATTGGGATTTCTCCATTAGGGACTGCCGAACCAGTTTGTCTCCCTGAAGCCTATATTCTTGCTCAACTCTCAGAGATGGGCAACACCTTGGATCAGTGCGGTGGTGGATTACCATTTTGACAACTATTTGGCCGGACCGAATGTCAATCTCTTCCACCTTCACCCGATCTCCTAAAGGAACGTTGGCAGCATATTTGGCCTTGCCTTCCCGGCTAATTACCGCTGCCAGCTCATAGAAGGTCCCGCTGCCGCCAGGATCGGATAGCAGTATTACTGCCGCATCTTCAACCCCGTCGCCGTTTAGGTCACCAAAGGCGATTTTGTCAGTAAGCCTTACCACAAGTTCAGTGGCAGAGTCTGGCGCAATTTTCTCTTTGTAAATACCATCATTCAGTTTGACTTTTTCTTTGCTGGACCATTCAGACCTGTATTCTGCCCTTTTTAGTTCATCTATGGTCAATGTTTGTTTGGCAGTATGGCAGGCCGCCATCTGCAGCATAAATGCAGTAAGGAAGAGAAAGTTACTGACATTTGCCCCCACGAGCCTTGTCCTTTTTTTCCAGGTACCTCTATGCAATGGGGTCGATGGCCAAATTAAATTCCGCGCTTAAAATTAATACATGGAACGGGTTTGTCAATGAGAAACGGTAGTTAGCTGACAGGAAATGGGAGGGGATTCAAACCTTTGGCTACGATTTTTTAAACTTCTTTACTTTTAAAAATTGAGTTCATAACCTATTCCTAAAACAATAGAGGTGTCGGAACTCTTGTTTCCGTCCGGGGGATCACTTTTGTATTGGTAGTCCACTTGCAAGTTGAGGTAGAAATTCTCCACCAGGGCAAACCGGAGGCCCTGCTCAGTGCGGAGGTAAGTTCCTACATCCGAAGTAAGGTCATAGTAAACTTCGTGAAGGTGAAAGAAGATTATCTTTTGGGGAATTATATGGAACTTGACTCCCGCTGCCCACCTGGCGGCCAGGTATTCGCTGTCTTGTTCACTGCCATAGTCCTCGTAAAAATATGCCGGACCCAATTCGGCGAATAGGCTTGCGGTCTCTGTGTCGATGAACTGGTAGCCAGGTCCTGCAGATGTGATAAAACGAAGGTCAAGATCCTGGAATTTGTCATATTCAGCGAAGGGACGCAGGTAGGAGTAGAATTTTTCGGTCCAGAAGTAGTCATATTTTGCGCCGGTCAGCCAGTTTCGTTTGTCTTCGTCGCCCTCGCTCTCGCCATAGTTGAACTTTCCCTCTAAGTAGAGGCGTTGTTTTTTGGATCGGGCTTGAAACTTACCGGATGAATTAAAAGTCTTGCTCCGGGTGTTGCCGCTGTTGATGGCTCCACCCACGTCAACCAGCGCCTTATAAGTAACTGGGGGTGGAGGTGGGGGCGGGTTGACGGTCTGGAAATCAGCAAGGGAGAAATCCCTGATTTCACCTGATTGCTCATCTGTTATTTGAATAGAGCCAAGAGCTGGACATGTGGCCCGGCCAATTATCTTCTCATTGCTTTTTAGAAGAAGGGTCAGCTCCTTATCAGAGGTAATACAGGCAACCTCTTCCCACTTGACCTTGATTTTCTCGGCGTAGGCGGTTTCCACGACCATGAGTCCCTCTTCAGAGGTTTGAATCTCACCGGATATGAGATCACCATTCTTGAGGTACACTTCGTCCGCCCTTGCCGGCAAGGCCAAAGATAAGAAAATAATAGAAATGGTAAGAACTGTCAGGCGGATCGCTGGTCTCATAAGATTCACTCGTAATAGTTAAGAACTAGAAAGTGGATAGTTGCAAAGGAAGGGCGGTGAAAAGCCCGCTTATTTATACTGGAGACTGCACCACTTGACAAGGAGTTTAAATAAAAAAATCCCCCTTTTGCAAGGGGGATTCATAAGGATTTGCAGATCTTCTCCTCTGCTATTGCAGAATTTCTTCTTTGTGCTCAAACAAATGAACATCCCTCTGTGGATAGGGGATAGTGATACCTTCCTCATCGAAGCGTTTCTTGATGGCTTCGGTTAGAGAAAAATAAACATCCCAATATTCCGCCGTCTTAACCCAGGGGCGAAAAACAAAATTTACACTGTTATCGCCGAATTCAAGAATGCCAATAGTAGGTGAAGGTTCCTCGAGTATGCGTCCATCTTTGGCCAGGATGTCCTCGAGAACCTCCTTCACCTGGTCATAATCGTCGTCGTAACTTACACCGACAATCATGTCCATGCGCCTTGAGTCCTTGGCGGAGTAATTGACAATGTTGTCCCCGGTTATTTTTGCATTTGGAATAATTATGGATTTATTGTCTGGCGTTCTCAGCTTGGTGGTGAAAATCTGAATCTCCTCAACAATCCCGGCAGTTCCTCCACCCTCCACATAGTCACCAACTCTGAAGGGCCTGAATATAATCATCAAGACGCCGGCGGCGAAATTTGCCAGAGACCCCTGGAGGGCCAAGCCAACGGCAAGACCGGCAGCGCCCAGAATCGCTATAAAAGAGGTTGTTTGAATACCAAGCTGATTTACAGCAGCTATAATAACAAAAACCAGCAAAGTTAAATAAGTCAGGTGGCTGAGGAAAGAGACTAGGGTTTCATCCACCTTTCCTTTGGTTAAAGCCCGTACGGTTAATTTCTTCAACCCTTTTGCCACCCAGCGCCCCACGATAAAAATAACCACTGCTGCAATGATCTTAAGACCGTAAAGGGTTACCACTTCTTGCAGCTTAGGTATAATGGTGTTCACATCCATTCTCTTCTCTCCTCATATCAAGCTATCTATCAGAAGTTTTATTAGTTACGAAATCTGTATCCAGATATATGGACTTGATCTGTCCCAGGAAGGGCTTTTCGAATCACATGGGGAAAAGCTCCCGCCCGCCATGAGAGAAAGATGAGGCAGGCGGGAGAAAAATTTTTACTAGCCTATTCCACTATGCGAATGTCCACTCTTCTGTTGACAGCTCTACCCTCAGGAGTGGTGTTGCTTACCCTAGGCATGGTTTCTCCATAACCCACGGTGGTCATGCTGGCTGCGGGAATGCCCTTGCCGGCAAAGAAACTTTTGACCGCCTCAGCCCGCCTTTCAGACAGATTCTGGTTGTAATCCGAAGGCCCGGTGGAGTCGGTGTGCCCTTCGATGACGAGACTAGACCCGGGTTTTTTTCCGAGTTTCTCAGTCACTACGTTTGCTATGGCAGTCCACGCGGCCTCGTTGATTTCAGCACTGTCGAAACCAAAGTAGCCTCCTCCCACCGTAATAATATTGGGGGCGACTTCCTGGATTCTCATCTCCTCGGTAGCAACATCTGCTACCTCCATGTAAAGTACATTGCTAAGGAAAGTCTCAATTGCCACCAAGTCTGACATCATCTCTTCACCGTCAGCAAATGTGCAGGTTCCGAGAGAGTTTATCTTTCTCAAGGTCTCTTCGCCTTCAGGACTGTCGGCCAAAGAAATCACATCAAAACAGATGTTGGTGTATTCGTTAGTAATTGCTTTTGCCGCTTCATAGGGATCTTTGCCCTCGTTTACTTGGCCGTCGGAGATGACAATCACTGAAGTTTTCCCGGAAAATCCGCTCATGACCTTGTCCAGAGCTTCAATCTCCGTTCCAAGGGGGGTCAGATTTCCAAAGATTTTACCTTTTTCGGGCAGCTTTTCAATTTCTTGCTCGAAGAAATATCGCGAGTAAGTCTGGGGTCCAATGAGGGTTTCCTCCGGATAGAAACCCTGGATTGCAGCGGTGTAACCCAACTCGGGAATCCGCTTGTTCATCTCCAAAAGCATCTTTTTGACCAGGAGAGCCTTGACCTCTTTCCTTTCTTTGTGCTCCATGAACATGGAGCCGGATTGATCAATGAGGATGACGAAATTGTCCACCCTGGGGATTTGCTTGGCTTCTGCCACAACCGCAGCCAGGGTAATCACCATTGCCATGACAAAACTCATGAACATTAGTTTCTTTGCTTTGTTTACCATAATCTTCTCCCTCTTCTTTTTAAAGGAATCTAAGGTTTTTCTCAGCTAATCACGGAAAAATTTGCCGTCAAGATGCGATGAGAATTATTTTTCAGTTCTGGTTGTCCCTATTGGCAGAAGCTAAAAGTCATTTTTTTAAACTTAGGACAAGTTAAAAACGAAGATCTGATTGTCAATAGGAAAAACCACCAAAGGAGGGCTGATCTCAACTAACTATTCAAAAAATTCTATTCTGTTGACAAAGGCCACTGCCCTGCCGTCATCTCCGGATGAAGTCGTATCCATTGTGAGAGCCACACCAGTTATGGCGGGAACCTCTTCTTTTTGAAAATATCTTTTGAAGGCATAGACCAGATCGAATTCTGAAATTATTGTCTCACCCGGTCGCGGATTACCCATACAGACAAAACGCCCACCCTGCTGATAATATTTCCCTTTGTACGCTTTATAAGGCATGTCATGTCTGCCAAGAAAAAGTCCAATAAAATAAGGACTGTCTGGCAGTATCAAATGGCCACTGGAAATTTTTTCATCGCCAAAAAATATTAGAACCTGAATAGCTTCATTATTAACCTCAGCCTCATAGGAAGCACCTCTGGGGTATTTGACTACGCCCCATTCGACCCTTACTCCAGAATACTTTCTTGGCTTTAACGACTCATTCACGATAAACGCTCTTAGCCGCGTTCTAGCCTCTAAAATGAGAGCACCTTCATCTACATCCAGGTCAAGCTTCCTGCGATCGTCGGCCGCTTGTTCAAACTTGAATCCTTTGTTTTTGAGCCATTGGTCGATAGAACCTTCCTCATAGTCTGAAAAGTCAATTAAATAGTTACCTCTTTGAAATTGCTCATTTTCTTCACTATTTATCTTTTTCAATTCATTTGTCGAACCTAAACTATCAGGAGATGTATTTGGCTTGTCTTGTTCTGAGAAGACGTTAGAACCCAAAATCAACATGAGAACTGTAAGCAAAGCTACGTAAAAGCTTTTCATTTGTAGCTCCCGAGAAAAACAACTCTTTCCAAGTGGTGACACTGGTAAATTGTATAAGGGGGGAGGTTAATACCTTTGAATCTATTGTCAATAGTCAATTTATTAGAGGGCTAGGAAAGTTGCCCCATCACAGTTAGTAATTATAATTTACCCAAGCATATAGTTGTACCAACCTCCCCGAGTAAGGAGAAAATCATGAAAAAGTTAATTTATGTGGGAATTGCCCTTGTAGTGGTTGTTGCCGCAGTCTTGATCATCGGAATATCTAATCTGGGACCCATAATCAAAACCGCGGTGAACAAATACGGTCCCGCCATGACCAAAACAGACTTAAGGATTAACGAGGTGTCCTTTTCTCTTTTTTCTGGTGAGGCCAAACTCAAGGATTTTTACCTGGGTAACCCCAAAGGGTTCAAATCACCTGAGGCCATGAGGGTAAAAGCTATTTATGTGAATGTGGATGAGAAGTCCATAACCCGTGATCCTATTATCATAGATAGGATAGAGGTTGTTGGCCCCAGCATTACCTATGAGAAAGTGCTACGTACTGATAACTTCCAAACCATTTTGAGCAATGTCAAGAAAAGCGCGGATTCTTCCAAGTCCTCTTCTTCAAGCAAAAAGGCGTCAGAAAAAACCACTGGTAAAAAATTTGTAATCCGAGACTTCGTCATTACAGATGGCAAAGTGAAAATGGACCTGGACATGAAAACTGGCTCCAGCATAAGGGCTTCAGCCTCCCTCCCGGAGGTTCACCTAAAAAATGTAGGCGAGAAGAGCGGTGGCGCCACCGCCGAAGAAGTCTTTTACATAGTTTTCGCTGAACTCTACGATAAGTTGGTCTCCCCTGCGGTAACAGCTACGCTCAACAAAGAGCTGAAGGGGCTCACCTCGCAGATTCCCATAGAAAATGAAGAAACTAAAAAATCAGCTGAAATAGCAGTTAGTGAAACGGTTAAGGGGCTGTTGGGCAAGTAAGGATTTACATTGCGGATTGCGGATTTCGAATTTCGAAAAGCATGGGGCACAGTTTAGATTCAAAGTTTTTTACTCTATGCACTATGCCCTATGCCTTTTGGTTTCTTTGGCTACTTCTCCAACTTTTTCAGCTCCAGGGCACAGACAGCTGGATCCGGTTTTTTGTTTATATCCGACACCTGAATGAAGCGGATGATTCCATCTTTGTCTATGATAAAGATTGCCCTTTCAGTAAAACCATCAGAACGAAACACGCCATACTTTTTAGCTACGGCTCCGTGGGGCCAAAAGTCTGACAGTACATGGAACCATACCGTCCCCATCTGCCTAGTCCAGGCATGAAGAGTGGGGATATTATCAACCGTGATTCCGAGGA
>JAJDNT010000312.1 GCA_022340515.1 Deltaproteobacteria bacterium
AAAAAGCCCTTCATGTCCGAAGGGCTTCAATACGTCAGTTCCCTAAATAATAGAGGTGGGGATTGATCTGCTTTGAACCTAGGGAAAGGTTGTTATTCAGCTCTAATGGTTTTCAGTCGCAACTGCTTTCACAACAAGCACAGCTTTCGGGGGAGCAGCCGGCGTGGTTTTTCAGAGCCTCCAACTCCTCAGTCCGCGCCTCCCGAACCTCCACCACTTCAACCTCGAAATGCAGGCGCTGCCCGGCCAGGGGGTGGTTCAGGTCGGCTACCACCACATCGTCGCTCACTGACTCCACCCTGAACCTGAAAGTTCCTTGCGGTCCACTGCCCTCAAATATCATGTTAGGAGCAAGGTCCACATCACTAGGGAAGTGCTCCCTCGGGAGTTCGCGAAACAGCTCCTGTCTGGGTTGGCCGTAACCCTCCTCAGGCTCAACTGTGAACTTGGCACTCTGGCCTTGCTCCATCCCCTCTAGTCCCTTTTCTAGCCCCATTATGACCTGGCCACCGCCAAATATAAAAGCAAAGGGCTTACCCGGCTGGGAACAGTCCACCACCTCATCAGAGTCAAGGGTGAGGGTGTAGTCAATAGCCACGTAGACTTCATTTTGGATCTTCATTGTCATCTTCTCCTTAAAAAAAATGTCCGGCTGCAAGCCCGCAGCACGGACTTTGAAATTGATGCTTGGCTTCTAACTATAACGGTTTGCAGCAATAATGTCCACCATTGAAGTCATATCCTTCAGGAAATTTTCGGTCTGCGGTCATTCTAGCGAGAATTTGGAGTCGAATCTTCTTTGGTAGACGGCTGAGGATACCACTTTTTTCTGCTGGTGAATTACCAAGAAGGCTTTTTGACCCATTGGTCGGCAGTACGAGTTAATATTTGACAAATAGTTATTTATTATATATATTACACTGACCGACTGGTCGGTCAGATAGGAGAGCAGGCTGAATGGAAGACAAAGCCCGCAAGCAAAATAAGAGGTCACTTATAATCGAGGCAGCAGCCAGGATTTTTGCCACTAGAGGGTTCAACTCCACTCTCATGGCTGAGATCGCCGCACAAGCAGGCATAGGAAAAGGGACAATTTATGAGTATTTCTCAAGCAAGGAGGACCTTTTCTTTTCTGTATTCGAGTGGTTCGTTGAAAAGACTCAAGCAGAAGCCAAGGTTAGTATTTCCGCTTTGGGAGGATCTGCCTCAGAGCGACTGAAGGCATTAAACGATGCTCTCTTGAGGTCTTGGCTCGATATGCTGGATATGTATTCACTGGTTATGGAGTTCTGGTCCGCTTCAGCTTCTTCCAAAATGCGCCAGAGGTTCAAACAGGCCTTTAGAGAGGGTTACAGGGATTTTCGCCAGATCGTTTCTGCTCTCCTCAGGGATGGGATAGAGACAGGTGAATTTCAACCTGAAGTAGATGCTGAGTCCGTCGCTGCTGCCTTGGTGGGAGCCTGGGATGCCCTGCTCCTGCAAGCATGGTTTGATGAGGGTTTTGATCCCTTGACCACCTCGAGAAGGTTTATGGCCGTTCTCATCAACGGTTTGGTTTCGAAACCCCAGGCTATTTAGAAGAGTGCTAACCAAACGAAAACATCATAAGAATCGTCATACCGGACGAGTCCCCCCACGGCGGACTCGATCCGGTATCTAGGAGACTGAGGACTTTCTGGATTCCGGAATGACGGATTTTAGAACGTTGAGATGATGACTTCAGGCAAGATATTCTTGAGAGTAATATGCTTATCTTTCGCAGTTTGCATTCTGCTACTCAATCATTCTCCTGTACTGGCGCAGGAGCAACCCCTCACCCCCAAACAGATTCTGGACAAGGTTGACGATCTCTTTCGAAGCCAGTCGAGCCATGGTTTTGCAACCATGACTGTGGCCACAGCTCACTGGCAGAGGTCGCTATCCCTGGAGATGTGGAGTAAGGGCAAAGACAAATCACTTGTGCGCATACTCGCCCCCAAAAAGGAGAAGGGTACAACAACCTTGCGTTCGGGTAATGACATCTGGAACTACCTGCCCAAGGTAAAAAGGGTAATTAAACTTCCCTCATCCATGATGGCGGCTTCCTGGATGGGCTCACATTTTACCAACGATGATCTGGTCAAGGAGAGCCGTATGGCTGATGACTACACTTTCGAGATTACCTTTAAAGGAAAAGTTGAGGGAGAGGAAATCGTGGAAGTCACCTGTCATCCCAAGCCGGAAGCGGCCGTGGTCTGGGGCAAGGTTTTAGTTAGAGCGCAACTGAAAGACTATCTACCACTGTCTGTCAAGTACTTTGACGAAGATCTCCGGCTTGCCCGGACCATGACTTTCTCGCAAGTCTCAGAACTTGGTGGACGTCTGATTCCCGCCATGGTGACCATGGTACCCGAGGAAAAACCAGGGGAGTCTACCATAATCTACTATGAGAAAATGGGCTTCGACATTGGCCTGGACGACGACTTCTTTTCCTTGAGGACGTTGCAAAGATAGTGATTTAAACAAGGAAAAACTGGTGAATACTTTGCATTATGGCTGGCGAAACCTCTGGCGAAACACCAGGCGAACCTGTATTACCCTGGCTGCAGTGACCTTGAGCACTGCCATCCTCATAGCCAGCTATGGACTCATGGACGGCCTCATGCAGCATGCCGTATCAAATGCCACGGATCTAGTGGTGGGTGAGGTCCAGGTCCACGCACAAGGCTATCGGAGGGACTATTCAATCTACAAGGCCTTGAAGCGGCCCGACCTCATTTTGCGGGCTGCAAAACTGAATAACGTCGCCGCCGCACCCCGCCGTTACGGCTATGGACTCGTGGCACTTGGAACCAAATCTGCTGGGGCCCGGTTTTGGGGGGTGGAGCCGGCTCTGGAGCGGACCACCTTTGACCTTGCCCAACATCTGGACAAGGGTCGCTTTCTAACAGAGACCAGCCAGCGGGCTGTAGTTTTGGGCCAGAAGCTAGCTCGGTCTCTACAGGCCAAGATCGGCTCAGAGATCGTGGTTGTGGTTCAGGCTGCCGATGGCTCTTTAGGTAACGATCTCTATAGAGTGACCGGCATCCTCAAGGCTGTTGGAGACAGCGTCGATCGCAACGCTGCCTTAATCCGGGCAGCAGATTTTGCCGAACTCTTTGTTTCAGGAGACCGGATTCATGAAGTGGCCCTGAATTCCAGAGAAAGGTTGTCCCTGGGGAAACTAACAGAAATACTCTCCGTCGCAGCTCCTGAAGCAGAGATTATGAGCTGGCGCCAACTCCTGCCTGAGGTCTCCGATATGGTCAATCTCTTTGATGTCTCTATGTTGATATTTGGCTTGATCTTTTTGCTGGCTGCCGGAATGGGTGTAATGAACACTATGCTAATGGCAACTTACGAACGAATCCGAGAATTTGGAATTCTCAAGGCCTTAGGGGCCACTCCATGGCGGATCATCAGGGATGTTACCACCGAGGCTTTAGTGCTGGCTGCTTTGGGAACGCTCTTGGGAACAATCTTTGGCTTGGCAGGTTCCTGCTACCTGCAGGAAGTCGGTCTTGATCTCAGCATCTTTGCCGGTACCTATTCGGTCGGCGGCGTAGCCTTTGACCCCATCTGGAGAGCAACTATCAGCGGCAAAATGGTCTATCTTCCAGTGGTGCTCATGCTGATCATTGGTTTGGTTGCCTCCCTCTATCCGGCGGCCTTGGCCGCACGATTGGATCCGGTTAAGGCGATACATAGACCATAGATGTAAAAAAATGTCAGTCGTCCGTTGTCCGTTGTTAGTTGCAAAGTACGCATAGGGCATGGACCCTAGAGCATGGAGTAGCGAAAGGTAATAGGTCATGGGTGATAGGTTATAGGTAAGATACATCCCATAACCCATTACCTAGGACCCATGACCTATGAATTCTCGATTTGAACGTTGTCAACGACTTGAACGGCTTGAAAAGTTTAAACAACGGACTACTGACCACTGAGCACGGATGGCACGACCCGCTGTCTCGAATTGTTGGCTTTGGTTTTGTGCCTAGACGACTTAACGCAAACAGCAGTCGTGACCTCACGGGAGTGCCATTATGATAGCCCGACTGGCTTGGCGCAGCATATGGCGTAACCGCAGACGAACCCTGATCACCATCATTTCCATTGGTTTTGGCCTGGCCTGCACAGTCTTTTTTATTGCCCTAGGCGAGGGCGTTTATGCCCAATTCATAGACCAAGTCGTTCGAATGCAAGCAGGTCATATTACTATGGAAAACCCTAGTTATCGCCATGGGCCGGCTGTCGATCTTTGGCTCGAGGCTCCAGCATCTCTTCGGTCCCAGATTGAAAAATTGCCCGAGGTTGAAAGGACTAAGCTGATCATTTTGGGTCAAGGCATAGCCCGATCCGCTTCGGGCGACGTTAGCGTCACTTTGATGGGGATAGAACCTTCAGTAGAACTCCTTACCTCGCCTTTGGTTCGCCACCTGGCAGAGGGAAGATATTTGGATGACCAAGACGGTCCCTGGGTTGTGATCGGGAGTGAACTTGCCAAGCGGTTAAAGCTTGGAGTGGGCAAGAAGATGGTTATAACCACCAACGACGCAGCCGGTAATCTGGTGGACGAACTATGCAGGGTCAGGGGGATCTTTAAAACAGGCTCGGTGGAAATTGACGGATATTTCATTCAGGCTACTATTGGTTTTGCTCGGCGCCTTTTTGATCTTCCGGAGGAAGGGGCTACTCAGTTGGGAGTGGTGTTGACAGTTCCAGAGGCGCAGGAGGCTGTCTTGCAGAAGATTCGAATAATGGTAGCTGGGCAAGACATTGCAGTCCTCCCCTGGCAGGAAGTAATACCGGAAATTGCCTCCTATATAAAATTGGACAGAGGTTCAAACTTGATCTTCCAGGCAATTCTAGTCTTTTTGATTCTCTTTACCATTTTCAACACTATTCTCATGTCTGTGTTGGAAAGACAGCGTGAGTTCGCGGTCTTGTTGGCCTTGGGTACAAAACCCTTACTTCTGAAACTTCAGATTCTCATGGAGTCGGTCTACTTGGGGCTCATTGGCTGTGGACTCGGTCTAGCCGTTGGCGGACTGGCGGCTTGGGCAGTCCAAGCATGGGGCATAGATCTGAGGTCCCTCCTAGAAGAGGGATTTACCATTTCGGGCTTTGCCGTGAGCACCAAGATGCATGCCCGGGTAACCATAGGACTTCTTTTGGGTACGGGGGGGCTTGTCTTTGCAGCTACGCTGATCTTAAGCCTCATTCCAATGCACCGCTCCACCCGGTTGTCAATAGTGGATCAGCTGCGATAGGGGGAACTAATGGCGAACATAGTTAGCCTGCAAAAAGTAACCAAAGACTATGGGGAAGGAGATGCTCTCACCCACGCCTTGCGGGGAGTTGACCTAATGGTTGAAGCCGGTGAGTTCACCGCCATGGCCGGCCCCTCAGGTTCAGGCAAGTCAACTCTGTTGAACATAATCGGCGGCCTCGATCGACCTACCGCGGGTCGAGTTGAAGTTGACGGCCGCGAAATCAATACCCTTTCCAAGACTGAACTCAGCCTCTTGCGTCGAGATAGAATAGGTTTCATCTTTCAGAGCTACAACCTCATTCCGGTGCTCACTGCTTTGGAGAACGCCGAATACGTACTCATGCTCCAGGGAATTCCCACTGCCGAAAGGAGAGAGCGAGTGAGGCAGGTGCTCAAAGAGGTGGGACTGGAAGGTCTGGAGAATCGCTATCCCCGGCAGCTTAGCGGTGGCCAGCAACAGCGGGTTGCTATCGCTCGAGCAATAGTATCAGAGCCGGCTCTGGTTTTGGCCGACGAACCCACCGCCAATGTTGACTCTGAGACCGGCAAAGGCTTATTGGACCTTATGCGCCGGCTGAACGAGAAAAAGGGGGTGACTTTCTTTTTCTCCACTCACGAAGAAGCAGTGATGAAGAGAGCCCGTCGACTCCTGCAAATCAGGGACGGAGTTATTTTCAATGACGAAAGCAATAAAGATGGCAACCCAGCCCATTGTTGAGGAACTTTAACCCTTAGAGAGACAGCACATTCTCTTTCTCGGCCGGGAGATATTGCTGTCAGTGGTCAGTTGTCCGTCGTCCGTTGCAAATACTCAATTGTGCTGAGTCTAGTAAGAGCTCAATGATCGGCTGGACTCGGAGACTTCTTTTCAAATTATACTTGTACTCAGCTCTAGCCTGTCAGATCAGCTAACTTGTATGCACTCTGCCCCTTATATAAGGGTATCCCCAAGCATGAAAATCATTAAAAAACTGACCACGGACTACGGACCACGGACGCCCAAGCCGTTTTTCTATCTGGTAAAAACAAATCTCAGCAAGTGCCTTTTGTGCCTCGCTCAATGGTTGTTTATAATTATTGCCAGTGTCGCATTTGAGCTTAATGCTGGCACGGCTTGGGCCCTTATGGGCAATACCGAGTCCACCTTCGGCTTGGACGGCAGGCTGAGCACCACAAATCTCCTCATCGATAACTACGACTTCGAGCCCTTTTTCGGTGATAGTAACACCGATGAGACTTCCCAAAATGTTTTGCGACTAATAGCTGCAGGCCGGCCTACCGATCAACTACATTACGAAGTGCACGGGGTACAGTCTTACACTTACTCCTCCACCCGGAGGGAAACCGGGGCATCAATATTCAGCACTAGCGGAACCGACACTCGCTACAGGGCTGTGGACGCCACCTGGGATTGGTACGAGGGTAGCAAGAGTTCGGCATCTCTGTGGCTTGACAGGTTTAACCTCAAAGCAGCTCTTGCCAAGGCCGACATTACCGCGGGCCGCCAACCCATAACTTTTGGCAAGGCCTACTTTTGGAATCCCCTTGACATTTTTCTTCCTTTCGACCCCAGACAGTTTGATAGGGACTATAAAGCGGGAGTGGATGCACTGCGAATGGATATCCCTTTGGGTTCTTTTAGCGGTATTAATTTAATCGGGGTTGCGGGGCGAGAACTTGACTCCTCTGGAAAGTACGATGACCAGGGAGCTTTCAATGCATCTTGGTACGGTTCAGCCTTGCTTGCCAGGACGTTTGCCACCTTACAAGGCTGGGACCTGGCCATACAGGGTGGCAAGATCTATGGTGGTTACCAACTCGGTGGCGGTTTAGTGGGTGAGATTGGGCCTGTAGAAGCCAGGGCAGAAGCTGCCTACTATTGGGCTCAGGATAGCGAACCACTACCTCTCCCAGTTGAAGGAGATCTGGTTGAAGACAGTTTCACCGCCGTGGTTGGCTTTGGTCATCGCTTTGAAAACTCCCTTACACTTGAAATCGAATACTTTTATAACGGTGCAGGTGACTCCAATGACCTGGACGCTTCTTTCGCCCGCTTCGCCAGCGGCAACACTTTACAAATGAGCCGCAATTTAACCGGTTTTCTTATCAGCTATGAGTTCGAACCCATCATCACCGGTCAATTCACCGCATTATATTCATGGGAGGACCCATCTGCCCAGATCCAGCCCATATTGACCTGGTCGCCCTCCAATAACACTGAACTCATATTGGGAGCCAGCATCAATTTCGGCGATCGCCCCACAGAAGATTCTTCCGGGCAGGTGAAAATAAGAAGTGAATTCGGCACCTTCCCCGATTTTTATTTCATGCAGTTTAAGCTTTACTTTTAAAGTAAATCCCTTCACCCGCCTCGCCTGAGTCCACCCCAGGCGGGCGGGCTCAAACCCACTGTCGGACAACCGGCTTTCCCCTCCCCTGGCGGGAGGGGATAAAGGGGAGGGGGACCACCCCCACCCTAACCCTCCCCCGTCGAGGGGGATGGAATTGTAAGATTTTCGGAGAGCCTCTACAGGGTGATTTTAAAGGAAAAAGGCCATCCTTTATTGGATGGCCTTTCAATTCTACGCTCTCCGCTATGCGCTTGGCGCTATGCGTTACTATCTCTCCAAGCTCATCTGGATGTAATGGCAGGGACATTCTTTGGCGCAGAGACCACATCCCTTGCAGAAATCCAAGTCGAATTCGTACAGCCCGGTTTTTGGAGAGATCTTAACCGCATTGTCCGGGCAGTACATGAAGCAGTTGCCACAGTTGAAACACAGGCCACAGCTGAAACATCTTTCAGCCTCATCGATAATCGCCTCAAGATCAAATGGTGGATATATTTCCTTGAAATGCTTCAGCCGCATGTGGATAGGCAAGGCTTCTTTCTCAAAGCGTTTTTTCTTCTGATAATAGTAGGTATTGAGATCTCTGGAATAGATCACCGGTGGCCGTGCCAGACGGCTTTCAACGTTTCCCTCTATATAGTCTTCAATAGCGGAGGCGGCACGGGTTCCCTGACCTACGGCAGCAGAGACGGTCTCCAAACCAAGAACTGCGTCACCACCGGCAAAGATCCCATCAATACTGGTCATCAGATTTTCGTTGGCAGCAACCCATTTGCCGTCTCGCTTCTGCACCTCTATGCCGTCATAGTCTACCGCCTGACCAGTGGCCAAGATCACCGTATCGGCCGGTATTACCGATTCAGAGCCCGGTATAGGAACCGGACGAGCTCGACCGCTGGCATCCGGTTCTTTCAGCTCCATCTGTACACTCAGAATGCCCACAACCTTGTCGTCGTCAGTGATTATTTTTACCGGATTGGTGTGGTAGCGGAACATGACCCGCTCTTCCATGGCCTCATCTATCTCGGCTGTAATGGCTGGCATCTCTATCCGGGTGCGGCGGTAGACCACACTTACATTGGCTCCCAGCCGTTTCGCCACCCGAGCACAATCCATGGCCGTGTTGCCACCGCCAATAACCACGACGTCCTTGCCAACGTCCACATACTTGCCGCTGTTGACCTCTCTGAGGAAGTCCACACCTGTAAAAACATTCTTGGCGTCATCACCGGTTATGTCTATGGACAAGCCCTTCTGAGCACCAATGCCGACGAATACGGCATCGTAAGTCTGAACTAATTGATCCATGGGTATATTGACACCCACCTTGACATTACACTCCAGCTCAATCCCGAGTTTCAATACGTTGTCAAGCTCTTGTCTCAAGATGTAGTTGGGTAAACGATAGGAGGGGATGCCGTAACGCATCATGCCGCCGGGCTCGCCATAGGCTTCGTATATCTTGACGTGGAATCCCCGCTTGGCCAAATGGAAAGCACAGGACAAGCCGGCCGGTCCAGAGCCGATTACTGCCACCCGCTCTTTTCTAGAAGCAATTAGCTTTTTATGCTCCAGATTTTCCTCCAGACCATAGTCACCAACGGCTCGCTCCGCAGTGTTAATAGCCACTGCCGTGTCAAAATCCCGACGATTACACCCTTCCTCGCAAGGGTGCGGACAGACCCTGCCACAGGTTGCCGGCAGGGGGTTAGTGCGGGTCAACACATGCCAGGCTGCCTCATAATCTTTCTTCTCCGCCAAAGTCCTGAGAAAGCCGCGGATATCGTTGCCCGCAGGGCAGGCATTGCTACAAGGCGGCGTTTGCATGATATTGACCGGCAGCAAGGTTCGCCAGGAGCCGGTTTTGTATGGAACCACATTGCGCAAATCCAGAGCTAATCCTAAAGGTAGTTTGTTCATTATAAATTAAACCTCTCTATGTTCTGGTTGGCAATTTCTTGAATCACGGCCACTTCCTCGGTTGGAACACCCTTTTTAAAGAGGTGTTTGAACCTCCCTTGCACTTTCAGATATTCCTCCACCGGCAGTTTCACCGGAATCCTCCTCACATTGGTCACCTTGCCATTTACTATTTCAAATACCGGGAACAGACCGGTATCTTTAGCCAAGCGGCAAACCTCCACGGTGAGTTCCCCAGGATGTCCCCATCCCAGGGGGCAAGGAGCGAGAATGTGGATGTACTTGGGACCTTCAATGGCTAAGGCTTTCTTGACCTTTTTCTGGACATCCCTGAAATCATCCACTGTAGCGGTGGCCACATAGGGAATCCCGTGGTCCGCTGCAATCATGGGTAGATTTTTCTTCCGAGTTTTATTTCCCGTTGGTGTTGTGGTAGTCCGTGCACCATAGGGAGTAAAGCTCGAGCGCTGCACCCCGGTATTCATGTATGCTTCATTGTCGTAGCAAACATAGAGGACGTTATGGCCTCGTTCAAACATGCCACTGATGCACTGGAATCCTATATCAGCAGTGCTGCCGTCTCCTCCCTGGGCAATGATATTAACCGGCCCCTTTCCTAGCGCCTTGTAGGCGGCCTCCACCCCGGATGCAACAGCCGCAGGATTTTCAAAAAGGCTGTGCAGAAAAGGTATGCGCCAGGCAGGATCGGGATAGGGTGAACTGAAAACTTCCAGACAACCAGTGGCAACACAGGCTATGGTGTTTTCCCCCGCGGCATCATGAACCAATCTGGCGGCCAGAGCCTGACCACAGCCGCCACAGGCCCTATGCCCATGGGCAAAAAGATCCTTTTTCTCAACGCCTTCCAGGTATTTTGATTGTTCCATCATGGTTACATATCTCTCTCTGCTATAAGTTCTTTCTTCAAGCCTAAAAACTCGAATTCCGCCGGCTCTTTCTCTACCTTTTCCACCATGTAGCGCAAATCATCAACAGAGATGTTCCGGCCTCCCAGGCCAGCAACGAAACTGCTGATGTTGCGATCCTTTTTCTCCGCCCTTGGAAAGGACCAACGAACATCGCTGGCCAGAATACCGCCCCTTCCTAAGGAAATACACTTCTCCAGCACCACAATGTTCATTTTGTCTTCGAGGGCCTTGTGGACCTCATGTCGCGGGAAAGGACGATAGCAACATATCTGCAGGAGCCCCACCTTTTTGCCCTCTTCTTCAAGTTGGTCGATCATATCCTTGATGGTTCCCACCACCGAGCCCATGGAAACGATAGCTACGTCGGCTTCTTTCAATTTGTAAGTCTTGATGAAACCACCACTATCCCTGCCGAAAACCTTGGCGAATTCTGAGCTGACTTCTTTTATGGTTTCCTCGGATTTCTCCAGGGCGCGGTGCAAAATGTAGCGGGTTTCCATGTAGAAGCGTGGGTCGGCAAAAAGACCGATACCTCTCGGCCACCTTGGATCAACAATGTGCTTCGGCTTGAAAGGCGGCAAGAAATCATCCACCTCCTTTTGCTCGGGAATGTCTACCGGCTCGAAAGCATGGGTGAGAATAAAACCATCCATGCATACCATGGTCGGCAGGAATGTCTTCTCGGCAATCTTGAAGGCCTGGATGTGCAAATCCGCAGCCTCCTGATTGTCCTCGGCATGGAGTTGTATCCAACCTGCATCCCGAACCGCCATGGAATCCTGCTGATCATTCCAGATGCTCAGCGGCGCAGATATGGCGCGATTGGCGCAGGTTAAAACAATGGGTAAGCGCATCCCGGCAATACAGTAGATTACCTCACTCATCAGTAACAAGCCCTGAGATGTAGTGGCCGTATAAGCGCGAGCCCCGGCGGCGCTAGCACCCAGAACAACGGAGGCAGCCGAAAATTCGCTTTCCACATTGACAAATTCTGCCTCCAACTCTCCATTACCAACAATGGTGGCCAGCTCTTCTACGATATGCGTTTGCGGGGTAATGGGATAGGCAGAAATAACGTTGGGCCGGCATTCAGATACCACCCGGGCAACGGCGTGAGATCCTTCAATCTGCTTAAGCATTTTTTCTCTTCTCCATTATCTCTACGGCCCTTTCGAGGGCAGCTACGTTGTTTTCCCCAACCCTGCCGGGAAACTTCGCCATAATGGCTTCCTGGACCGCACCTATACTCACCAGGCCGGTGAGAGAACAGAAGGCCCCGATCATGATCGCATTGGGTATGGGCCTGCCTATGATCTCGAGGGCAATTTCAGTGGCAGGAATGGTCTCCACGCTGGCGCTAGTTTTGATGTTCAAATCCTCGGGTGCCATTTCAGAGTTGACCAGGATCAAGCCGTCTGGCCTTATACCATCCAAAACAACTGGTACCGCACTGATCAGAAAGGAGTCCTGAATTATAAGATAATTCGGATTTCTTACCTCCTCCCGGGTGCGTATCTTTTTGTCGTCGATCCTGACAAAGGCCTGAACAGGTGCACCTATACGCTCCGCACCGAAAGAAGGAAAGGCCTGGGCAAACTTGCCGTCCTGAAAAGCTGCTATAGACAGGAGCTCAGCGGCTGCCACATTACCCTGACCGCCTCTGCCATGAATTCTAATCTCAATCATTCCCTTCACCCTCTCGTAAGGTACTATATTAACTAATAAATTTTGTTTAGTTTTGCTATTGGCAAAATAATGAGCCAGCCTAAAGTTACAGATTTCACAAGTAGCTAAGTATAACTGGAAACTTCTTTTGTTTCAAGATTAAACCTGGCTAGTTACCACCAATAAATCAGAAATAAAAAAAGAATAACACCTATCTTTCACTTAACTTAAGGCGAGAAAGGCCTAGGCAGGATGAGAGCAGCTGTGCCCTAGTATTAATATTACTTTGCTGGCCATGGAACTTTACCGGAGGGGGAATATGGAATTTTTTTTAGGTACAGTCCATTTCTGAGAGCTTCTGGCATGAATCGCAAATATTTTGAGGCCATTCGGTGGGGGCGCCACAAGCGAAACATTTGTTTACATAGTCTTCTGGCAAATTACCGGGTTGGAAGAGTTTCGGCTTTGAAGTATTGGTTGTTTCCTTCATATCTACCTCCCTGGGTGGTGACAGAGAAATGGGAAATCTCGGTAATCACCTGAGTCGGATACTATTGTTAGGTGCACTTAATTAGCTATGGATAAAGTTATTTTTAATAAATGAATTCAATATGTTAAACTTACTTAATATATTTAAATAAGTCAAGCCTTTCATCAGTGGGTTAGCTACATTTTCAGTTGCTATGCGCCTAGATTAATGAGTAAACTGCCTTATAGCGAGTTTTCACAATCCTCCTTCTCCATCCTCATTGTGCCAAGTTGCAAGTTACTGCTTAGTACAAGAAAGATTTCTGTATCCCACCCTGTGAAAGCTAGGAGATTTATCCGGTTAATCTTTTTCCAAGGAATGCATGATGGAAGAAAAAAACAAAAGTAAGGCAAAGCTAACCAAAGAGCTGGATGAACTCCGTCAAGTAATACACACTATGGAGTTAGAACGCCAAGAGTTAGAAAAAACCCTCGGTGAAAGCCTTGCACGCTATCGTGCCATTGTCGAGGATCAAACAGAGCTCATTTGTCGTTTTGATCCTGATACCACACTCACCTTTGTAAACGAGGCTTACTGCAGGTACTTCAATAAACGCAGCGAGGATTTGCTTGGCTTTAGTTTCATGCCATTGATTCCCCCCGCAGATAAGAAGAAATTAAAGGCGCACTTCGAGTCACTCGGACCTGAAAATCCTGTAGCCACCCACGAGCACCAAGTCATCGGCAAAAATGGAGAGATTCGTTGGCAGCAGTGGACCAACAGAGCGATCTACGACAAGCAGGGTGTGATCAAAGAATTTCAATCAGTCGGTCGCGATATCACGAACCGGAAACTTGCCGAAGAGGCACTTTGCCGAGCTCGTGATGACATGGAACAGAAAGTCGAGGAGCGCACCAGAGAACTGGTGGAAGCCAATGAGCAACTGAAGCGAGAGATAGAGAGTCGCAAACGTGAGGAGAGTAGGCGCAGGGAGAGCGAAGCCTACATGGAAGCTATATTGCATGCTGCACCGGTAGGCATTGGCCTGGTTAAAAATCGAGTATTTGGTTGGGTGAGCAATCAAATGGGCGAAATGCTGGGATATTCTGCAGATGAACTGGTAGGGCAAAGTGCCAGGATTGTGTATGAAAGTGAAGAAGAATTTGACCGGGTTGGGAGGGTTAAATACCAGGAGATCGAGGAGCGTGGTATTGGTGCGGTAGAAACGCGTTTCAAGCGTAAAGATGGCAACATAATTGATGTTTTGTTGTGCTCCTCTGCTCTTCATCCTGGAGACCTTTCAAAAGGAGTAATTTTCACCGCACTTGACATCACTGAACGCAAGCGGGGGGAGCAAGCACTGAGGGAGAGCGAGGAAAAGTACCGAAGACTCATTGAAAGCTCTATCGATGGCATAGCCATAGTACAGGGAACTGAGATCAAATTCGCTAACCAGGCCTTGCTGGATATGTACGGCACCTCTAAAGCAGAGGAGGTTATAGGACAAAATTTTACCAAGTTTGTAGCCCACGAGGATCGAGACTTGTTATTGCAAAGAGGCTTGGACAGGGAGAGAGGAAAGGATGTGCCCAATCGTTATGTGTTCAAGGCATTGAAGCAGGACGGGACCGAGTTCGATGCTGAGATCTCTGTCAACCCTATTTCTTATCTGGGAAAAGCAGCACGGCAGGCGGTTTTGAGAGATGTCACCGCCCGCAAGCGGGGAGAAAGATATTTACGCGAGAGCGAGCAGAAATACAGGCTTTTGGTGGAGAATCTACCGAGCGTTGTCTACAAAGGATACAAAGATTGGTCCGTAGATTTTGTTGATGAAAAAATTGAAGCCTTGACCGGCTATAGTATGAAAGGATTTAACTCCCGGAGGATGAAATGGTCTGACTTGATTGTTGAAGAAGACCTTGCCGGTGCAAGGGAAAGCTTCATTAAGGCATTGAAGGGTGACAAGTCGTATGTAAGAGAATACAGGATCAAGACCAAGAATGAGGATATTCTGTGGATGCAGGAAAGGGCAATGATACTATGTGACGACAAGGGGGAGATCGATTATGTGAGCGGCGTCTTTTTCGACATTACCGGACAAAAAAAAGCACAGGAAGCACTTCGTCAAAGTGAGGCTGAACTATTCGAAAAATCACGCCATCTTGAAGAGGTCAATGCCGCACTAAGTGTTCTGCTAAAGCGGAGAGAGGAAGATAAGCATGCTCTTGAGGAAAACATTCTTGCCAATTTCAAAGAACTGGTGTTGCCCTACGTCGAGAAGCTAAAAAACAGTAGTTTGCAATCAGAGCAAACGACCCTGGTTAGCATCCTGGAATCAAACATGAACGAGATTTTCTCCCCCTTTGTGACCAGGTTGTCATCGAGACTATTGAGTCTCACTCCCACTGAGATTAAGATTGCCAGCCTGATCAAGGATGGCAAAAGTTCTAAAGAAATCGCATCCTTACTCCATGCATCAGAAAACACCATCCGGTCACACAGATTCCACATTAGGAGCAAGTTGCAGCTCAAGAACAAGAAGGTCAATCTTAGATCTTACCTGAGATCCATTCAAGATTAGTTATTTTTAATC
>JAJDNT010000313.1 GCA_022340515.1 Deltaproteobacteria bacterium
CCATTCCTTAGTCCGTCGTCCGTAGTCGTATTACTCTTTTGTCGCCATTATACGAAAATGAAAGCACAAAGGAACACTTTATAATTTAATCACAACGGACTACTGACTACTGACAACGGACGGTGCTCGCTTTAGCGAGCACCCCTCTACGCCATTGCGCGGAGTGCCTCTTTGAGTAGACTTTCGAGGGTGATTTCTCCCTCTAGTCGCTTCTTGGCATTTTCGACAGCCCGCTGGGCCACTCCCTTCTTGTATCCCAGATTAAGCAGGGCAGAGAGGGCATCCTCAATCAGCGCCTCGTCAGCTGCTGCTTTAACTGGCGTTGTGGCATCATGGCCGGGCACCAGAGTGCTGACTTTGTCCCTCATTTCTAACATTATTCGCTCTGCGGTTTTACGACCTACTCCCGGTATAGAAATCAATCTGGCGAGATTATTTTGGCTTAGAGACTCAACCAGTTCAACCGGACTGATGCCGGACAGGATATTTACCGCGAGGCGTGGGCCAATTCCGGAAATACTAATAAGGCGAACAAAAAGTGTTTTTTCCTCTGGCGATTGAAACCCGTAAAGTTGCAGAGCATCTTCTCGCACGTGGGTATGGATGTGCAGCGACACCGAGCTACCGACCTGGGGAAGATCGTAGAAAGTGGAGAGTGGCACGTGAACCTGATAGCCAATGCCGTCAACGTCAATGACGAGGTACTCTGGTGACTTGAAATGGAGAAGCCCTTGGATATGGGCAATCATCGGCGACTCCTGGTGATGAGCCTGCCGGCTCCCTGACAGCAGTGAAGGTGGCATATGGCCACGGCTAGAGCGTCAGCTGTGTCGGTGTCGGGAAGGGCAGCAAGTCCAAGGAGGGTGCGGACCATCTCTTGGACCTGTCCTTTGTGGGCTCGCCCGTATCCAACCAGGGCCTTTTTCACTTCCAAAGGAGAATACTCTGCAATGGGGAGGTCAGAGTTCAGCCCGGCCAAAATAGCCACGCCCCTGGCGTGGCCAAGTTTTAAGGCACTTTTGATGTTACGAGCGATGAAAAGATCCTCCACAGCCATAACCTCAGGCTCGTAAGAGGCTATGACCTTCTCCAATTCCGTATATATTCTTTTTAGTCGATGGTGAAAGTCTATGCGGGAAGCAGAGACAACCCGACCGCTGGCCACATGGCACAATTGATTATTGACCTCCTCCACAATTCCGTATCCTGTAACGGTTGAACCGGGATCTACACCGATTATTCTCATGGTCAATCACCTGATTTTGTGCATAGAGCCTGGTTTCAGAAGCCCACAGAAAAAAATGGAATATTGGAATATAGGAGGGTTGGAATAATGGGGCAGAAGAAAATCTCGAAGTCTCTTTTTAATTCCTTTTGACCCACCATTCCACCATTCCTTAAACGCTTAGCTGATCCGTTGGAGGATCTCGTCGGGTATGTCAAAATTCGCGTAAACCTTTTGCACATCCTCGGAGTCCTCAATAGCTTCCATGAGCTTGAGCAACTGGTTGGCCTGGGCCTCGTTGTCTACCTTAACGGTATTCTGAGGCATCATGGTTATTTCAGCCATGGCATAAACTAGTTCTCGGTCCTCAAAGGCCTGCTTCACCGCTTCGAAAGTGGCCGGATCAGTGTGCACCTCAAACTGGTCTTCAGTAGTAATCACGTCATCGGCGCCTGCTTCGAGGGCTACCTCCAAAATCTCGTCCTCATCGACCGAGTCTTGTTCAAAAACGATCAAACCTTTCTTGTCAAACATCCAGGCCACACAGCCGGCCTCACCGAGGTTGCCTCCCCTTTTGTTGAAGATATAACGGATATCAGCAGCCGCCCTGTTCTTGTTATCGGTCATGATTTCGACCAATACTGCCACACCGCCGGGACCATAGCCCTCGTAGATGGCTTCTTCGTAGCAGACTCCCTCGAGTTCGCCTGTCCCCTTCTTGATTGCCCGTTCGATGTTGTCTTTAGGCATGTTCTCTGCCTTGGCTGCAGCTATGGCCTGTCTCAACCGAGGGTTTCCAGCTGGATCTCCACCACCCATTCGAGCGGCTACCATGATCTCCTTATTGAGCTTTGAAAAGATTTTGCCCCGTTTGGCGTCCGTGGCACCTTTCTTGTGACGAATACTACTCCATTTGGAATGTCCGGACATTTCTCTTCCCCTTACTTAAGATCGTTTTTCATCATTGACGGCTTGGTAAAAAGTCCTTCTGTCCGCCTTAGGCGGATATACTGTGCCGTGTCGCCCCGTCTTCGCGTCACCGTGTCAGTATCTTACACCATATTTGTAACGAGCTGGTAGTAGCTGGATCTTTCATAACAACAGAGCTTCACTTCTTCTTGCCCATGGCAAGGAGAAAGATTTCCTTGCTCTGCTTGCGGGTGGCTCGAGGTTTGATACCTTTGACTTTGCCAAATCTGCTCTTGAGTTCTTTGACCATTTCGTCGAACCCAGGGCCCTGGAAAATCTTACCCAAGAAATGCGCACCCGGCACCAACAAATCGTCGGCCAGAGTCATAGCACGCTGGAAAAGAGCAAAAGAGCGGCTGCTGTCAACCGAGCTAATTCCTGTAGTTGCTGGTGCGAGATCGCTTAGCACTAAGTCAAACTCTTTGGAGATATGATAAAGGTCGGCGGGCAAAAGCTCAAAGACATCGGCTTGCATAAAATGGACATGAGGCGGCAATTCGATTGAGATTGGGCGGCTATCGACTCCAACTACCAAACCCCGTTTTCCTACAGCCCGAGCACAGTATTGCAGCCATGATCCTGGATGACAGCCCAGATCGAGAACCCGCTGACCTGGTCTCAACAACCGGACGCGTCGGTCGATCTCCTCCAATTTGTACACTGAGCGGGCTATAAAGCCTTCTTTTTTCGCCCGGCGAAAATAGTGATCTTGTGGCTGCCATCCGGTCATTTAAACTGTCAGCTTTCAGCGGTCAGCTATCAGCCATCAGTAGTATCAATAAAGACTATGAAGAAAATAAATAGCTCGAGAATTACCGACTTTTTGCGCTGAAGCTCTCCGAAAAGCACTAAGGCAGCAAGTTAATGAAAGATCTTCAAGGTGTTATTCTAGCTGAGAGCTGACAGCTGACGGCTGAAGGCTTTCTTTTCAGTCGCTATTCCTTGTAGCACGAAGCAAAAGCTGTTGTAAAGGAGCAAGCAAATGGGAAGCAGACAGCAGTCAGCTTGCAGCATGCAGCTTTCTCAACTAGGCACAATGCACTAAGCACTAGGCACCACACAGAAGTATTTGGTATTCGGTGGCAATTAGTTGAGAAGAATTCAATCTTGATTGCCTTTCTTCTGAATTCTGGATTCTGACTCCTTTCCCCCATGCCCTGAGCCTCATGCTTATGCCAAAAGAGGTCGCCTAGGTATCCGCCTGCCGATCAGTACCCTGACGAACTCGTCCGTGACCTTTAGGACAAATATTTCTTCAAAAAGCAGTGAAAAATTCTATTTTTTGAACCTATATGGTTCTAGTTTCCAATTATACAATTTTAGGGAGTATAATTAAAAAATTTGAGGTTTGCCTTTTAGAAATGATGTGGATATCCTCCGCCATGTGTTAGCACTCATCCAAGGTGAGTGCTAACATTTTTATGAGTCATAATTTTGGAGTTTGCGGTTTTCTTAATATTCGAAAAGGAGTTAGAAGCCATGAAACTACAACCATTGAACGATCGAATAGTGGTGAAACGCACAGAGGAAGAGGAGGTTAGCAAAGGAGGCATAATCATTCCCGACTCTGCAAAGGAAAAGCCCTTCCAAGGTAAGGTCTTGGCAGTAGGGACCGGCAAGGTCCTCGATGACGGCAGCAAGATGCCCCTTGATGTCAAGAAGGGTGATACGGTGCTTTTCAGCAGGTATGCAGGATCCGAGGTGAAGGTCGAAGGTGAGGAATTGTTGATCATGCGAGAGGATGATGTGCTGGCAGTGGTGGAGAAATAACTAGACAGGACATAAAGAAACCTGACAGAGATACAAAAGGAGTTGAATAAATGGCAAAAGAACTGAAATTTACTTCGAAAGCCAGGGAAGCCCTGCTTAATGGAATAAACGCCCTGACAGATGCGGTGAAAGTCACCCTTGGACCTAAAGGTAGGAACGTAATTCTCGAGAAGACCTTTGGTTCACCCACAATCACCAAAGACGGGGTGACCGTGGCCAAGGAAATAGAACTCGAGGATAAGTTCGAGAACATGGGCGCCCAGATGGTCAAAGAAGTGGCTAGCAAGACCTCAGATGTGGCCGGTGACGGGACCACCACAGCAACAGTATTGGCCCAGTCCATTTTCTACCAGGGCTCAAAGTTGGTGGCAGCGGGCCACAATCCCATGGCGCTAAAGCGCGGAATCGATAAGGCGGTTGGAGTTGTGGTGAAAGAGTTGGAAAAGCTGAGCAATCCGACGAAGGATCAGAAGGAGATCGCCCAGGTAGGCAAGATCAGCGCCAACAATGACGAGACCATAGGTAACATAATCGCCGAGGCCATGAACAAGGTTGGCAAAGAAGGTGTGATCACAGTCGAGGAAGCCAAGGCCATGGAGACCACCCTGGAAGTGGTTGAAGGCATGCAGTTTGACCGTGGTTACATCTCACCCTACTTTGTCACCGATCCAGAGCGCATGGAAGTGTTGCTGGAAGAGCCTTACTTTCTCATAAACGAGAAGAAAATAAGCAACATGAAAGATCTGCTCCCTCTTTTGGAGCAGATTGCCAAAATGGGTAGGCCGCTGATGATTATTGCCGAAGACGTAGAGGGCGAGGCCCTGGCCACTTTGGTGGTGAACAAGTTACGCGGCACTTTGAGAGTATGTGCAGTAAAAGCTCCCGGTTTTGGTGACCGGCGCAAGGCTATGTTGGAAGACATAGCCATTCTCACTGGAGGTCAGGTAGTGGCTGAAGATCTCGGGATCAAACTCGAGAATGTAAGCCTCAATGATCTTGGCACGGCCAAGACAGTAAGGGTGGACAAAGACAACACCACCATCGTAGATGGTGGCGGTACCCGCCAAGGCCTAGAGAGCCGGGTAAAGCAAATTCGTACTCAGATTGAAGAGACTACCTCTGATTGGGACCGGGAGAAACTACAAGAGCGTCTGGCCAAGCTTATTGGCGGAGTAGCGGTAATCAATGTTGGGGCTGCAACAGAGACTGAAATGAAGGAGCGAAAGGCACGGGTGGAGGACGCCCTGAACGCCACCCGGGCTGCAGTCGAAGAAGGCATTGTCCCTGGCGGTGGGGTGGCCCTGCTTCGCTGTGTCCAGGCACTGGAAAAGATGAAGGTGGAAGGTGAGGAAGCACTTGGAGTCTCCGTGCTCAGAAGGGCCCTGGAAGAACCTCTGCGGCAAATTGCCAATAATGCAGGTTGGGAAGGCTCGGTTGTAGTTGAGCGTATCAAGAACGAAAAAGGAGCCTTCGGTTTCAATGCTGAGACTGAGAAGTATGAAGATCTCACCAAGGCAGGCGTTATAGATCCCACCAAAGTGGTGAGGTTTGCCCTGCAGAACGCTGCCAGTGTAGCCTCTCTGCTACTTACCACCGAGGCCACGGTTGTAGAGAAGCCGGAAGAAAAAGAGCATATGCCGGCAATGCCTGGTGGTGGAGGTATGGGGGGTGACATGGGCGGAATGGGCATGTACTAGCCTGAAGTTTCCGCGCTGGAGATACGAAAAAACCCACACCTGGTTTGCCAGGTGTGGGTTTTTTATCTGGAGTCATCTTGGCAGTTAAAGGCAGGAGGAATTGATACAGTTCAATTTTTGGGGGCTTTCTCTTTTAGCTTCTCTACAAGTACCTGATAAGAGGAACTGAGGATGACGCTGTCGAACTGTTGTCGATAATTTTTCACCAAGCTTACCCCCTCGATTAAGACGTCATAGATCATCCACTCTTGGTCTTTTTTCAGCATCTTGTAAACTACTGGAATTTCAACTTGTTTATCAGTGAAAATTGTAACCTTTACGAGACTGTAATTACCCTTGACCTTTTGGTCGTCGTAGGTGACTTTGTCTCCTGAATAATTTTCTATTCTATTCATATAAGCACTTTCGAGTAGATCAGTAAAGAGGGGGACGAATTCTTTCTTTTCCTCTTCGGTGCGGTTTTTCCAGTGATCGGCCAGGGCGCGCCGCGCCATTTCTCTCCAGTCAAAACGTTCGTTTACGGCGGTTCTGAGCATTTTTCTTCTCTCTTCAACGTTATTTTTGAGGACAGGGTCGTTAAGGATGCCGATCATTTTGTCTGTAGTCTTTCTAATGTCATCAGTGGGCTCGCCGGCCAAACTGGTGGTAGCCAGGCCAAAGATCAGAAGTAGAAGAAAAATGGTTCGAAATAAAAAGTTTTGTAGCATTCTCTTCTCCACGGTTGGGCAGTTGGACCTTGCCAAGAACACACTGAAAAGATTAGCCCCTCAATCTGCCTATTATAAGAAATCGTCTCGTAGGCAAAATAGTCATTCAAAGTATAAAGAACAAGGGAACTCTTTTTCTCCCCTTAAAAATCTTTCTTTGACACCGGCCGCCCAATATAGCATATAGTTTTCTGTCGTGCACCCGCTTACTAATTGCCCACAATTCGGGCATGACAATCAATTAAGCGGAAAAGCCTTCTCAATACAGATTAGCAAATGATGCCTGGATTCCAGCCTGCGCGGGAATGACGCAATTGCATCAACCCGTCATTCTGGAATGCGCCGGAGGAGGATGTCCGTGGTTCGACAGGCTCACCACCCTGAGCGAAGTCGAAGGGGAATCCAGAAAACTACAATGACGCCATTTAATGTCTGGTTTCCCGCTCCCTGATCGCAGTCAGGGACAAGCTTTGCGGGGACTTCGTCTGGATCCCGGCTCGCGTCCCGCATTGCGAGACTTGGCCGGGATGACGAACTGTGGAAAAGCATCCTGGAGAAATAAAAGATCTAAGAGAGCGTTTATACCATGGAAACAGTTCTGACTCTTTTTGCCACACTTGGAGCCGTCATATGGTTAAT
>JAJDNT010000025.1 GCA_022340515.1 Deltaproteobacteria bacterium
CCATTATAGGTCAAGGGCGATTCGGCTATATCGTAACGTAGGGAAATGGTCATGCTTCCCACCTCCAGGGATTGTTTCATCGGGATGATCAGTCCCTAGTCCTTAGTTGAAACGGCTGCCAGTAGTCTGTTTGGCTGGTCTTATCAGCCGTCAGCGATCAGCTCTCAGCTAAAAATTCCACAATCCGACCTCTAATCTCCGATCTCTGTCCTCTAACAACCGGCTACTGACTACTGGCTACTTCTCTTTGCTTCTCCTAGGGCTGTGGCAAGGGCTCTTCCATTCTTGTCTCACCGGGCTTTTCTTCTTCCGGCCCCTTGTCCTGCTTGGTCACATCAACAGGCTCTGGCTCCGGTACGCCGGCAGCCTCGAGGTTTGTGATTTTTGTCTCCTGTTCTTCAATTTGCTGGGTCAGCCCTTTGATTTTTTGTTCGGTTGTGTCCCGTTTTGCCTCAAGCTTGATACTATCCGCTTCTATTTTTAGTATGTCAGACTTGAGATCGGCAATCTTGTTTATGTTGTTTTCCTTTTCACCCAGGTTCGCCTTGTCTACAGCCTCCATTTTGGCGAGATCCAGCTTAACCTCCGCTGCATCCTGATGCTTATTGGCCACGTCCTCCTGGTAATCGGCGTATTTTTTCTGCAGGGAGGCCAGTTCGGCCTTCATCTCGGCAAGCTTCAATTTCTCTTCGGCCACCTGCAGATTAAATGCCGCCTCATGCACCTCCTTCTGGTCCTGAGAAGGCACCTGGGTAAGTAACTCGTCCGTGTCCGAAGACCCGGTAATGGAACTTGTGAGTTTGCGGGTAGTCTCACAACCTGTGAGCAGCGAGAACGCAAGCAGGAAAACCAAGCTAATATAACCAAAACTTTTCATGACCTCCCCCTTCTTTGCAGTTTGATTATCCCTTTTCTATCTTTTCTTGCGCCAAATGCTATTTCCTCCAAACAAACGGTTAGCTGCTGAGCAATCACTTTTTAGAAACTTCGTCTGGGTCTATGATCAGAGTTTGAAAGGCTTGGAATGCCCTTGGATCCATCTCTTCCGATCTCAGGTGTTCCAGGGCGGCCTTTGCTATGGCTCTACGATCTTCCCCGGAGATTTTTAGGAAGCGGACACCCATACCCCGCGGGGTAATGTCGTCATCTGGGCCGTAGATGTTTGACCAGATCACCTCAGCTTTTGCCTCGATGGTCTGATCTGGAGCAGTGATGACCATGTCGAAGACTTCGTTTAGTCTGAGAGGTTTGGCACATGAAACGAAAGCTCCATCCGTGCCCAGATCAAGGGTCACCCCTTCCATAGAACCTTTGTCTGTCGTAATGGTTACTGGCCATTTAAGTTTGACCCGTGGACCTCCGCGATCACCTCCAGTTATCGCCATGTTTGTACCTCCAGCTCTAAAAAACGTTCAGCCCAAGGGATTTCACCAGTCAGGAACTATCCGGCTTTCGGTTCACTTTACTATACTGCCAGTACCGGTTCGTTCAGAGAAGGGTGCCAGCCGAGGTGCTATGTGAACAGCTTTTGTCGACATTTTGGATGTCACCCTAAAGAGAATAAACCACGGTTACAATATTGAAGTCAACGAAAAAGCTACACTCCATTAACAGTCAAAGGGCGAAAGGGTCGAAGACCACTTTGCCTCGTTTCTTACCACAGCAATTGATGAAATATCTGGGCTAGGCATGTCTTTTGCAATGAAACTCTCTGGTTGGGCAATCATGAAAAGATCCAAAGTTCAGAAGCTTCCGAGGTAAGGAGGAACAGTCATGAGATTGACACTCGTGGCCATAGTCGTTTTGGGCATGATTTTGTTTGTATTAACAGGGTGTGCCAGCAAGGGTCCGGTGCAAACGGAAACCTTTGAGCAAGTAGCAGTAGAGGAGACCACGGAAGAGGTAAGCGAGCCCTGCACAAACCTCGAAATGGCACTGACCAGGGCGGAAGAGTTGACGCATAATAAGTATTACGGGGCTACCCAGTACGACGGGGCCATTCACTTCGCTTTTGACAGCTACAAGCTCTCGGCAGAAGACAAAAAGGCTATAGATGCTGTAGTGCTGCCCTTGATGGAAGCTGACAAAGATTTCTTTCTCGAGTTACAAGGGCACACGGATGGTTTCGGTGAAGAACCCTACAATTTTCAGCTTGGCTTGAACAGGGCCAGGGCGGTAATGGGCTACCTTAACCAGAAGTATGGTATTTCCTTGCAGCGGATGAATGGTTTTTCTTGCGGCGAATTGAAACCCGTGGGCGACAACGGCTTTGAAGAAGGCCGGGCGGAAAACCGCAGGGTTACCGTAGTGGTTATCGAATAGCCATGTCGAAACGGTGAGCCCGGAGTGGTTTGTCAGCAAAAAATGAGAGGAAAGCGGGAAAGGCAGCTGTGTTTCCAGGTTTGATCTCTTGCCTCGAGTACAGCTTAATAGAAAAGCGGAGTCATTGGCTCCGCTTTTTTGTTGTCCTGCGATTAGTAGAGGACATCTCAATCTCAAGAGTTTCCCTATCTTTTTCTTTTGGATTTGCCCGTCTATTGTGGTGACTATCTGGGATGGCCAGGGTGAGCTACTCGGTAAACCAGCATAGTCGCTGCCATTTATGAACCACTTTTGAGCTGGTTGCATTATCCTCGCGCCGATGCAGATGGTAGTCCTGCCAGAGAGCGGAGGCTTCGCATCGGTTGCTCCGATGCTCTTTACCTCGCAGTTCACCCTGGCTTTCATTGTGACTGCTTGCTGTTTGACAATGTTTCCTGGTGTTTCTTCTAGGTGACTGGCGGAAGTGACAAGGCCGCGAGACTCGGAACGAAAGAAGAAGCACTAGGAAACTATTTTTATTTCCGAATCACCCACAACTCTGTAATCGGCTGATTCCACAGTCAGGTGGTAAACATCTTTAGGGAAACTCCTGTCTCAATCATCATTTAATCCCTTCTAATTTTAGTGTAGAATCACAGGCTCTATTGTGTAACAATTGAAGCTTCCTGCAGCAAGACTTGTCGACTAGGAGTTCGACTGAGGCTCACTCGAAGTCCTCAGGTCGAGTCGCTTATTCTGTCCACACCAGATGTTCACCACAATGGGTGGGAAATTGAAAACAAAGAAATGGGGAATCTCCTGGTAAAATTTGTATTGCCAGGCGAATGGTAAGTCAAATACCCCAGTTAGGATATGGGCCTGGAGAGGTAGATCGTCATGGGTTTTTTCAGGGCTTCAGCTGGATTAAAAGGTGTGAGACGTCTTGGGACCATAGCCAAAGTGCTTATCAAGCACGGTCTCGGTGATGTGGTCGAGCGCATTGTGAGCCGTAAAGCAAAGGAAGTGGAAGCAGGCAAGGTCAAACCTACTATCCTTAAGCCCGGAGTGCTGTCACCGCGCCGTGTTAGGTTGGTCCTGGAGGAGTTAGGGCCTAGCTTCATCAAACTGGGACAATTGATGAGCACCAGGGCAGATATTTTCCCGCCCGAGTATATCGAAGAGCTTAGAAAATTGCAGGATCGAGTTCCCCCTGTTCCCTATTCACAAATCAAAGCAGTTATTGAGGGCGAACTCAAACAGCCTGTTGCAGAGATTTTTACTGAATTAAATCAAGAACCTTTTGCTGCTGCCTCGGTGGCCCAAGTGCATCACGCTACCCTGCCCAGCGGTGAGAAAGTGGTGGTCAAGGTTATTCGTCCCGGCATCAGCAAGAGGGTCAGAGAAGATATTCGTTTGATGTACTATTTGGCCGACAAGATAGAGAAGTCTTTTGATCTTGGTAGGATCCTGGCGCCGACAAACTTGGTGCGGGAGTTCGAGCGGACTATTTTCAGAGAAATTGACATGCTTATTGAGGCTGGCAGTATCGAGAAGTTCGCCTATAACTTCCGGGAGGTCGATGAGCTCTACATTCCCAAAGTGTACTGGGACTACATTACCAAATCCATCCTGGTGATGGAATGGATCGATGGTATCAAGATGGACCATGTAGATGAACTAAAAGCCCACGGCATCGATCCAAGAGAGATAGCAAAAATAGGCCTGCGCTCATTTTCGAGACAGTTGCTGGAATTCGGCTTCTTCCATGCTGACCCTCACCCTGGCAATACCATTGTGATGTACGACGGCCGGGTGAGTCTGGTTGACTTCGGTATTACAGGTTATCTGGACGAAGAGACCATGCGGCAAATAGCAAATATTTTTCTGGGTTATGCAGAGCACGACTATGACATGGTGATGGATGCTTTTTTGGAAGCGGGCCTGATTGATGAAGAAAAAATAGATCTGCCTAGCTTTAGAACTGATCTGAAGGATGCCAGTGAGGCCTTCTACGGCCGATCCCTGCAGTCCATTTCAGTTAAAGATGTCTACGATCAAATTATTTATCTGGCTCTCAAATATCACATTCAGTTACCTAGAAACCTTTTGTTGCTTTTGAAGACTTTTGTTCAGACTGAAGCACTAGGAAAGATTTTGGAAAGCGACGTAAGCCTTTTGGAGTTCACTAAACCTTACGCCAAAAAGCTGCTCGAGCGTGGCTATGACGCAAAAAAAATCTTTAAGAATATCGGCAGAGATACCAGATATGTGGGCAAATACGCCAAGGTTATGCCCAAGTTTGTCCACGATATACTCAGACAGGTGGCCAAGGGCAAACAGAGAGTTGAGATCTGGCACGAGGGTTTTCAGCAGCTTGATATGAAACTTGAAAAAGGTCTCAATCGGCTAACCGTGGGCCTGGTTATCTCTGCTTCCATCATTGCTGCTGCCATGGTACTCAATTCGGCCCAGCAAGTCCTAGTGCTCAACCTAGAATTCCTCGGCCTGGGACCGGTTTCTCTCACTACCATTCTAGGTGTAGTTGGCTACGTTATTGCCACCGTTTTGGGGGTTTGGCTAATTCTCTCTATTTACCGCTCCGGGAAATTGTAAACTTATAGGTGGGTTAAAGTTTATTCCAGCTGCCTATTTTCTGTTTAGCCGGTTATGCCAGCTGAGCCAGTTTAGCCGGTTTCATTCAGCCGTCAGCTCTATAAGGTTCAAAGTTCCAAGTTCCAAGTTTCAAGTTTTTTGGGTAATCTGAAGCGAATTTTTGAACTTTAAACTTTGAACTTGACCCTCTGCTCCATGCCCTATGCTCTATGCCAGCGTAGCCCTAGCTGCCCTCCTAGGGCAGCAGTGGTTCGAGGGGACACCCCTGACAGCGAGGTTTGGGTTGACAGTGGAGCTTCCCCACTCTCACCAGCAAGGCGTGGTATTGGTTGAACAGAGTCTTGTCTAATGGCAAGTGCTGGGTGAACAACCCTTGCAGTTCATCATAGCTAACTTCTTCTCCAATTAGGCCGTGGCGGTTCATCACCCGGTAGGTATAGGTGTCCACGACGAAGACCGGCCTCTGTAAGGCATAAAGGAGAATACTGTCCGCCGTTTCCGGGCCTACTCCATTAATCTTTAAGAGTTCTTTACGCAATTGCCCCGTCTCTACTTGGTCCATAGTTTCAAGATCACCGGCATAAGTCTCAGTTAAAAATTCAATCAAATTCTGGAGTCTCCGAGCTTTCAGGTTGAAATATCCGGCCGGTTTAATTAGCCCTGCCAACTCCTCAGTGGATAAAGCCTGGAGTTTGTCTGGCTTGAGCAAATTACTGCCCTTCAAGTTGGCGATGGCCTTCTCAACTCCCTGCCAATTAGTATTTTGAGTAAGCACGGCTCCAACCATCACCTCAAAGGGGCTTTCTGCCGGCCACCATTTTTGCGGACCGTATGCCTGCAGTAAAAGATCGTATATCTCGCTCAGTCTGTGAGAAAAGGTGTTCATGCGAATCTCGCCAGTCGAGGCATAGGGCTCTAAATGTCTAAAATGTACTAAAGTGCCTAAAGAACCAAAGAGGTGAGATGTGGGATGTGCGATAACTCCTTCAGTAAATTAGCCCAGCAGAACTCTCACTTTCTTTATCTCATATCTCATATCTCACATCCCATATCCCAAATCTGCAATCTAAAATCCACCCGGGCACGGTAACATTTATGTCTCCATAGGGCAACAGCGTCATTTAGCCTCTTTACATCCGGTGGGCTTGGAGTGTACCATCGGGGCTTGGATTGCACTCAAAGTCCCGCGCCGAAAAGTGTGGTCCAAGACATTCACCCACGTATTTCTTGGCATTATCTCTAGTTGTCCTGCTTGATGATCCTTGGAGAAGTGTTATGGCAATAAGCTTGGCACTGATTGTCGTCTTTGGCCTGGCAGCGGATATCATCTTCCGTAAATTTAAGCTTCCTGGCTTGGTTGGCATGCTCATTGTCGGAGTTCTGGTGGGCCCACACGTGGTAGGTCTCATGCGACCTGAAATGATGCAGGTCTCTGCTGACTTCAGAAGAATCGCTCTCATTGTCATCCTGCTGCGGGCTGGATTCGAGCTGCGACGGGATACCATGCACCGGGTGGGTAAAACAGCAATCATCATGTCGGCTGTGCCGGCCATGTTTGAAATTGCTGCAGTGGTAGCGGTAGCACCTTACTTCTTGAAAATCTCCCTCGTCGAAGCCGCCATCCTGGGTAGCATTCTGGGAGCGGTCTCCCCGGCAGTGGTGGTGCCCCTGATGATCGATTTTATGGAGCGGGGCAAAGGGGCCAAGAAGGGCATCCCCACAATGGTTCTAGCGGCTTCCTCGGTGGATGACGTCTTCGTTATTGTCCTCTTTACAATCTTTCTCGGTATGTATGGCGGCCACAAGGTCAATATCGCCTGGCAACTTGCGGGTATACCCATATCCATCGTCCTGGGGATAATTGTTGGTTTGATTCCCGGCTATCTGCTCTACCGGCTTTTTCTCAAATACGACTGGCAGCCGCCCCGGCGTACCCTTCTGGTTATTGGGACTTCCATATGTCTCATGTGGTTGGAGGAAATCGCCCACAATGTAGTACCCATTGCTGCCCTGTTGGGGGTAATGGCAATAGGATTCATCATTTTGGAGAAAGAGGAAGCCATTGCCCACATCATCTCCCAAAAACTCAAAAAACTTTGGGTTTTTGCGGAACTGCTGCTTTTTGTCCTGGTGGGAGCTCAGGTTAATGTATCTGTGGCCTGGAAAGCGGGGGCGGCGGGGCTCGCGGTCATTTTCGTCGGCCTGGTGGCTAGATCCATTGGTACTTACCTGTCGGTTTTAGGCGCCGATTACACCTGGAAAGAGCGGTTGTTCTGCGTGGTTGCTTACGTGCCCAAAGCAACGGTACAGGCGGCCATTGGCGCAGTCCCCCTGGAAGCTGGGGTGGCCGGTGGTGAGGTGATTCTAGCCGTGGCAGTGCTGAGTATCCTGGTGACCGCGCCCCTGGGTGCCATCGGCATTATGCTCCTGGGTGAACCCATCTTGGAAGAAGAAAGGCTCACGACCTACCGGTTCAAGAGCCTGCGAGAGAAATTGCAGCTGCCGAGGGTAGGCGAGAGAGTGAGAAGCAAGGGTCATGGAACTATCTGGAAGATAATAGAAGAAAAGGAGGTTTGGCTGAAGTCGCCGGGGGCGGAATGGAAGGAACCTGAGCCCATGCCGGCCATTTATTTGAGGTTCTGGCAGCCGGAGTCGAGCAAATCACCCGGCACGGGTAGGACCATGGAATACAGGTACAGTTTTATTGACACCTCGTTTCACGCCAATTGGGAGATTATGTACGACTAGCCGGGAGCAGACAGCGGGCAACTGGCAGCTGGCAGAAAACAGAGACTTTCTGTACAGAATCATTGCTGCATGCTGCGAACTGTATGCTGTTAGCTGGCTTAGTGGTCTACGCTAAGCCGAAAAATCGTCCTCCCCATACCTTCTTTTTTTGAGCATCATCCTGACAAATCCGCCAATAGTTATCAATGCTGCGAGAAAAAATAGGATTGGATAGAGGTTGTTTGCCAGGTAGGTGAACCAGGTAATCTTTTTTCTAAGATGGATGTGCCATCTTCTCTCGAGTTCATCAAGGGAAATTGCAAAACTTTTCAAGACTGCCTCGTCTATTTCATTGCCGGTCTGCAGATGGCCAAGGAGGTTTTGAATTCCCTTTCTGCCAAATTCATGGTTGATAAACTCAACAAAACTTTTGCTCTCCTCATAAGCAAGGAGAAGGGACTCTTTATCCATCGGGAAGCTTTGGCTCAATACTCTCAGACTGAAAAGATTATTTGACAAGACAGCCTTATTTAGAATGGATCCCTTTCTGCTCATCATTATCTCTGCAATACCGTCACTGGTTAACTGAGCAATCCCCTCATCGAGCCACCGTGGTAGCCTGCCATTCTTTACCTGATTGTGTAGAAGCAAATGACACAGTTCGTGCTTCATTATTGAGGCGAGACTGAAGGGCGCGGTGTTCATTTTGGTATAGTCGATCACCATCAGGTTTCTTTGGGGAACAGCGTAGGCTACAACCACTGGGCTTCCGGTCATTTCCTCAAATCTCTCCCGATTGGTGGTGAGGACCACTGTTGGCCTGAAATCCAGGGTCAAGTTTAGGCTATTTTCTAAATCACTTTTTATTCCGGGAAAGATGTTGACGGCTTCATTTGCAACAAATCTCAATGGCTCTTCGAATACAACCACTACCTCATTTTTTTGAATTACACTTGCCTGCTCAGCATAAAGAGATGAGTGGGAAAGCATCAAGAAAATAACAAAAAGTAATAATTCCTTTCGGGCCATTAGTTTCAACGTATGCTCGAGAATAGTTATTGATGCAGCATAGAATCTTTCTAATCTTTGTAAATTATTACCCCAGGGTAGTCAACTTGCCGATGGGATAAAGTTGCTCAAAGAGAGTTAGAGGAAAAGCGAAAGTTCACAGACAAAATTTATTAATTTACTGATTTTGGATGTCCGGTGCCAGTTCGGACAGACGGATTCTTCTATGGCTTGAATTTTGCAAGCAAAATCCTCCTTGATGGTCACAGGCCTTGGATAACCTTCCAGGTTTATCCAACAAGGAGGTCAACATTATGTTGCGCATGATAAGAATGTGTCCAAAGTGCAGGGCCAGGATTTTGCTGAGGGCCAGGGTGGGGCAGCGGGTGACTTGCCCCGAATGTAAGAGCTCCTTCGTGGCTCAAGAAAACTAGTGGCAGCAAAGGAAAAACCAGGAAGAGACTAACTGATGAAAATCGAAAGAAGGGTGGAAAAAGCCATGACTCTCACCAAAGCTGACATTGCGGATACCATTAGCGATCAGGTGGGCTACACCAAGAGAGAATCACTCAAGATAGTAGACCACCTTTTCGAGTACATCAAGAAATCCCTTGAAGGTGGCGACGATGTTCTCATAAGCGGCTTCGGTAAGTTCTCAGTGAAGGATAAGAGGGCGAGGAAGGGCAGGAATCCTCAGACCGGGGATCCCATACTTTTGTCACCCAGGAAGGTAGTGACCTTCAAATATTCCGGCAAGCTGCGAGATGTAATCAACGATAGTGTTTAGGCTGGAATGGACATTATATCTAATGTCCATTCTGCGCCCTTAGAGAGGAATTGATTTATTCGAAAAGTTTCTCCTGGATTTCGATCCTGCGCTGCTCCAGTGCATACTTTAGAAACTTCCTTTCAGCCTTTCTGTGGTCTTCCTCCCCGTAATAATTGCGGTTCTCCTCTGTTCGAAAGAGAGCTTTATATCTTTCCAACAGCAGCCGGATACCTGACTTGTGTTGTATTTTCATTTTATCAATCACAACCTTTCAATATTTAAAACTTTTACAGCCAGCTCTCTTCTCCACTCCTCCTTTCTTCCCGAATTTCGGTCATTAAAACCTCCTCCTAATCCTTTATTTCTTCCC
>JAJDNT010000033.1 GCA_022340515.1 Deltaproteobacteria bacterium
TTGCCTGACCAAGAATGGCGCCAATCTGACATGCCGCTGAAATAAGGATGGCCGTTTTGCGCTTTATAACCTCAATGTATTCTTCCTCGGTAATCTCCAGATTGTCACTATTTATCAATTGTAGAATCTCGCCTTCGGCCATAAAAGTTGTAGTTTCCGAGAGAATCCGGAGAATTTTTAAGTTGCCACTTAGTACAGAAAGGAAAAAAGATGTGGCGAGAAGGAAGTCTCCAACAAGAACTACCGCCGCATTACCCCAGAGAGTGTTTGCCGACGGAGTACCGCGACGCAGATCGGCATTGTCCACAACGTCATCGTGGAGGAGGGTAGCTGCGTGGAGGTACTCGAAGACAATGGACAGCCGGTAGTGATCGTTACCTTGATAGTTTAGAAGCCTGGCTGCCAGAACCATCAATAAGGGGCGCAATCGTTTTCCACCGCTCCGCATAATGTAGCGGGTAACTAGGGAGATGAGGGGTACGCTGGAGTGAAGATTTTTGTTAATCTCTTCCTCGATACGCTGCAGATCTTCATCCAACTGGGCGAAAAGAGGATACTGCTGCTGAAGCAGGTCTTCTGCGGTACTCTTGAGGGACAATGTTGGGGTTCCTTAGCTAAAGTTCAGGCTGGAAAACTATAAAACACTTCTTCATAGCCCAAATTGGGCTACTTGTCAAAACAATTCGGGTTCAGGGATTTCACCAATCAGGTCATGGGGGTGAGCTTCAGTTATTCGCGTCACCACTATCTGACCAACTTTGGCGAAACCTTTATTTATGAGCACATAGCCATCTACCTCCGGTGCCTGCGAGGAAAGGCGACCCTGGAGCAACAAGTCGCTCTCATCACTCTCACCTTCTATCAGAACCGGCTGGTCTGTTCCCACGAGGCGGCTATTATAATCCAGACTGATCTTCTCCTGGAGAGCCGCTAGAGTTTGCAATCTTTTTATTTTAACAGACTCCTTCACTTGATTACTAAATAGGGCTGCCCGCGTCCCCTTCTCAGGTGAATAGGCAAATAGCCCCAAGCGTTGGAATCGTGCCTGCTCAACGAAGTCGCAAAGTTCTTGGAAATCCCTATCCGTTTCTCCTGGAAATCCAACTATAAGTGTGGTCCGCAAGGTGACCCCAGGAAGAAACTCCCGGATCAAACCGATGAGTTGGTGAAATTCTCTGGCAGAACCGGTTCGACCCATGGCCTCGAGCAGATGGCCGGATACATGTTGCAGAGGGAGGTCAAGGTATTTGCAGATGGACTCATATGACGCCATAGTCTCCAAAAGGTCAGGGTCGATCTTTTGGGGATACCCATAAAGAACTCGGATCCAGGAAAACTTACCAATTTTCGCCAGTCCCTCCAGAAGGTCGGGCAGACAAGAGGTTTTATCCAGATCTATTCCATAAGCAGTTGTGTCCTGCGCCACCAGGTTGAGTTCAATCACACCTTGTGAAGCCAGCCACTCGGCTTCTTGAAGTAAGTCGTTGACAGGCCTGCTGCGGTAGGGACCGCGGATAGCGGGGATGGTGCAAAAGGAGCAGCGATTATTACAGCCCTCTGCAACCTTGAGATAAGCACTGTAAAAAGGGGCCGAAAGAATTCTTGGAGTTTTTGCGGTCATGAGGAATCTGGGCGGCTCCAAAACAATCCTTTCCATTTCATCCCCCTGCTTACGAGCAAGGATCTGAACCAAATGGACAAAAGAGCTGGTGCCTAGGAAAAGGTCCACCTCAGGCAGGGATTTGACCAGTTTGCGACCATAACGCTGGGGCAGACATCCTGCCACCACCAGGAGCTCACACCGCCCCTGCTGCTTCGCCTGGGCAAGTTCCAAAATGGTCTCAATGGATTCCTCGGTGGCGCTCTCAATGAATCCGCAGGTGTTCACCACTATGAGTTGAGCGGCAAGTGGTTCCTCCACCGGCTTGTAGCCGGCACTCATAAGAAAGCCCAGGATAACCTCGCTATCAACCATATTCTTAGGGCAGCCCAAGCTGTGGAGATAGAACGTTGTTGGTTCCAAATTGGTGTTCCTTTCCCCTTGTCAAACCTAACTATTAACCGGTGTAAGGAGGCGCGTCAAGGTAATAGGCATAGAGCATAGAGTAAAAGCAAGTCATCTGTTTGACCCCGTGCCCATTGCTCCATGCGCTATGCGGGAAAAGACCCGCGGGGTCTTTTCCCTCACGGTCGCCAGGAGGCAACGGTGTGAACGTCGATCTGATGGAAGGCAAAGAGGCAGAAAAAGAAAAGTACTCCATACACAATTAGAGATATACTAGGCCGGGCTTGGCTGATTGGTGAGGTCGGATCTTGCCAGCCCCTTCCCTGTCGAAGCAGTGTCACAGTACTCATCATCACATAGCATTCCACGGCAAATGGGGGAAAGCCGAAAAAACCAAGTATAGGCATTTCAAAAACCTTCAGCCAGCCAAAATGGGGCACGGTGTACTCCCACTTGGTTAAAGCCCAATAGTTCCAAAATTCCCACAGAAGACCACAAATTGCTCCTGCTACAAGGAGGAGGTAAAAGGTGCGAAGAGTGCCTTGCTGCCACTCCCTCATGAGAGACCGCAGGCCCAGTCGGTGATTGAGCGGCTCTAGTAAAAAAACGAAAGTTCCCCAGACTAGGGGGAAAAAGTAATGCGGCCAGATAATGGGGAGGATAAAAAAGAGGAGGCCAGTGGCGACAAAAGGGAGATACCACCGGGTTGAGGTTGGACCAGGTTTGATTCCTGATTTGGTGAAGATGCCATAAGCTTCCAAGAGTTCCATAGTCTCAAAAAGGCCAGGTAATACAGTGGCATAGCAGACTGCATAGCCAATCCAGCGTTGTAATATGTTCTCAGGGACCAGAAGATAATGCCAGTTGTTCAAAGCCAGATTGAAGAGTTCGAAGATGAGCCAGAAAAAGACAGACCAGGGTAAAAGAAGGAAAAATTCGCGCGGATGGTTCTTTAGCAGTGAACTGCCTTTACGGCGGTAGACCAGCCCGTCAACAGTCAGAATGTAGGGCCACCAGGCTAAAGGAAAAAACCAATACCTCACCACCTCTATACCGGTAAAAAGGAGAACTTGAGAAGCGACTAGCACACAGAGTGCTAGCCAACCGTAAAGGGGAAAGGGGCGAATATTGGACAAGGCCTTCACCTCTCTTTATTTCGGATTTCGGATCTCGGATTTCGGATTTGAGAAGACATAGAGCATAGAGTAAGAACCTAAAGGTCAGAATTTTGAATCCCGAATGCGGAATCCATTGGGGCAGGCGTCTCTGCCTGCCAAGGAGTGATCACCAGACTAGCATCCAGAATCTAATATCCAGTATCTGCTTTACCCATTCCGAAATCTGTCTGCAGTTATCGATTTTTTGCTATAATGTCAACAACTTTTGTGGCCGGTCCAAGTAGCCCCAGGGTCACATGGATTTGTGAAAAAAAATGCTTGCAGATTTCCATTTTACCAGGTATATTGCCCCTAACATTGTTAAAGATAGTACAATCAACCCAGCCAAGCGTTTTTCTCTCCCCCTCTCAACGGGGTGGTGCTCAGGTATTTACTGGGCCCGGACATGGAGGGGTTAGTAGGGGACGCCACCACCTTGAGCCTGCTGTAGGTGAGACTTTCCGGTTTAGGGAAACGAAAACGAACTGTTTCAGGTACGGGGATAATTAGCAGACGAGCTAGCCCGAAAGTCGCGTAAGCGGATTTTGCCACGCCAGGTGAAAGGAAAAAATTTCAAGGCGCGACACTTTAGGGACGGAGGCGTTATTGCCGATTGAAGTTAGGGCGAATTTTCACAAGCAACAGGCGGGACAGGATAATTTTGTACTTTCTGTAAGAGTGGATGAAAAGACTTCTCTGAGATGTTGAGAAGGCACCCTGTTGGTGGGGTTTGCCACAACTCATATGTGTTTTAGGAAATGAATACTCACTAGAAGAAGGGAGAACAGGCAATGTCGAAGTTGGTACCCCCACACGGCAAAGAGAAAATGCTGAAGCCGCTGCTGCTGGAAGGCGGTGAGCTTAAGGCAGAAATTGAAAAGGCTAAGACCTTAAAGCAAGTCCCCATGACCTCGAGGGAGGCATCTGACGTCTTGATGCTGGGCATCGGCGCCTTCACCCCTCTGGAAGGATTCATGGGCCATGACGACTGGAAGCGCGTCTGCGACTTCTATTTAATGAACGACAACACTTTCTGGCCCATTCCCATCACTCTGTCGGCGTCCAAAGAGTTGGCGGACAGCATTGCCATCAATGATGAGGTCGCTCTCCTGGATGTAGACCATAATGAGATCCTTGCTACCATGAAGGTGACGGAAAAGTACACCATCGACAAGGTCCACGAGTGTAAATCGGTTTTCTGGACCGATGATGCCGAGGGTCATCCCGGGGTGCAGAAGGTCATGGCCCAGGAGGAGATCAATCTGGCCGGCCCCATCAAGGTGTTGGGCGAGAGCTTCTATCCTAAAGAGTTCGCCGGCCTCTATCAGAAACCGGCAGAATCGCGGGCCATCTTCGAGGAAAAGGGCTGGCGCACGGTGGCGGCTTTGCAGCTTCGCAACCCCATGCATCGCTCCCACGAGTATCTGGCCAAAATCGCCCTGGAGGTAAGCGACGGCCTTTATATTCATCAACTCCTGGGCAAACTGAAGGCCGGCGACATCCCCGCCGACGTCAGGGTAAAGGCGATCCAGGCCTTGGTGGATAACTATTTCGTCAAGGATACGGTGGTTCAGGGCGGCTACCCCATGGAGATGCGCTATGCTGGGCCTCGGGAAGCTTTGCTCCATGCCTGCTTCCGCCAGAACTACGGTTGCAGTCACTTGATCGTCGGCCGTGACCACGCCGGTGTGGGTGACTACTACGGACCTTTTGACGCCCAGAGGATCTTTTTTGAGATCCCGGAAGGGGCGTTGGAACTCAAGCCTCTTCCCATTGACTGGACCTTCCACTGTTTCAAGTGCGGCGGTATGTGCTCCATGAAAACCTGCCCCCACGGCAAAGAGGACCGGCTCCTTCTGAGCGGCACCTTGGTTCGCAAGACTCTCTCCGAGGGCGGAGAACTGCCCAAAGAATTTTCCAGGCCGGAAGTGGTAAAGATTCTCCAGGACTACTACGCTGGTCTCGAGGAGAAAGTGGAAATCAAACTCCACGGCCATGCCACCGGAGATGCAGAGAAAAAGATCGAGAAATAGTCTTATTGTTGCCTTGAGGAAAACAAAGCCGGCCTGGGTGGAAATTACCAGGCCGGCTTTTCGCATTCAGTGAAGCGCCAACCTTGTGATCCTTGGATGATATCCGGACATTTAGCTAGCGCGCGAGCGCAGCGGTTTTTGCCGGTGGAGATATGCAACCTTAAGGTTAAGGCATTCTCCGGATGTTGGCGGCCAACTGGGCGATCTGTATGCCGAGGGAAACGCACTGTTTCCCGTCCATGCATTGATCTGCCTCCTCGACCTCCAGGTGCGTCTTGAGTTCATGTCTTCCTTGCTTCAAATCTACGATCCAGGCTTTTTTTGTCTCGTCATACTCAACATCTATATCGATCCCGCACTCGCCGATGTCCGGGTAAATAGATCGGATCTTTTCACATAGCTCTTTCTTGTCGTGCATGGTCTGCTCCTCTCTTCGGTTCCCAGGACGTCGCCAACCATCCCATAGGATTTAACACCTCCTAACCATACCATGTAAGCGAGTCCCCTAGCGAACCAAGTTTAATTTGTACTACCTTAATTAATAATTATCCTGGTTGATGAAATCAAGCTTTTCCACTCAATCGACGCTTACGCGCCTCCTTCTCCGCTACTGATCTCAGTATATAAGCCAACAGGAGTTTTGAGAGGAATTACGGGACAGGGCAGGTTGCTATTGCTTCGTACATGAAAAGGATTCGACGCTCCTTTTCCAGTCGTTTCTCAGCCACATGGCTGAATTGAAGCTCCGGGAATCGATTTACCATTGCGGCTCGTGACGGAATATCTTCCAGGCTCTGGCCAATGACTTCACTGGACGCAGTATCCAGGATGTGAGCATCCTGACCGTTGGATACAACGGCAAAGGGGACTGCATAAGGTTCCAAAAGTCTCGCTGCAGCAAGGGCAGGGCGTTCCCGTGAGACTATGGAGCCGGGAGCAAATCGCAAAATCATTACGACCTTGCCTTCTAAGATGACGGCGAAGTCTATCCTGACCACCCAAATTTGGTCATCGACAGTAAGCAGCAATTCGCGCTGAACCTGGATATCTTTTTTCAAGAAGCCTTTTTCTTCCACCAGAAACTTGGCAAGTGCTTGCCGATACTTTTCGTCTTCAGTATAGTCGATGGTGCGCCCCGTGATAAAATCAACGACTTTTCCGTGAATCACAGGCTGGGCCACGACGAACTACCCTCTCTTTCCCTTATCTGTCTCTTCGCGAGATGCCACAAAAGAAATCTCTACCAAGCTATCATATCTCGAGAAAGAATGGGAGATGTTCTCAGATCTTTTATTCTGATATGCACTTCTACCGACAGGCAAGTCAGTCAAGAATGGCTGCCTTCCCAGTAAAGGCCAAGTGCATTTATCATTGAATTTATACCTCTAACATTTTATAATCTTTACAATTATTCCTCGAAAGGTTTTCTTGCTCCACCATACTCTTTTCCCGGGAATACAACCATGAGCACGCTTAAAGCCAAAGTCCACCAACTCTATGAGCTTATTAGGGATCGCTTTTCCCTGGGTGACGAACTATTTGAGGTGGGTGATAAGCATTACCAGCCAGTAGCGCTGTTTGGGATTTCTTGTTTTTGGCACATATAATGAGGTCATTCGGGAAGATGATTTGCTCCTTCTCGACCTGTCAAAATACGGTGGGACCTTATCAGGGCTTGGTTATCGACATCCAAGGGGAAGGCTCGGGATTAAATGGGAAAAAGGACGGGGGGCTACCATGGAGACGTACTGGGAAGGACCCAGATACGCCGATCGGCACGAGGCTGGGTTGGTGCTGGCTGAGAAGTTGGCGCCCTATGGCTCGGCCCATGCCGTTGTTTTGGCCATACCGAATGGGGGTGTGGCGGTGGCCCTGCCCATTGCCAGAGAGTTTGGCTGTTCTCTGCACCTGATCGTGGTCAGAAAACTGCAGATTCCGGACCGGCCGGAGGCCGGGTTCGGCTCGGTGGTTTCCGATGGCAGTGTGATCCTCAACGAACCCCTGGTGCAGAGACTTAACCTCAGCGGCGAGGTGATAGGATCACAGAAGCAACAAGCCTTGGAAAGTATTCGAGTGCGCCTGAGCCTGTACGGAAGTAAAGTGGAATTGCCCGACTTAAAGGAGCGGACGGTCATCCTGGTTGATGATGGGCTGGCCTCGGGGTATACTATGGAGGCCGCGGTCAAGGTAGTGAAAAAGCAGGAGCCCTCGCTGGTTGTGGTTGCCGTACCCACCTCGTCCATGTCCGCTTACCGGCGCTTGTCCTCGCTGGTGGACAAGGTTGTATGTCCAGATGTGAGCCGTCTGCCCATCTTTGCTGTAGCCGATGCCTACAGGGATTGGCGTGACCTCGAGGATGAGGAGGTAATAGCCCTGCTGAGGAACCGGGGGCCAGATTTTCCTTGACCTCAGCCATTGCATATCCTATCGTTCCGTGGATTCGAGCTCGACCCCATAAGATCATACCATCCAGGCAAGATGGGGGATTTGGTGCGAAGTAGAAAACCAGGTCCTTGGGGCCTGGTTGTTTACTGCGGACTTGCAACTAGAAAGGATGGCGGATGACTGAAGAACTGGATGCTGCCTTTAACGAGAAGTGGTTTGGGAAAGGCTACGAAAGGGGGCGCCAGTTTGCTCTCAATGAGGCAGATTATGATGAACTGGCCGCCATTTATCGAGCCCAGGGGATCCCTAAATTTTGGGACATATTTCGGGCTGAAATACTGAACGAGCACCTAGGGGAAAGAGATTTTGATTTTAATTCATATACTGCGGGATTTGCCCGCGCCTGTATAGAGTTTTTCGAAAAGATCTAGCTGGGGATGCACACCAGGATCTGAGGAAAGGAAGATAATTTTATGAGTGATGCCAATAAGCTGGCGCTTGGGGCGATGTCGGAGGAGGAACTTGCGCCTGTTCTGGAACTCCTTCAAGGCGGCGATCCCGATGCCATTGCTGCAAAAGCTGGGATTAGTAAGGAGCGCCTTTTCCAGATGCGGGAAGCCCTCCTCGCTCAAGCTGAGGCTCAGAAGCGAGTGGGAGAAGATTTTGTTCTGGAGAAGGTAGGGAGGAATGAGCCCTGTCCCTGCGGCTCGGGCAAAAAATATAAACGGTGCTGCCTGGAGAAGCACGAGGAAGCCAGGCTGGCCCAAGGCGGAGAGGAAACGGCAAAGCTTCAGGCAAAGGAAAGAGAGCAAAAGAAGCTGATCGATGAGATAGGAGAGGCGTTTGGGTTGCTCGCCCGCCAGCAATACCAAGAGGCGATCCGTTACGCCTCCAAATTAATGCGGAGCTACCCTAACGAGGACAGGCTGCATGACATTGTCTCCACCAGTTGCATGCTTGCTGGCGATTGCGACGAGTCCATCGAGCTTTGCAAACGCCGCTGGGAGGTGGCCCAGGAGGAAAAGGATTACTTTGTTGAGCATGGACGATACCGGGATGCGGAAGTGGAGAAGCCCTCTTTGTCCTACTATTATCCTCCCATGACCTGGTTGCAGAAATATTGGATCGCTGTAAAGTTCAAGGAGTATCTTGCCCTCTCTCCTGAGATAGAGAATGGGGCAATTGTCGAGTTGGTGAAAGAGCTACAGAGCGCTGATGATACGGAGCGGTTTTCGGAGAGGCGGGACAAGGGCTACGAGATGCGGAAAGCGGCTCTCCAGGAAACCCTGGATGGGCTTAAGGCTATCGGCCCGGAGGCCATACCCTATCTATTGCCCTTGGCCTGCCGTTATTCCTGGGCGGGCCTTTTCGTACCGGAAATTCTCTCCCATTACAAGACACCACTGGCCATTCGCGCCCTCATTGACATATCTATGTTCGGCTATGCCTACTCGTCCGGGGCCAGCCTTCACTACCTGGAGCAGCTGGGGGAAGAGGCTGTTCCCTACATCCAGGAGGCCTTTAGCAAGAACGAGATGTTTGATCCCATCAAGACCGGTATTGTCTCCGTGCTCGGGAATATTCAGGGTCCCGCCTCTTACGATTTGCTCCTTGACCTGCTGGAGCACGAGAGTCATCACGTCGTCAACTGGGCGGGGGGTGCTTTGGGTAAATTCGGCAAGATCGAAGCCTTGCCACCCTTGCTTGCCGCTCAGGAGAGAATCGGGGGCGAGAAAATGATAGATGAAGCGATTGAAAAGTTGGAAGAGATGGATGGGCCGCAGTAACGGACCATTTCGGCGGCCAGGGCCTGTTTGAGCCCACGATGATCATGCTTCGCTTGCCAGTTTAGCCTTGAAGGCAGCAAACTGACCAGATCTTTTAATGTATCCCTGTACCAACTCCAGGGTGGCCTCACTGTCACATAGTATTTCGTTACAGTGGCAGCGCTTGTCGCATTTCTCACAGAAATATTCTTCGTCAAGAGGGTTACCGCAGGCGCAATGGGGTTTCATCACCAGGGAACCATCTTCCATGGATGCTTTGTAGTGGTCACGCGGACGCTTTTCTTCAACGATCTCCGTCATAGGCTATCCTTCCCAATAGTAGCTTATTTCCAAAGGCACTTTTACAACTTAATCCCTCTTTTAAGAGTGTCAAGTCTGGTTTTTCCAGGAGTTTCCCCACCATATTGTCTGATCCCTGTTCAGGAGGTAGTTTTGCCCTAGTGTCAGCAAAGGCCAAAAGGGGAAGCTGCATAACAACGAACATCTGAGCAACCGCTCTTCACTCTCTCAGCTTTGACAGGGCCTGCATGAAGATATGGTGCATACTAAACAGTAATCCTGCCAATAGATGGCGCGAATCATGCGCGTTGTGGAGTAGCTTCCCCGTGGCCTATGTCTTTTTAATATTTTTGTGGAAACTCCTGTGGTTTTTCGGGTTGAATTGTCCTTACAAGGTCTTATATTAACCTCGTAAGACATTATTTTTCGAGAGGAGATAACGAATCGTGACAAACAAAGAGACTCCAAAATGTCCCCACTGCGGACAAGAGATGAAAAAATGGAGGGTTCCCATCCAGTCTACCTGGCCCAATGAGTTTTTCTATGTGTGCTTCAATGACGAATGTCCTTATTTTATTAAAGGATGGGAGCATATGTGGGAACAGCAACAAGCCAAGGCATCGTATCGCTGCAAGCTGGACCCCGCAACCGGCAAGTGTGATCCGATTCCGGTGTGGTCCTATGACGCCCTGAAGGATGATATTATCGATTAGGTAGCGCCGTCTGCGGGCTCAAATCTGCCCTGGCTGCCATGGTCTTCTCCCCGAAAAGGGCGAAGCGAAGCCAGCGGCAGGAAAACCGAATCAATTCGGTCTCATCTGTTCGCAGACGGTCAATTAATTGGGGTTCGAGGTCAAAGCGCTCCAGGAAAGTTGTTGAGAACAAGAACTTCCTGAATTCATCCAGGTTGTAACAGGCCATGTGAAACATACCTAATTGTTTATCGCTGAGACTTTTCAATCTCTTTGCCGGGATGCCGGCGGTGATATCTAAAAACAGATCATTCATGGTGTTGTATTCAGCCAGTCCCTGATCCTCGATCCACTCCTCGATCGTCCACCCTCTCTGTTCGTTGAAGCCCAGGCAGTGCGCTTCCTTGACCAGGAAATAGTATTCTCCCGTTTTATCCCATCCCGGAATTTTTGAAGCAGCCCTTCCAACCGGATACATGCGACAGGCCCCCGGCCGATCTTCGTAGACGGTACAGCCCTCGCGGCTGACAAAGGGACACTGGCGATGTTCGTCTTCATTCATTTTGAGCTTGACCAAGGGCGCTCCGTAATTCTCATCCACATAAGAAGTGGTGTATCGATCCAAGAAGATCTTAGAAGGGAGTTGCAGCCTATTTTTTAGGCGAAGCACGTCGTACGGGGTCAGGACCAAACTGAGTTTGGCACAGCATACTGTGAAACAGGCGATCTCCGGGTGACAACCAAATTTGAAGCGCCGGTCGGGTATGGGATGCATCAGTGACTGGTCTATCATTCGATTCCTAACTCCTGTTTCTTGGCTGCCAAAACCTCCGGTTTCACCTTGAGTACATGTTGTCCGATAAGGCCGTATTCGAGCCATTTAATGGCAAATTTGAGCAGTTCAACATCGTCAGTTTTTATTTTTTCCAGGGTCTCCCCATCCAGTTCGAACATCTCCAAGAACTTGCTTTCGAAAACAAAGCGCCTGAAACGATCCAGATCATAACAGGCCATGTAAAACATTTCCTGTAACTTCTTGTTGGTTATCTTGTGTGCCGCAAGCGCTGGGTTCATAGTAATCTTTTTGAAAAGGGCTTCCATTTCCTGGTAGACGGGGATACCCTGCTCCTCTATCCATTCTGCTACGGTGCAAACCTTGTCCTCGCCAAAGCCGAGACAAAAAGGGACATCCATTACCGAATAATATTGCTTGCCTTTTTTCTCCGTTATCTTGGTGCTTTCAGGCTGGAGCGGGTAGATGCGGCAGGACCAGGGCCGATCCGGGTAGATCGTACACCCTTGCGGGGTAACGAAGGGGCAGCTTCTGTCCTCATCGTCGTTCATCTTGAGGGCTACGAGGGGCAGGCCTGATTCTTCGCTGATAAGGGTAACGGTGTAAGCTTCGAGAAACTCTTCTGAAGATATGTTGAGTCCGTTTTTCAAACGGATGATGTCGTAGGGCGTCAGGAATATGGTAATATCGCGACAACATCGAGTGAAGCACTCGACTCCCTCGTTACAGGAGAACCGGAACTTATCTGCCGGCTTGAGCACGGTTAAGCCGCCCTTTTTTGCTGATGGGTTTGTTTTCACCATGGTTTTTCCTTTCTGGAACTTTCGGATTACCAGACCGTATTTTCAGCCTAGAACAAATAATCCTATCCCACCATGCCCGGCGGGTCAATCTCTTTTATGCAAGATTTTTCACAAAGCTCAGCCTCATAAGGCGGAAGTTGTTTTATCTCTGGAATCTATGGAAGTTAGAGGTTCCTGGTTGAGGAAAAGCATTAAGCCTGAAGGCAGTCTCGCGGAGCGATGATCCTTATAAGCTTTGGTGGTTCCCATGGGTTAATTTTTTGGCTGGGGTGATTGGATAAAAAGGCTTGACAAAGTCTTTGTTGGGAGATATAAGAAAACGACTTCGTGAATTTATTAGCAAGATATACTGTCCTTTGGCCTCTGCAGAAGGAGGCACTGTATCTATATGTAAAGGCTCAAGATATTCTTGCGAGCCAACCCCAATGAGAGATTGTCGGGACACACCGCTGCAAATACAACACGATCAAGGAAGCCAGTTTTCAACGTGCGCTGGCCCATTAGAAGGGAGCCTTTTGATAGCCATTTCGGCGTAGTAATCTAAACCATTTTGGCTAGTTCTGGCAAGAGGTTCAGCCCTCCGACGGCTCGTTCTTGCTTTGGGGCTCACGCAAACCATTTTTTCAAGTCGAAACAGACCATTTGCACCCCTCGGTGCCCGACATCGAGCAACAAGGTGCCCGCTGTTAGTTGTTCTCAAGTATCGGTGCGGCCCCTGGAATTCTAATTGTGAAAGTGTTAACATGCTAGAGTTTGCTATTCGGCTCGCGAGATAATTCCTGCCAAATCAATTCGGGTTGAGCGAATCCAAAGAGCAGCGATTCCGAGTCCGTAGCGGCTAACATGAAGGGAGGTGAACCAGTTTAGAACCAGTCTAGTTGATGAACGGCGGTTGTAAATCAAAAATTGGTAAAGAATTGCTAAGGAGGAAAAATAATGCCAAGTTTCGTCATTGAAGAAAAATGTGACGGATGCAAGGGTGGTGAGAAGACTGCCTGCATGTACATCTGCCCCAACGATCTCATGGTACTGGATGAGGAGCGCATGAAGGCTTACAACATGGAGCCGGATATGTGCTGGGAGTGTTACAACTGCGTAAAAATTTGTCCGACCCAGGCCGTTGAAGTGAGGGGCTATGCGGACTTCTGCCCCTTGGGGGCCAGTGTTGTGCCCATGAGAGGTACTGAGGACATCATGTGGACCATCAAGTTCAGGGGCGGCACTATTAAGCGCTTCAAGTTCCCCATCAGGACCACACCGGAAGGAAGCGCTCCGCCCGATGGCGGCTATGGCTTTGGCCCGGGTACTCTGGACGACCAGCTCCTGGCCACTGAGCCGGCTTCGTTGAAGGCTGATAAACTCTGGACGCTCGGAGATTAAAACTGAAGGAGGTGAGGAGACATGATGAATTTTGAGACTGTAGAAGTCACCACTGATCTGTTGATTATCGGTGCTGGCATGGCCGGATCCGGCGCCTGTGTGGAGGCCGGCTACTGGGCCAAAAATAATAACGTCAAGGTCACGGTGGTGGACAAGGCGGCCATGGAGCGCAGCGGCGCCGTGGCCATGGGCCTTTCCGCCATCAACCAGTATCAAGGCGATAACACCCCGGTTGACTACCTCAGCTACGTGCGGCAAGACCTCATGGGGCTTTGCCGGGACGACCTGGTCATGGATATTTCCAGGCACGTAAATGGTAGCGTCCACATGTTTGAGGGTTTCGGACTGCCCATTTGGAAAGATGAGGGGGGCAACTATGTCCACGAGGGCCGCTGGCAGCTCATGATCAATGGCGAATCCTACAAGGCCATTGTGGCCGAGGCCGGCAAGAACTCCATCGGCATGGACAACCTCATCGAGCGCGTCTTCGTGCTGCAGCTGCTCCACGACAAGAATGACAAGAAGAAGGTGGCCGGGGCCATCGGCTTCAGCGTCCGGGAGCCCAAGATCTATGTATTCAAATTCAAGGCCTGCCTCGTGGTGGCCGGCGGTGCCGTGCACATCTTCAGGCCGCGGTCAACCGGTGAGGGTCTGGGCCGGGCCTGGTATCCGCCCTGGAATGCCGGTTCATCTTCCTACATGACCACCATGGCGGGCGCGGAGATGAGCTCCCAGGAGGTGGTCTTTATCCCGGCCAGGTTCAAGGACGGCTATGGCCCGGTTGGCGCCTGGTTCCTGCTGTTCAAGGCCACCGCCACCGCAGCCAATGGCTTCAACTACATGGGTGAAGGGTTGGCTGAAGGGGGCGAGCTCCACAACTGGCCTCCCTATGGCAAGGTGAAACCGATTCCCACCTGCCTCCGGAACCATCTGATGATGATCGAGAGCTACCGGAAGGGTAATTTCCCCATTCTGATTCATACGGATAAGGCCATCGCCAAGATCGCCGCGGAATCTCCCGATGAGAAAACCAAAAAGAGAAGACTGAAGGAGCTCGAGGCCGAGGCCTGGGAGGACTTCCTGGATATGACCATCAGCCAGGCCATTCTCTGGGCCGCCAAAGACGTATTCCCGGAGGAATCAGCTTCCGAGATTATGCCCTCTGAGCCCTACTTCATCGGTTCCCACTCCGGGGCCTCCGGGGCCTGGGTAAGCGGTCCTGAAGATCTTCAGACCGCCGAGTCCAAGAGTGAGTACTTCTGGGGCTACAACCGTATGACCACGATCAAGGGGCTGTTCTCCGCCGGTGACGGGGTGGGCAATTCCAGCCACAAGTTCTCCTCCGGTTCCTTTACCGAGGGGAGGATCGCGGCCAAGGCTGCGGTCAAATACGTCGTGGAGAATCCGGCCATGGGCGAGATTGATCCGGCAGAGGTGGAGAGGCTGAAAGCGAAAATCGTCCAGCCCCTCAAGAATTATGAGGAGCACAAAGGCTACACCACCCTGGGCACGGTCACCAAGAAGTATGATCTGCCGGTGGAAGAGGTCAATCCAAATTACATCACCCCCAAGATGGCCATCTTCCGCCTCAACAAGATCATGGATGAGTACGTGGCCGGCTGGGGATCCCAGTACAACTGCAGCGCCACCACACTCAACATAGCCCTGGATCTGCTGAAGATGCTCAAAGAGGATCTTCCCAAGCTGGCGGCTCGAAACCTGCACGAGCTCATGCGGTGCTGGGAAAACGTGCACCGGACCCTGCTGGCCGAGGCCCACGCCCGGCACAAGCTGTACCGCGAGGAGACTCGCTGGCCCGGATACTACTACCGGGTAGATTTCCCCAAAATGGATGAGCAAAAGTGGGGCAAGGTGTTCGCCAATTCGGTCTACGATGCCGAGAAGGATGAGTTCACCATGCTCACCAGACCGATAATCCACCTGGTGGACATCAAAGAGGTCGTCGGTATGTAGACTCGCAACTGTGTGTGTTACCTCCAGGCGCCTTTCACGGCGCCTGGAGATTTTTTGCGATAGGGAGGAATGGCATGGCAGAGGCACAGAGACCTGAGAGAGAGGGGAGCATCCTGGTGGTGGGAGGAGGGATTAGCGGGCTGACCGCCACCCTTGAAGCTGCTGAAGTGGGCTATGAGGTGTTTCTTGTAGAGAAGAATCCCTACTTGGGCGGCAGGGTTGCTCAACTGAAACATTACTTTCCCAAGCTATGTCCCCCCACATGCGGGCTGGAGATCAATTTCCGCAGGATCAAGGACAATCCCCGGATCAAATTTTTCACCCTGGCAGAGGTGGAAAGCGTTTCCGGGGGGCCGGGAAACTATGACGTTACCATTAAGCTGAACCCCCGGTACGTGAATGAGAAGTGCACCTGCTGCGGCGATTGCGCCCAAGCGTGCACTCAAGAGATTCCCAATCAGTTCAATTTCGACATGGACACCCGCAAAGGGGCCTACCTAGCCTATGAAATGGCCCTCCCCATGCGGTATGTCATTTCTCCCGAAATAATCGGCACCGAAGACGCCCAGCGTTGCCTGGAGGCGTGTAAATATGATGCCGTTGACCTGGACATGCAGCCCGAGACCATCAATCTCAAAGTGGGGTCCATCATCTGGGCAACGGGATGGAAGCCGTACGATGCGGCCAAAATTGACAACCTTGGGTTCCAATATGACAACGTGATCACCAATATGATGATGGAGCGGTTGGCCTCCCCCAACGGTCCCACCCAGGGGAAAATCATCCGCCCCTCGGACAGCGGGGAAATATCTCGCATTGGTTTTGTGCAATGTGCCGGCTCAAGAGACGAAAATTATCTGCCCTACTGTTCATATATTTGCTGCATGGCCTCCTTGAAACAGTCACTTTACGTCAGGGAGCAATATCCTGAGGCCAAGGTGTATGTATTTTACATTGATATCCGAGCGCCTGGACAGCGCTATGAGAAGTTCTATAGAAATATCAAAGCGGATGAGAACATTTTTCTCATCAAGGGCAAAGTGGCCGAAGTTCGCGAAGATCCTGCCACCAGGAACATTACGGTGGTGGCAGAAAATGCTCTCACCGGCGAAAAAATTCAGCAAGAGGTTGACATGGCTGTTCTGGCCACCGGCATGGTGCCCAATACCGCGGATACCAAACTACCCGGTGAGGTCAAATACGACCCCGACGGTTTTGTGATTTCGGATCTCGCCAAGGGTGGGATGTTTGCCACCGGTTGTGCGGCCAAGCCTCTTGATGTGGTTTCGTCCAATCAGCATGCCACCGGTATGGCGCTCAAGGCCATTCAGACAATCGTGAGTGGGTAGGAGGTAACCAATGGAAAAGAAGTTAGGGGTATATATCTGCCAAGGTTGTGGGCTCGGAGAGGCACTAAAGACAGACAGCCTGGAAGGAATAGCAGCCGAAAAGAAAATAGAGCCCTGCAGGGTACATCCTATCATGTGCTCACCCGAAGGTGTTGATCTCATTCGGAAGGATATCGACAGCGAGGGGGTGAACACCGTAGTCATTGCCGCCTGCTCACGACGGGTGCTCTACGACGTATTTAAGTTTGGTCCTGGTATTGTGGTGGAACGGGTCAATTTGCGCGAAGGCGTAGTCTGGAGCCACAAACCCATCCAGGAAGGTGAAGAGGCGCCTCCGGA
>JAJDNT010000060.1 GCA_022340515.1 Deltaproteobacteria bacterium
TATAAAAAAATAACTATAATTTTCAAGTGCTTATGTAGTGATAACTAAGTTGACATCCGGTGGTAACCAAGTTGGCAGATTGGCTCAAAGTCCGTATCTTTGCATCTTTTTCATTAAACCATTCCTACTCAAACCCAATTCTTTAGCTATTCTGGTCTTATTACCTCGGTGTTCCCGGAGCTTTCCCACTAGCACTGACTTTTCCAAGGTCTCAACCATTTCCCTCAAAGAGTGGCGGAGCGGAACTCCATGGATTTCAGCTGGCGAGGTGTCCCGTATTTTGTCACTCAGATTGGACAGTTCTATGAAGTTACCATCAGTCACCATGGCCACGGCTCTCTCAATTTCGTTCTCCAGTTCTCTGACGTTTCCTGGGAACGGATAGGCTGATAAAGCATCCAATGCTTCCTTACTCAATCCTTTAACTGGCTTCTTGGTTTTCTTCTTGAACTTTGCCACAAAGTGGTTTGCCAGCACCGGGATGTCTCCAACCCTTTCGCGGAGGGGTGGCAGTGTGATGGCAAAAACGGAGAGTCTATAAAAGAGGTCTTCTCGTAATCTTTTTTCTTGTACCTCCTTTTCAAGATTTTTGTTAGTGGCGGAAATTATTCTGACATCCACTTTTTTGCTCAGATCAGATCCCAGGGGCTTTATCTCACCTTCCTGTAGAACGCGCAAAAGACTTGTTTGCATGGCAGGCGACATCTCCCCCACCTCGTCCAGGAAGACGGTGCCCCCATGAGCAATTTCGAAAAGTCCTTTCTTGTCTTTGACGGCTCCAGTAAATGATCCTCTCTTGTGCCCAAAAAGCTCACTTGCCAGCAAGGTGTCAGGAATGCCGCCACAGTTCTGAGAAACAAAAGGGTTGTCTTTTCGGGGTCCGTTAAAATGGATAGTGCGGGCAATGAGCTCTTTTCCTGTGCCCGTATCTCCCTCCACCAGGACTGTTATGTCGGAGTCGATTACCCTCTCACAAAGTCTGAAGACCTCCAACATAGGCTCGCTATTTCCTATGATTTGGTCAAAACGATAGTGCCTCTCAACCTCACGCCTGAGGAAGGCGACCTCGTTTCTGGTCTGGGCAATGAGCTCGTCTTTATCCTTGTTTATAAGCTGTAGTTCTCTATATGCTCTGTTAAGCTCGGTGCACATCCTGGCATTGTCTAGGGCCATGGCAATTATGGGTGCCAGGGTCACCAGAAAATTTAAGTTTTTTTTATCAAATTCGCCTTTTATCTTATTGAGAACTTCAAGAACGCCTATGGTCTGCTCTTTGGTTTTAAGAGGTACCGCTATCATGGATTTGGTATTAAATTTAGTGGCAGTATCAACATTACTGAAATGTCGAGGATCCATGCTGACATCTAATATTATTTCTGCTTTACCACTTTTGAAAACACTGCCCGCTATCCCATGATCAGGGGGAATACGAATCTCTTCAAGTTTGTCCAAGCGTTCTGGGATATCACTGGACCAGCAAAAGACCAGTTCATCTTTTCCCTCGTCATAGAGAATTACCGACGCTGCTTCTGCACGCATTACCTCTGTTATTTGTCTGACTATATGACGAATAAGATCGTCGACATTGAGATATTGATAAAGAGATTGGGTTATTTCCCAAAGGGATTCAAGCTCTTGGTGCTCGCGGCTGCGGGGCAGCTCATCTCCGCCCCTTTTCCTAATTTTCTTGCCCATTGCACTCACCCAGAAAGTTATGCCTGCAAAAGTCGGCAGCTCTATCTCGAGGAGTTATTTTTGCCCTCTAAATTGAATTTTATGAGCTTAAGGTACCTTCCTTGGAGAAATTCTGTCAATCCGAAAAAATCACTCCGCTTACTGGCGGGACTTTCCCCACCATCACATAGTGAAATACTGACCCTATGCTATCCACCCTGGCAAGGGAAGATGACTCTATCTTGGACTGAAAAAATTGTTCACAGGTGTTTTCAGATAAAGCCAGATTCAGAATTATCTAATCCTTTTGTGGCCATTCATAAATTTCGCGCTCCTCAACAAAATAGCAGAATCGGCTCCAGTCAAACTCACGCAAGGACACGGGACATTTGAGTTTGACTTTATGGTCACTGACCCCGATTACTTCCCAATCTCCCCGGCGTGGTCCCTCTTTTATGTGGATCTTCTGCCCTACCTGAAAGGGGTAAGGCCGGAACATTGCAACCTTGTAGACTGCCATCTTTTCTCCTTTCGTGGTGCATCCGGACTTGTCTGCCAATCGTACTTGATATAGTTCTGATAGACAACCCAGGATTCTGTCCAATCTTGACCTTTGAGTTGGTGCCAAGTAAGCTCTCTTCTGTTATCTATTAATAAGGCGATTTATTTAGAGCGATAGGTCTATGGAAACAGAAGAGAGAAGGCCATACTTCGGGGGAGAAATAGTCAAGGCCAGTTTTATCTCGAGACCAAACCGTTTTCTAGTGCACTGCCATGGGAGAGATGGCAAGAAAATCAGAGCTTTTCTGCCAAATCCCGGCCGGCTTTGGGAACTCCTTTTGCCTGGAGCCACTCTTTATTTGCGGCGCGATGGAGTGAGAGAGGGGAAACTGAGTAAACGCAAAACCCAGCATACAGCCCTTGCCGTGGAGCGTGAAGGACGGCCGATTTTTCTCCACACCCATGAGACAAATACCGTAGCCCGATATCTTTTGGAAAATTCACTGATTCCACCTTTGCAAGGGGCAAGTATTGTTCAAGCCGAGGTGGCAGTCGGCAGGAGTCGGTTTGACTTTCTTCTGATCCATGAGGGTGAAGAGCTCTATTTGGAAGTAAAATCCTGCACCCTTTTCGGAAACGGGGTGGCAATGTTCCCAGATGCGGTGACGGCCCGGGGGAAGAGACATATTCTGAAACTCGCAGAGATGAGTCGAAAAGGAATCAGAGCTTCGGTTTTGTTCATTGTGCATCATCCAAAGGTTGAATGGTTCATGCCGGATTACCACACAGATTTCGACTTCAGTACTGCTATGCTCCATTGTCAAAGGTATGTCCAATTCATTCCAGCAGCCATAGGCTGGAACAAAGACCTATCGCTGGATATTGGCAAAACGAAGATTCTTAGAATTCCGTGGAACTATCTGAAAAGGGAGGTCAAGGACAGGGGAAGCTATCTGCTAATCGTAAAGTTGACAAAGAAGGCTACAATTAAAGCAGGCCGCTTGCCTAAAAGTGTTTTTCCAGCAGGATACTATGTCTATGTGGGATCGGCTATGAGCGGGTTGTCATCTCGCCTAGCAAGACACCGTCGGCCGAACAAGAAGATTCACTGGCATATCGACTATCTCACCGCCGCAGCCAGCCACATTCTGCCCCTTCCGATCCGCTCGTCGAAGAGACAGGAATGCGAAATCGCCAAAGCCTTGTCCTCGCTTGGGCAAACTGGTCAGAGAGGATTTGGATCATCTGACTGTGAGTGCGCCACTCACCTCTTCTACAGCCCAACGAATCCTCTTGAAAGCGAGGATTTTCACCAGTTACTGCAAAACTTCCGCATGAGAGCCCCTTAAGGGCACTCGTTCATTTACTCTACTGTGAAAGTCAAAAAGATTAAAACGTACCTGGTTTACGCTGGAATAAGACATCTTCATACGTGTATAGCACAAAATATGGTATTTGATTCTTCAGAGATAAGCTGTGGATTAAAGTATGTAATTCACAGTCTAGGGGGGCTAGTCTTCCTCCTCGTCCTTCTCCTTACTCGGGACCACAACCAGGTCGGGGCGGTCATCCCCAAGCGGCGTTAAGATTGAGCCAGGGGATTCATCTACACTACGTACATGCAGATCTCTTTGAGGGAAGGGGATCTCTATTCCCTCCGATCGGAATCTGCTGTCGATTGTCTGATTAAGCTCACTTTGTATCCGATGTCTGTCAAGAAAATCTTTGATCCAGAGGCGGAGTTCGAAATCAAGCGAGCTTTCACCAAAATTTAAGAATAGAACCGAGGGGGCAGGATCTTTTAGCACCGACAGATTCGATTCTGCAACTTCCTTGAGTATTTGCATAACTAGCGAAACATCAGAACCATAGGCGACTCCCACCGGTATTCTGAGCCGCATACGTCTTTCGGAAAGCGTCCAGTTGGTCACCTGGTTTGTAATGAGATCGCTATTGGGGATGACAATATCCGCATCATCTCGGCTTGTGACCGTTGTTGAACGAAGCCCGATCTTTTTAACCTGACACGGCAGATCAACCAGTTGGATCACGTCACCTACCCTGATGGGTCGCTCAAAGAGCAGAATGATACCGCTGGCAAAGTTGTTGACGATAGCTTGCAGGCCAAAGCCGATTCCAACTCCTATCGCACCTCCAAGGATGGTAAGGTTGGTGAGTGTGAATCCAAGCGCCGTCATCGCCAGTAAAAAACCTACCAAG
>JAJDNT010000074.1 GCA_022340515.1 Deltaproteobacteria bacterium
GGTTTGGGTGGTAAGCTGGGAAGGTGAAAAACCAAGCTGATAGCATTAGGGAATGTACTGCTTTAGTCTGACGAGTACTATCAGGAAGTTGTAGATTTTGAGATCTGAACTCCCCACCCCAGCCTTGGGCGGGCTGAAAGCCGAACAAGTTTTCTGAGACAAAATTCGTCTTAGCAGACAGGCTGACTGTTCAGATCATGAGTGTTAATAGCCTGGACCACAGTGATAATATCAGGTCCGCCATGGAAGAAGATATTGAGGGGGTCATGGTAATTGATAGACTCTCGTTTTCAGATCCTTGGTGTTACAATTTTTATAAGTCTTCGCTGAAGGATATCTTCTTGATAATTGAAAAAGGAGGAGAAATCTGTGGTTATCTTGTCGCCTGTGTGTGTCATGATCTTAAAAAGGCAGTTGTAATAAGAGTTGCAGTACATCCAGATCACAGAGGCGAAGGATTTGGCAGGAGTCTGATGAGAAGATGTCTAGAGATAATAGTGGCAAGAGATATTGAAGTGGTAGAACTCGATGTTGAACTGGTTAGCAGGGCTGCTATCAGGCTTTATGAGAAATTCGGTTTCAAAATTGAAAACATCATTGTATTTCCCAGTGACTACCCTGGTGATGAAGAAACCTTCTATGTTATGAGGCTGCGATTACCTAAGCCAAATGATTCAATATCTCAAGTCAACTGAAGCAGACAAGAATAAAAAAGGCCGACACGAGGTCGACCTTTTTTAGCAGGCGCCGAGGTCGGACCAAGCTATTCAATTGCCCCAAACTTCTTGCCGAGTAGGATGCCACAAAACCTCTACTGAAGTAATTTGGCGATTTCGTTTATAAAAAGCCATCATCGGAAAATATTTGCTCCTCGCCTCGCAGAATCAATAATTATGCCCTTTGACAACTTTGCGCTGTGGTTGTTAGGGTTAAGAAAGGGCATATGCGCTCGAGGCAGAAGATAAGCTTCTCTACTGAGGAGCAAGGCATTGTCTATAATACTTTCAAATAATAGAACGTCGCTAAGAAAGGTGGTGAGTTAACCGTGCGACTCAGTAAGTATATGGCGTTCGTTCTTCCAGGGTATTTAATTTCAGTGGGTTTATTTTTCTTGATCACCCTCTTATTTGACACGGAAGTTTTTAGTGCTGATCCTCCCGGGAAATACTTCCTCGGCGCTATTGCAGCTGTTTTTGTCGTTTTTGGCGTTGTGTATTTATCTCTCTACTGGAAAGAAAAGCTGCCTGAGCATGGCAAGAGTATCGTCGAGGTTAGGAAAGAAGCCATCCTAAATATCAAGGACGAATCACTTCTTGCCAAGATTGCAACCGAGGACCCCAATCCGAGACTGCGGGAGAAAGCCAGAGAACGTCTGCAAGAAATTCATACCGAAGCCTAAAGGGTAGGTAGGGCCAAGGCAAGGCTTACTCGAGGTGGGAACCGTACTAATCGATTTCAATGGCATCCCCTGCACACAGTTTCCTAATACCAAATGCCTGGTAGAGCCTGGACAGTGCCGGTGGACCAGTACAGTGCATCGGGTAAAGCTGGTCAACCGGGTTTTCCAGGAAATAAGCGATGGTTCTCTCCAATTGCTCCGCCATATCCAAAAGATGAAAACCACCCAAAACAACGTGAATTCTGTCCTCGTTACATACTTCCTTGGCATACTCGACGATGTTGCAGATACCAGCGTGTGAGCACCCGGTTACGATCACCAGTCCCTTGGCGGTCCTTATGGCAAGGGCGCTGTCATCCATGATGAAATCCGGCCTTTTTTCTTGACCATCCAGATAGAAAAACTTGGTCTGCTTTGCCTCGAAGTCGTTTACTCTCGGTATCTCTCCCAGAAAGTAGATGTGATCGTCAAGCATATACGGCTCTTGCGTCAAGAACAGCTCGAAGCGATCAGCCGCCTCTTGCTGGGTAAATCCCACACCGATATATTCTCCTGTAGCCCTGTAGCGGTCGGCAAACATCTGTGGATGAGCTACGAGCAGCTTTTTTGGCCCCATTGGCTGAAACGATTTCAGGCCGTCGCTGTGGTCCCAGTGTCCGTGGCTTAATATGACGACATCGGTCACCTCCAGATCAATACCCAGAAGTTTGGCGTTGTGCATGAATATGCTTGTGGGCCCGGTGTCAAAGAGAATCCTTTTGCTTGCGTCCACAAATACCGAGAGTCCATGTTGAGCCAGAAATGTCTTGCCCAAAGAGCTCATACTGGCCTGGTTTTCCATTAGTATGGAAATCTTAACAGATCTTTCCATGCTCCTACTTCTTTTAAAAGTACCTCAGTGGCCTTTCTCCGGCGGACCTCCAAGATGTCTCAGGGCTGCCTGGAGGTGGTCCGTAACCTTCTCCATCTCTTCACCGGCAGACCTGAGATGGAGAACGACATCTTTTGAGGCCAACCCTTCAATACGCTTGACCCACTCAAAAAATTCCTCTGAATGCTTGCGGTTGTGCTCAACCCAGTGGCTCAGTAAAACACTTAGTTTATCTAGGTCAGTGGTAACACTCATGGCTGCTCCTCAACCAATGCAGGTATGTTTGATAAAATAAATGCAAAGTGAAAACTTCGACAAGTATACTTGGCCGATTGAATTCTAGTCTATTATTGTGACCCTTAGCCTGAGATTTACTTTGCCTACGTTGAAGCCTTCGATATCGAGTACAGTACCGTCTTTCAGACCCGGGGGCAGCCCAATTCTGAATCTCTGGATTCCCCGGGGGACCTTGATGAAGATTTCCTTCTCCGCTCCCGCAAGGGCCTCCGAAGCAGTCAGGGGAAGATCATAAAGCAACTCATTTTGTTGACTGTGACGATTCCATCCTGGTAAAGAGTCTTCATCGAGGAAAGATCTGGCCATTCGACACCGTCTGCCACGCCCTCCCCTCTTTCCTCCCCGGAAGTATCCACGGGATAGATCTGATTTGGCGCCAGGAAATCTGGAGGTAAAAACAAACTGGTTTCTTCCTTCGCCGTGGCGCAGAGCGTTGTAGAGGTTGTATTCAACTCGTTTCTCTCTATTGCTTAAAACCTCGTAGGCCTCGGTGATCTCCTTGAATTTCTCTTCAGCTTCTCCATCGCCAGGATTTCTGTCGGGATGACATACTAGAACCAGGCTCCTGTAGGCCTTCTTAATCTCCTGCTCTTTCGCATCTCGATTTATTCCCAATATCTTGTAGTAATCTTTCATCTACATGGTACCTTAAGTAACTCTTGGACCCCTTCACCGCCAAAGTCCATGGTTAGTACTTGAGCGCGAGCTGATATCCTGCCTGGGTGGCGGTGAATATGTCTTGAACCTCCTGAGCATCACCAATAATCTCCACCCTGGAAACCAAATTCTGGATTTCCTCTTCCGGGCCGGGTGCCGGATGGAGTCCGAAGGCTAGTATCACGGTCTGGAAAGGCTCCAGGGTTCTTCTCTCCCCGTCGGTGTCTATTTCTACACCTGCAGCACTAAATGCGTTGACTGCAGTGTGGGGGAG
>JAJDNT010000080.1 GCA_022340515.1 Deltaproteobacteria bacterium
GTCCCCATCAACTGTGGTGCCCTACCGGAAGGGGTTTTGGAGAGCGAGCTTTTTGGACATGTCAAGGGAGCATTTTCAGGCGCAATTCGCCATAAGAAAGGACGATTTGAACTGGCTAACGGGGGTACCATTTTCCTGGACGAAGTGGTTGATCTAACCAAGAGCATGCAGGTGAAACTCCTTCGGGTGCTCCAAGAAGGAACCTTTGAGCGGGTAGGCGGAGAAGAGACAATTTCGGTAGACGTGCGGGTAATTAGTGCGGCCAACCGCGATTTGAAAAAGGAGGTGGAAAAAAGGAATTTTCGCGAGGACCTCTTCTACAGGCTCAATGTGGTACCCATTGAATTGCCGCCTCTCCGGGAGCGCAAAAATGATATTCCCCTGCTGGCCGAAGAGTTTTTGCGCCAGGCGAACGAACAGGGACAGAAAACTGCCGGTCTTTCCAAGAAAGCCCTTTCCATAATGATAGATTATCCCTGGCCAGGGAATGTGCGAGAGTTGCAGAATGCTATTCACTATTCTCTGTTTAAGTGCAAAGGTAAGTTGATCCAGGCTGAAGATTTGCCTCTGGAACTGAAGGAAAGTAGATCCCGTCGGGGACCAACTCGGAAACTAAAGCCGGAGATGGTCCGGGAAGCCTTAGAGCTGACCGGAGGGAACAAGGCCAAGGCGGCTAGACACTTGGGTGTCGGCCGTGCCACCCTCTATCGTTTTCTAGAAGACTTTCCCGTGTCTCATGAGACAGTTGTGTCTCAAAAATTAATTTGATACACTCGGTGGGCCCACTGATATACATTGGATAACAATCTCTAATAATACAAAGACTTATCCATAGCTATCCTGATCCATCTCAAAAGTGTCTCACATATGTCTCATTAACGCCCTCAGGATGTTAAGGGTTCGATTTTTTCGTATTGGTATAACTAATTGATATGACATTATTTATTCTTTTTTAAACCTTGCTGTCCCATGTTGGCACAGATCTTGGTTTGCTGAAGGGAAAGAGTAAGAGGTAGAAAGGAGCTAAAATGGCTAAACCCGAAGAGATGTATCAGTGTCAGACGACTAACTGTGGTTATATTTACGACCCGGACCGAGGAGACAGGCGAGGAAAGATACCCAAAGGGACAAGTTTTGCTGATTTGCCTGAGGATTGGAAATGTCCTGTATGTGGTGCCGGTAAAAAGATGTTTCGACCCCTTGCTGGACCCGGCTCTGTTGCCGAAGAAGGGTCTTAAGTTACTTGATGGGGACCTTGATAGAAGGCGAGCCGTTTTGAGAACTTGCAACCAAACTATTAAAAAGACACTTGATATGGTGGAGAGCATGCTGAAACTTGCGGAGGAGGGTGATGCCGTGCGCGAAGATGTAGGCTGCGGCATCCTTTACGCTGTCTTACGGGATTCGGCATATAAGATAAAGAAACTGGCCGAGGCGGAGCGAGAGGCTCATGCTAAAAAAGGCTGGTGGGAAGAATAGTTAAGGGAGGTGAAATAATGGCTACTTTTAAATGTAACACCTGTGGACATGAAAAAGAGGGAAGATGTAAGCCCCAGAAGTGTCCGGAGTGTGGTGAGAAAAAGACCTTTGAGAAGAAAGCATAGGAGCAACGGAGATACCCCATGAGACTGGGACCTATTGATCTCTACAAAACATTACCAGCGACAAACTGTGGTGATTGTGGTCAACCCTCTTGTCTTGCCTTTGCCACCCAGGTGGTGGGCTATGGCCATGAGGTAACGGAATGTCCGCACCTGGAAGAGGCTAAAATCCAGAAGATTGAGCAAGTCCTTATGAGGCAAAGAGAAAAAGGTGTTTACCTGAAGAAAGAAAACCACAAAATAACCCGTGATCACTTGAAAGAGAAAATTAAGAACCATAATTTCAAGGCAATCTCTACAGGGCTTAAAGTCGGCTATTCAGTGGAAGATGGAGTAGAAGCTCTGAAGATTCCTTACTTTGGTCGAGTCGTCACCATGAGACATACTGGGATAGTTCGAGATAATGTTGAAGAATTCGATCCCTGGGATGAGGTGCTTCTCTACAATTATATATTTTTCTCAGGTTCAAAGCCCTTGAGGGGGATCTGGGTGGGACTGGAGAACTTTCCCAACTCCTTGCCCAAGCGGGCAGCCCTTGAAGAAGGATGTCAGCGGCGGATTAATCAGGTCTTCGCCGGAGCTCCAAGGGAACTGGAAGAAGCGTGTCGGAAACTTGACGGTATCCCCGTAGCAGACGGTCATAGTGCAGACCTCGCCTATCGGTTTCAACCGCTACCTAAAATGCCCCTTCTTCTCCTCTTTTGGGACGAGGATAGAGAAGAAGGTTTCGATGCCCAGAGCAAGATTCTTTTCGACGAGTATGCTTTGGAGTATTTGGACCTTGAAGGTCTAACCTTTGTAGCAGAAAAATTAGCGCAAAATCTAATTTCAATAAAAACAAAAAAGGAGGAACTTAATGTCTAAGACAGAACAAAACTTGAGGGATGCATTTGCTGGGGAATCTCAAGCTAACCGCAAGTATCTCGCTTTTGCCAAGAAGGCCGAGAGAGATGGATATCCTCAGGCTGCCAAACTGTTTCGCGCTGCGGCTGAGGCCGAAACCGTCCACGCCCACGCCCACCTCAGGGCTCTCGGAGAGATCGGTTCCACCCTCGAGAATCTTAAGGTGGCTGTTGCCGGTGAGACCCATGAGTTTAAGAACATGTATCCTGATATGATCGCGGAAGCCAAAGAGGAGGGCAACAAGTCAGCGGAGAGAAGCTTTGCCTTTGCTAATGAGGTGGAGAAGATTCACGCGGAGCTTTATCAGAAGGCAATAGATAATCTAGAGAACCTCGAAGAGGTTGATTACTACGTCTGCAGCGTATGCGGCATGACGGTTGAGAATGAGCCGCCGGATAAATGTCCGGTATGCGGTGCCAAGGCCAGTGCCTTTTTCAAAGTAGACTAGTTGTGAAAGCGTCTAAAAGAGGGATCCAGTTGCTGGCTAAATCTACCAGGAAAACTAACGAGGTGCATTCTACTTGCCCCTTCGGGTAGCTTGTAGACAAGGAGTTAGTCGATGTTGAGTATGGAAGATATCAGGGAAAAGGCGGAAATTATAGAATGCCTGAATTTGGATATGACTCCGGAAAAGGCGGTGGCCATTTATCTGGAATGGGGGGCGTTTTGGGCCCATGGCCGAGGCTTTGCTCGATCTGTCAGTGACGTTAGCTGCTTTTTCACCCTCGATACCTGGAAGACGCCGGCAAAGATTGTTTTGGTTAGGCAGGGCACGGCAGAAGATGAAACTTTGGGTGAGGTGGAAGTGCCGCCTGATCTTCTCGCACGGGAGGTTGCATTCTGGGGTGGCAGAAAAGGTACCTACGGGATTAGTCAGGAGCTTAAAGACTGGATTCGAAATAAACTGGATCTCAACTGAACCACCCGAGGCGGCCTGGTAACTGTCAGTATATTTGGCACATGGCTGCAGGTAATTAGCAAAAGCCAGTCTGTTCATAGGGCTGGCTTTTTGCTTTTTAGTATTTAACAATAAAAATTTCCCCAAAAATATTCTTGTGACATAGGCCACGGGGAATCTACTCCACAACGCGCATGATTCGCGCCATTTATTGGCAGGATTCATGTTAGAAGTGACCAAGACCGTGAGCCCTGGAACGACAGAAGAGGCATCAGTAAGGCCGCTTTAATTTAGACACCAAAAGGCAAACTGGCTATTAAACACAGGTTAAAAGAATCATCCACCCATTTTTAGGGAAAGTCCTGTTTAATAAATCTTGACGAGTTCTAAGTGGAAAAACTATTATTTAACCTGGATCTTTCTCTTAGGATAATTTCTGGAGGTTGGCATGAAAAAAGATGAACTGATTGTGATGTTGAATAAGGACATGGCTGAGGAGCATGCGGCCATACTGCGTTATTTGGTTCATAGCTATCTGGAAGGAGAAGATACCCCTCTGGGGGCCAGCCTGCTCTCCCGGGCCAGGGAAGAAATGTGGCACATGCACTGGCTGGGTATGGTTGTCGGTAATTTGGGAGGGGAGCCCAATATGATTCCTGCCCCTTACCCCTTTGATCCCACCAATCGGGCGACCATTTTTAAATCATACGTTGATTATGAACTTAGCCTGATACCTCATTATATGGGGGAGGCTGAGAGAGTGGATGACCCTCACATCAAAAGGGTTCTGCAGAGAGAGGCTTGGGAATCTGAGTACCATGCAAAAAAATTTCAACGAATTCTGGACAAACTGACGCCGGAACTAGCTAATGGACTCCCTGGCGAGGAGAACGAGCTCCCGGAGGATTTTGCCGAGCGTTTGCAGGGACTGGTAGCGAGCAAATACACTGAGATGTTACAGCACATCCGTAGTTCTTGGGTTTTCCAAAAGGAAGGCATGCATGGCTGGCAAATGATGGATTTTGCTATGACCAAGATGAAGCAGCTAGCTCACCTGGCCGAGACGGTGGCTGAAAACGGAATTACTCCTCGCTTTGAGGCAAGTAAATTGGAGAAGAGTGATTCTCTTGGCTCTGCTCTCAAGAAGGGACTGGAGGATGTGCGTGCGGCGCGGCAGGAACACCTCAAATTTCAGGGAGAAAGTGAAACCCAGAAACATGCTGGTCTCTTGTTATCACTAGACCTTGCCTTGAAGCAGGAAGAGTACGAGGCCGCGGAGATAGAAGGCTGGGCCAAAAAGAGTTGAGCCCATAAAATCGGGACCAAAAGGAAAGACTGATCATGGAAGGGGAAAGGAGCAAGAGGAAGAGCTTGCGGGTACCGGTCAATCTGGATGTGCGTTTTGATCTGGTTGACGGATCCAGCCTGAGGGCAAAGATTATCAACCTCGGCACCGAGGGGATTTTTGTTAAGTCAGCCGAACCACTGCACCCTGGAGAGAGCGTAGGCCTCGAGTTCCTTTTACCCGGGACCCTCAATTCCATCCAACTGGTTGGTGAAGTAATGTATTCTCGCACTAACGAAGAAGAAGGCGAGGATGCAGCTTACCATGTGGCGGGTATAAAGTTCTCCGATCTAGAAGAGCCTTATCATGGAATGATCCGAGATTACACCCTAAAAATGCTGGATAACGAGGAATTGTTGCGGGACGGAGGGATCCTCCTGGTTCTCGATGACCTTCGTAATCTGCCCCCTGAAGACAGATTAAAGGCTTATCATATTCTGATCAAGAAAGGCTCAGGACCGGTGCTGTAATCTATAACAGCTTAAAAACCTCCAGCCAGCCTTCCTTTTGAGCAGCTGCAGTTTCAATAGCGCTGGCCGATCCTATTACTTTCACCAATCCATTTTCCTTGACCGCATCTAGAGCATTGGCAAAACTTTCGAGGTCTGCTGGTGAGGTGTTGAGCACCTCTTCTCGGAGAACTTGTCGAATCTCCTCGGTGTCATTGGTAAGATGGCGCACCATTGAGGTATATCCTTTGGCGTCAGGAAGAAGATGCCTGTCCATGTCGCCAATGGTTCCAATGATACCCTTGGTGATTTCTTCAACAGTAAATTTTCCGGACCGGAGGAATTTAACCGTTTCATCGAACACCTCTATGGTTTTCATGAGGTTGGGGTCCCGGTAAGAAACAAAGGTGAAGGTGCCGGATAGGTGGTTGAAGATAGAGAAGGCACCGTAAGCTCCTCCTTGAACGCGAACTTGGTCCCATAACCAGTCCGTCTTGATGTAACGAGATATTACATAAACCGAGCCGTGTAATCGGTAGCCGAGTTCATAGAGATTTGCCCCTTTGCCTACATAGTTGACCTGAGCAGGGATTATCATTCCTTCAAAGGCTGGTACTTCCTTAGGGGACCATTTGAATCTATGGACAGGGGTAGAGGGCAATTCCTCCAAAAAGTCATTTAATGGCGGATTAAGCTTGGTCCAACCGTTTTCATCGCAAGTAATGTTTACCAACATGTTTTGCCTGTTGACCAAAGTTTTCTTTAAGTGCTCTAAAGTGTTTAATACACCAGGCCAGTCTTCTTCGACTTTTCGTTTAAGCTCTCTGAGGAAGAAGAGATAGCTTACCCCTTTCATCTGTTCTGCGGCCCAGTCGGCTTCGTTGAAATGGGAGCGCAAGCGCAAGTTGACCACCTGATGACCTTCCGGAACAATTTTTTGCTCTTGTCGGGCTTTCTCCTCCATTACCATCTGCTGAAAACGCTCTTTGTTGTCCAATTTAACTGTTAGAAGAACGTCTCTCAAGATGTTCATGAGTTCATCACTTTTGGCCAGCATGGCTTTGGCGCGAAGAAAGAGCCAACATGAACCTCCCTGCTCCCCTCTCACAGCCGAAGAAAAGGGCTGAGAATAAATTCCTCCCGTCTCGCGGCCAATGCGTTGGGTGAGGGAAACAAAGTCCTCCTTCTCGGTTCCCATTTCCACTAGTGAACGGCCGAAAAGTGGTACGTAAGGCAAGTATTCTTGCTCAATTGCCTGCAGGTTAAAACCTACATCCATATAGGTAATGGAACTGGTGGCTAGGTTGTGAAAAAGAATCTTTGTCTCTCTTTCTCTGGTGGTTTCCAGGGGTATTAGCCTGTTTTTCCTCTCCAAGTCACTGAGCTTTAAAATTGGAATTGCCTTCAGGGCCTCGGGTGGATCGGGGGTTTGTTGGATTCGCTTGAGTTTGTTGGTTTGATCAATCGCCCTCTGTAGTTCTTCTTGGTTCATGGTAGATTGAAGTGCCGCCAATTGCTTGCGCTCTTCAGCCTCTTCTCTTTCGGCCAGGGCTGGGTCAGGTTCGAGGATAAGGGTAACCCGGTGAGGATTGCTCAAAAAGTGTCGCTCAATCATGGTTTCAAATAAGGAGGAATTGGCTACTAACTGAGATTTCACCTCTGAGAGGGGATGTTCGAAGGCGAGTAAAGCCAAGGGGTCGGCGTCGTAGAGCCAGGTGGTGAGGCTGCGCAGCATGAGCAATAGACCTTGGGGGTAACCTCTGGAATTGTTCTCTCGCAGGCGGAATTCTAGAGTGTTCAATGCTGCTTCCACGGTGGCGGCGTCAATGCCATCTCTTGCCAGGTCCTCTAAGGTTTGGAGAATAAGTTTTTCGATGCGTTCCCCATTGCCTGTGTTGATGCCCTTGAGTCCCGTTGAAAAATACATCTGACGCAATTCATCCTCGAGACCGACGCCAGCGAGATCCTCGCCCAGGCCTGAGTCAATTAGCGCCTTACGCAAGGGAGAACCTGGCATGCCGAGCAGTATGTGGTTGAGTATTCTCAAAGCGAAATTTGTAATTGTCCTTGAAGTCTCGGTTAGGAGCCAGTTGATGGTGATCATTCCCTTTGGTTTGCCGTCAGCATCTGAGCCGGCAGCGAAAGAGCGAACAATCCGTTTGGGTCCATCAAATAAGGGCTGTATTGTAATGGCCGAATCGATCTCCTGGTGTTCAAAGTCCTTCAGATAATCGTTCACTATGCGGAGCCTTTGTTCCGGATCATCGTCGCCGTGAAAAAAGAACCGGGCATTGGAAGGGTGGTAGTATTTTTGGTGAAATGCTTGGAACTGTTCAAAGGTGAGGTTGGGGATTTGCTTCGGCGCTCCTCCCGAATCGAAACCGTAAGGGTTGTCAGGGAAAAGTGACTCTTGGCTGTATTGGGCCATAACTCTTTCTGGGGACGAATAGGCGCCTTTCATCTCATTGAAGACGACCCCTTTATAAGCCAACGGTTTATCAAGTACTTCCAGTTCGAGGTGCCACCCTTCTTGCTGAAGAGTGAATGGGGTCAGCCGGGGATACAGGACCGCGTCTAGATAAACATCTATGAGATTGTAAAAATCCCGGACGTTTTGACTTGCTACTGGATAACAGGTCTTGTCTGGATAGGTGAAAGCGTTGAGAAATGTTTGCAGGGACCCTTTCATAAGTTCGACAAAGGGTTCCTTCACTGGATATTTACGGGAGCCGCAAAGTACAGAGTGTTCCAGAATGTGAGCTACACCAGTTGCATCCGTGGGAGGAGTACGAAAGGTGATGCCAAAAACCTTATTTTCGTCTTTATTTATAAGGGAGAGTAATTGTGCACCTGTTTTGTTGTGGCGATAGACCTCGGCTCGGGTGTCCAGTTCAGGAATACTCTGCTCTCTGATGCGTTCGAAGCCATGAATAATTTGCATGAGTGCCTCCAAGTTGTTCTCAGTCTTTTCTAAATAATTTGACAGGGTATTTTAGCTTGTCGCCCCCCCTACTGCCAGTGATTTTTGCCTAGGCGACACGAATAAGGTGTCCACTATAAGGAGTCAGAGCTCCCGCGGGTGAGATTGTATTGCTTTTTATTTTTGGGTTTTATTTAGTAATTTTCCTGCTGATGTTGATATTAAAATCACCTGACTTTGATATATCTTAATCCATAATCTTGGCACAGATTCCTCCTTGTAATTGTTGGTTCAACTGATTGTTCGGTAAACTTCTGTCTAAGAGGTCATTGAAGCTACAACTGTCGCCAGATCATCCGTATAGTTGGGGATAGTTAATTTAGCAAAAGACGAGCAGTGATGTATTTATGTCATAATTGACATAACCGTTTGTCCTTGACAGCGATAATGAATGTGCTATTGTGTGAAGAATATAGCAAAGCTTTTCAGCTATTTCGGTCTCTTATCTCCCTTGAGAGAGGCTGGCGTGGTTCTAAGAACTTGAGGTAGAGCCCAAGTTTGCATCGCATCTGTTATCTTTTTTTGAATCCTATCAGAAAAATTAAATTGTTCACTTTTCTAAAAGCATTGTTAGGACCAAAAGCAAATAGATGAAAGTGCTTAGGAGTCTCCGGAGAGAGATGTGCCGGAGAATGGTGTTGAGTCAATTGCTAAAGTTTAAGAGAAACCAGGATCAATCAAATAGATAGAGGTGTGTCTTGAGCCTCTAAAGGTGGAAAGGGGGTGGATAGAACCAGGCTGAAACATGATCGGAGTGCTCCGATATTTCGTGAAAGGAGGGCTAATTATACCCATGCAGATTACAAGAAGAGATTTCATGAAAATCTCTGGTGCCGCAGTAGGTGGCCTTGCACTCGGTGGGTTGGGTTTTGACCTGACCCCGGTGAAGGCGCACGCCCAGCAGCTCAAAATCCGCTGGGCCAAGGAAACCACCACCATATGTCCCTACTGCGGGGTTGGTTGTGGGCTAATTGTCCACACCGCCAGAGATGGATCGGGCAAGGTCATCAACACTGAGGGTGATCCTGACCATCCCATTAACCAGGGTTCACTTTGCGCCAAAGGCGCGGCTCTGTACCAGCTGATCACAGGTGAGGCTCGCATGCGGAAACCTCTCTACCGTGCCCCTTACAGTGATAAGTGGAAGGAAATATCCTGGGATGTGGCCCTTACGGAGATTGCCAAAAGGGTAAAGCAGAGCCGCGATGCCAGTTTTACGGCTAAAAACGCCCAAGGTCAGTTGGTAAACCGAACCAATGGTATCGCTCACGTCGGCAGTGCCGCTCTCGACAACGAGGAGTGCTGGACGCTGCAAGCGATGATGAGGGCTTTAGGTCTGGTTTACATCGAACATCAGGCCCGTATCTGACACAGCGCCACAGTTGCGGCTCTGGCAGAGTCGTTCGGACGCGGCGCAATGACCAACCATTGGATTGACATCGGCAACAGCGATTGCGTCCTAATCATGGGTAGCAATGCAGCTGAAAACCATCCAATCTCCATGAAGTGGGTCGGTAAAGCCATGGAGAATGGGGCAACTCTCGTCAATGTTGATCCTCGGTTTACCCGCACCTCGGCCAAGGCGGATTTATACACGGCCTTGCGCTCAGGAACAGACATTGCTTTTCTTGGCGGGATGATCAACTACATACTTGAAAACAATTTGTATTTCAAAGAGTACGTAGCTTATTACACCAATGCCAGTTTCATCTTGGGTAAAAAGTATTCCTTCAAGGATGGATTATTCTCCGGCTACAACAAGGCAACTAAGTCCTATGACAAGTCTCAATGGGCCTTTGAAAAGGACGAAAACGGTGTCCCCAAGAAAGACTATAGCCTGAAAAATGAACGCTGTGTGCTCCAGCAACTGAAGAAACATTTTTCCCGTTACACCCCGGATAAGGTTTCTCAGATTACTGGAACACCCCAAAAGGACTTACTCGAGGTTTACAAGACTTACGCGGCCACTGGCCAAAAGGGCAAGTCCGGTACCATCATGTACGCCATGGGCTGGACCCAGCACACCGTGGGAGTGCAGAACATCAGGACCATGGCCATCATCCAGTTGTTGTTGGGCAACATGGGAGTTGCCGGCGGTGGGGTCAACGCCCTGAGGGGTGAGTCAAACGTCCAGGGCTCAACGGACCACTGCTTGCTTTTCCACATCATTCCCGGCTACATGGCTACTCCCAGCACCACCTGGCCGACACTGGCCGACTACCTCAAAAGGAGGCCGGCGAGTAAAGACCCCATGAGCGCCAATTGGTGGCAGAATGAGCCCAAGTACATGGTAAGTCTTCTCAAGTCCATGTTCGGGAACAAGGCTACGTCGTCCAACGATTTCGGCTATGATTGGATGCCAAAGCTGGATGCCGGCAAGACCTATTCCTGGCTCCATATCTTTGACGGTATGTACAGGGGTGAGTTCACCGGCTTCTTTGCCTGGGGTCAAAATCCGGCCTGCTCCGGCGCCAATGCTGGAAAGAACCGGGAAGCGATGACCAAGCTGGACTGGATGGTAAACGTCAATCTCTTCGACAACGAAACAGGCTCTTTCTGGAAGGGGCCTGGTATGGATCCCAAGAGGATCAAGACCGAGGTTTTCTTCCTGCCCTGCGCTGCTTCTGCGGAGAAAGAAGGATCCATTACCAACAGCGGCCGTTGGATGCAATGGCGTTACAAGGCCACGGATCCCCCCGGGGAGGCCAAGCCCGATGGTGACATCATGGTGGAGCTCTTCAACAAGATTCGAGAGCTCTATAAAGGAGAGGGAGGAGCTTTCCCTGAGCCCATTTTGAACCTCAAGTGGGATTACACCACCAATGGGCGGTACGACGCGCACAAGGTGGCCAAGGAGATAAACGGTTACTTTCTCGCCGATGTCACTATCAAGGACAAGACTTACAAGGCTGGAACCTTGGTTCCCAGCTTCGCCTTTTTGCAGTCTGACGGTACAACTTCGTCGGGGAACTGGCTCTATTGCCAGAGCTACACAGAGAAAGGCAACATGGCAGCTCGCCGTAGCACCGAAGATAAATCTGGCATTGGCCTTTACTCCGAGTGGGCCTGGTGCTGGCCGATAAACCGGCGGATTATTTATAACCGGGCTTCAGTTGACCGTTACGGCAAACCGTGGGATCCGCGGCATCCGGTAATTAGCTGGACCGGCGAAAAATGGGTAGGCGATGTGCCGGATGGTGGCTGGCCGCCCATGCTTACCGCCGACGGCAAGGTAAACGACAAGTCAAAATACCCCTTCATCATGAAAACCGAGGGATTTGCTCACATTTTCGGCCCGGGTAG
>JAJDNT010000206.1 GCA_022340515.1 Deltaproteobacteria bacterium
ATCGACTCTCTCCGGACTATCCCCTTCCCTACCATAATCTAGCTATAGCCTACTTTACGGAGGGGAACTATGAGAGGGCCGTTACCCTGGACCTGCAAGCATTGGAGAGAAAGCCAGACTATAAAGAGGCACTCTACCAGATCGCCAGGAGTTATGGAAAGCTGAATCAGTGGGAAAACTCACGTGTCTATCTGGAAAGGCTCTTTGCTTTAGCACCTGCTTCTATCTATTTGCCCGCCTATCTTGATCTTATTGAGGCTCATCTACAAATGGGTCAAAACCACAAAGCAGCAGCTGTTGCGGAGGTCCTGGTCAAGTTAACAGATGGATTACCGCAAGTGGATTATTATCGAGGTATGGCCTTCTACCGACTGGAGAACTTCGCCAGAGCGAAATTCTATTTCACCAGACAGGCTGAAGCCGAATCCCAGTCGACTAGTTCCTTTCTCATGTTGGGGCAGATCCATTATTTAGAGAGAGACTATAAAGAAGCGGAAGCAGCCTTCCGTCAGGCACTGGAAAATAATCCCTGGTCGTTGGCCGCCAACTACAATCTTGCCATCATCTTGGAAAAGACTGGCCGTTTTCAGGAAGCTAACATCCATTTTGAAAAAGCAATGGCCCTTGAGCCTTTTTCCCTGGCTCCCCGGATACATCTTGTAAAACTCTACGGTTATCTTGGAGAATCATCCCAACGTCTTGATCTAGTCAGGAGAATGTTTGGTTTGAGGCCTGACTCGGAAGAGTTTGCCTTTCTAAAGAGCCATGAAAAGCAAGATTTGAACAAAACCTTAAGCAGTTATGAGAAAAGATTCGTCGCGGGAAATCCTTCCCCTGGCTCTCTCACAATCCGGGCCATTATTGCAACTATGAGAGAGGATTACCCGGAGGCCATGAGATTGTACGCGCAACATCTGGAAAACTTGACGGATGGAAAGGAAATAGAGAGGATTGAAAAGGAAATGCTTCGCCTTAATGGATTATTACAAGACAGAGAACCTCTGGTAACGCCGGCATAGATTTCGCAAATCTAGTTTCTCACCGCAGAGTCCCAGGCAGCACTGAAAGCGATTGATTGCAAGGGAGGTATTTCCCGGCATTGAAAATGCATATTTTCTCAGTGTCTTTTTCTTCTGTGGAGCGAAAAACTTAAATGTAATGAAATTAATAATATGGCTGATGTTTTCGTACTCAACCCGCCAGTGGTACAAGATTTTTGCCGCTCTGCTCGCTGGGCCGCCAGATCAAGAGGACGGGTGCAGCGCCACCCGGATTGGCTACTCACAGCGGTGGCTGTTCTCGAGGAGGCGGGATTTACAGTAGACTTCCTGGATGGCCCGGTGTTGAACCTCGAACTCCAGGAGGTTTTGTCGGCGCTGAAAAAGAGCAGGCCTAACCTTGTGGTCCTGCACACCACCACGCCTTCCATAGATTCCGACCTCAGTTACGCATCATTGGCTAAAGAGCTCCTTCCCGACTGCCAAACCGTTGCCGTGGGGCCTCACGTGACCGCCGAACCTGATGATACCCTAAAAAGAGCCAACGGCACTCTGGACGTTGTGATTCGAGGGGAATACGACTATACCTTGCGCGAATTGGCGCAATTGGCGAGCTCCGGCTGGGCTATATGGAAGCTTTCGGAAATTGAGGGCATATCCTATCTTGATCAGGCAAACAAACTTGTGCACACATCATCAAGGCCCTATCTCGAGGTTAATAGTTTACCTTTTCCGTCCTGGCAGCATATAGACCCCAAGTGGTATAGGGATGCAGGCAAGCGGTTTCCTTTTATCACCCTTATTTCGGGCAGGGGGTGTTTTGGCCGGTGCACATTTTGCAGGGATGTACCTTTGATGGAAGGGAAAAAGCTCAGGATGCGAGATCCTACGCTTGTGGTAGATGAGATTGAATACGATTTCTCGCTCTTTCCTTACCTGAGGGAGGTGATGTTTGAAACCGACACCTTTACCGCTTCGCCAAAACACGTAGAGGGCGTGTGTAAAGAAATTCTTGAGAGAAATCTCAAAGTCACTTGGTCGTGCAACTGCCGTACTGACGTCGATCTAAAGCTTCTTCCCTTGATGAAGCGAGCCGGATGCCGCATGCTTATGGTGGGTTTCGAGTTTGGCACCCAGGAGGCCCTAGACGCGGTGAGGAAGGGCACGACTTTGGAGCAGTCGGTTCGTCTGGCCAAAGAAGCGGAAAGACTCGGATTTACAGTGCACGGCTGCTTTATGTTCGGTGCCCCAGGCGAGAACATGGAATCAGCCCTAAAGACCATAGAGTTCGCCAAATCACTACCCATGGATACAGTACAGTTCTCCGGAATTTGCGCCTATCCGGGGACCGAGATTTACCAGCAGGCTCGTCAAAACGGTTCTCTCGTGCCAGAAACCTGGCGGGAGTGGGTGGATGAAAACTGGGAGCAGGTGACAGTCCTAGATTATCCAGGGCTAAACAAGGAGGAGATAGATCAGCTCATCGATCGAGGGCTCAGGGAGTTTTACCTCCGGCCCAGCCAGATGATACGAATGGCCATTGGAATTCGAACTCAGGACGACCTGAGAAGAAAACTCTACGGTTTCAAGATGTTCATACAAGGGTAGTTGCTTGGGCGTGGACTGCCCTGTAACAAGGATAAAAGCTATGTCAACAGGGGCTCCTGTGATTACTGTTAAGCCATCGAAGGGATGGATTTCACTCAACCTCCTCGAACTGTGGGAGTATCGAGAGCTCCTCTACTTCTTGACTTGGCGAAACATCAAGGTGCGCTATAAGCAGACTGTTCTTGGTGCTGCTTGGGCTATTATCCAGCCTTTTTTCACTATGGTGGTCTTCAGTCTTTTTTTTGGCAAACTGGCAAAAGTGCCCTCGGACGGAATCCCTTACCCGATCTTTGCATATGCGGCCCTTGTTCCATGGATGTTTTTCGCCAATGGACTAAACCAGTCTTCAGATAGTCTGGTGGGCAGCGCCGATCTGATTAAGAAAGTATACTTCCCTCGTTTGATCGTGCCTATATCTAGCGTTATTTCAGGGGTCATCGACTTTGTACTGGCATTTATTGTCTTGCTGGGAATGATGCTCTTCTATGAGATTTACCCTACAGTCAACAGTATTTGGTTGCCATTGCTCTTGTTACTGGCTTTTGTCACTGCTTTAGGAGTGGGACTGTGGCTCTCAGCCTTGAATGTCCAATTTCGCGATGTCCGCTATACCTTGCCCTTTCTTACTCAATTTTGGTTGTTTGCGACACCCATTGCATACCCGAGTAGTCTTCTGCCAGAGCCGTGGCGGATTTTGTATGGCGTAAATCCTATGGTGGGAGTGGTTGAAGGATTCCGTTGGGCCCTGCTTGGTACGGACACGGCTCCCGGTCCGATTATTATCGTATCTACCCTAGTTGCCTTGCTGTTACTTGTTAGTGGTGTATTTTTCTTCAGGCGCATGGAAAAAACCTTTGCCGACGTGATATAGGCTGGATCGCATGAGCGAAGTCGTTATTCGAACAATTAACCTTGGAAAGCAGTATCGCATTGGTGGTCAAAAAAATGAGTTCAGGACCCTACGTGATTCGATCTCCCATGCTTTTGTGGCGCCTTTTCGACGTGCCAGCAAGCTGTTACGGGGGCAGCCATCTGGTGCAACGGACATGAAGGAAACACTTTGGGCCCTTAGAGGTGTGTCATTCGAGATCAAGCGTGGTGAGGTAGTTGGTATCATCGGGCCTAATGGTGCGGGCAAGACCACTTTGCTAAGAATTCTGTCACGTATCACCGAACCTACGGAAGGATTCGCAGAGATTCACGGCCGCGTGGGGTCGCTGTTAGAGGTGGGGACCGGCTTTCACCCGGAACTAACGGGCCGCGAAAACATTTATCTCAATGGTGCCATCCTCGGGATGAGGAAGGCTGAGATTGCCACTAAATTCGACGAGATTGTGGACTTTGCTGAGATTGAAAAATTTATTGACACCCCCGTAAAATACTATTCCAGTGGTATGTATGTGCGTCTAGCATTTGCTGTTGCCGCACATCTAGAAACAGAGATCCTACTGGTGGATGAGGTGCTGGCCGTTGGGGATGCGGCCTTCCAGAAGAAGTGTCTTGGAAAGATGGATGCCGTCGCGAATCAAGGGAGAACGGTTCTGTTTGTAAGCCACAATATGGCAGCCGTATCGCATCTCTGCCATTTATGTATGTGCATCGAAGAGGGAAATCTCAAACTCTTAGACTACACGGATCGAGTGGTGGAGTTCTACCAGGCTAATATTGATAATCAAATGAGCATTCCCCTCTTGGAACGCAAAGATAGGAGTGGCAATGGGACTTTGCGTTTCACCAGATTGAGGTTCGCGCGTTCTAAGTACGAAGCTCATATGTCCGCCCCTCTCACCAGCGCAAAGCAGGCTTTTATAATTCTGGAATACCGGGCAAACCGGCCAGAGCCACTCAGCAAAGTGGTTTTTTCAGTTGCTGTCAAAGACATCCACGGCAACATGTTATTCACCTGCGCCTCGCGTCTTACAGGTAAAGTATTTGACGACCTTCCAGCACAAGGTCAGGTGGTATGTAGTATACCAAGCCTGCCTCTGGCAGCGGGTACTTACAAAGTCAATCTTTATGGCGAAGTTGGGGGCAAGAAAGCAGATCACATTGAAAACGCAGGGAACCTTACCGTCCTGGAAGGTGATTTTTTCGGTACA
>JAJDNT010000208.1 GCA_022340515.1 Deltaproteobacteria bacterium
TCTTTGCACTGCTTGGGGAAAGATGACATAGCGCATCTGTTGCCATTTCGATAAGCCCAAGGCATAAGCAGCCTCCCACTGCCCCTGGTCGATTGACTGAATACCAGCCCGAACTATTTCAGCAATATATGCTCCCTCAAAAACGGCCAGGGTAACTAGGGCGGAGACAAAGGCAGAGATAAAAGGGGGAGGTGCCAAGAGGATTGAGCAGGCCCGCTGCACAATCTTAGGCTGGGTCAGGATCAAGTCATCAATGGCCAAAATAGGCATGATCTGGCTGCTGACAAAATAGTAAAAAATAAAGATCAGAACCAGAGGGGGCAAGTTGCGGATTAATTCTACGTAGGTTCGGCCCATGAGGCGGTAAAACAGTCTTGGGCTTAGACGGCAAAACCCCACGATAGTCCCGACAACGGTGGCCAGAACCGTACCCCAGATACTCAGTCGGATGGTGGTGAAGAGACCTTGCATGATTAGATTGGCTACCCACTTGCCCCTTTCTGGGTCGTAACGGAAAAAGTATTGGGGTATGGCTTGCCAATTCCAGTTGTAGTTAAGCCCGATTCTGATCTTGTAACTGAGGTAAATAGCACCGGCCAAAATGAGCAAAAAGATCAAAAGATCGAGGGGGGTTATTCTAATTTTCCTTTTTCTCAAAGCTGTCATTGGTAATTTCGTATTTAACATTTATCCAGGGCTACCTATTGAATCAAGCTCTCCCATTCCCTGGTATTGAACCAGTAATTATGTCTCTCTAATAGCCAGCCTTCAGCCTCGACTGAACGAATCCAACTATTGAAATAGTTGAGGGTGTCGAAGTCACCCTTGCGAACGGCAAATCCTATGAGCTCGCGAGAAAACGGCTCAGTGATGGCGAAGAGGACATCTGGATATTTTAAGGCCTGGTAAGCCGGAGTCGGCAGAGAGGCGACAACTCCATGGAGGTTGCCATTGAGCAATTCCTGATAGAGCTGGGGCTCTTCTGAAAAAAGGCGGAGCTTTGCCTTGGGCATAAACCGCTTTATCGCGGGCACCGATGTGGATCCGAGTCGGGCTCCAAGAATCACCTCTGGACGGTTGAAGTCCTCGGGTTTTTTGAAGCCAGCAGCCAGTTTTTGGTGGGCACAGATCGTTTGGCCACTGTAATCGTAAGGAATGGTGAAGTTTACTTTGAGGTTGCGCTCCGGTCGAATAGTCATGCCTCCTATAATGACGTCGAACTTTCCGGTAAGGAGGGCAGGAATGATACCATCCCATTTGGTTGGAATGAACTCAACCTCTACCCCGGTGTCTTTTGCCAGTCGAGTGGCAACCTCGATTTCGAAACCAATAAATTTACCAGTCTTATCCTTCATTGCCCAGGGAACAAAAGTGGACATGCCCACCCGAAGTACTCCCCGCTTAATTACTGTTTCGATGGTGCTTTCGGCAATTAATTGTTTTTGCAACTTACCTGCGGAGGCCGATATCACCAAGGAAAAAACCAGAGTGGCGGTGATTAGAGCTTGCAGGAATCCCCGAAGTGTTTTCATCTTTCCCTCCTCTCAAATGAATTCGCAAAGCGCATGGCGCACAGCGTCAATTGGTCAATTTGTTAATGAGTTAATTAGTCAAATCGTAAAGGGTAAACGGTGAACAGGGTAACCCGTTGCTTCTGAAGACAGAAAAGAATTCCGCGTTCCGCATTCCGACTTTCGCCTTTAACTCCCTGTCTCGCCTTACTCTATGCCCTTTGCCCTATGCCCCATGCTCCACTCCCTCAAAGAATTTGGCTGATGAACTGTTTAGTTCTCTCTTCCTGTGGATCGACAAAGATCTTCTCCACTGATCCTTCTTCCACAATTCTTCCCTCGTCCATAAATATCACCCGATCCCCAACTTCTCGTGCAAATCCCATTTCGTGAGTAACCACCACCATGGTCATTCCCTCCCGGGCAAGGGTTTTCATGACCTCGAGGACTTCGCCAATCATTTCTGGATCGAGAGCACTAGTTGCCTCGTCGAAGAGCATTACTTTTGGTACCATTGCCAGGGCCCGGGCAATGGCAACTCGCTGTTGTTGCCCACCGCTGAGTTGGCCAGGATAGAAATTGGCCTTTTCCGGAATGCCAACCTTCTCCAACAAGGACATAGAAGTCTCTGTGGCCTGTTCTCGGCTCTTATTCCTGACCAACACTTGCGCTAGATTGACATTTTCTAACACGGTCAGATGAGGGAAAAGGTTGAAAGACTGGAAAACCATGCCTACCTCTTTACGAATTTCTAAACGATGCTCCTTGTCCTCATCAAGAGGAATGCTGTCAATAGTAATCGTGCCTTTATCAAAATCCTCGAGGCCGTTTAGACACCTAAGTAAAGTAGATTTTCCGGCGCCCGAGGGACCTATGATTACCACAACTTCCCTGCGGCGGATCTTGGTAGAGAAATCATGAAGGGCTTGGACACCACTGGGAAAAGTCTTGTAAACTCCCTCTACTTCAATGATGTAATCACCCAGGGTCCTTCTTGGCATCGGAATTTTCCAGGCTAGGTTAAAAAACGATGTTCCAGGATGTCAGCAGTGGCTGACAGCATGACTGTGAGAACCAGGTAGATGGCTGCCACAGTGAACCATACCTCAAAAGTTAAGAAAGTCTCACTGATTATCACTTGCGCCTGCATGGTCAAATCGTATATGGCCACAGTGGATACCAGGGCCGAGTCTTTAAGCAGCGAGACTGCCTGACTGGTGAGGGGAGGTAGTATCCGCCTTATAGCCTGGGGCAGTATTATATACCTATAGCTGTGGATCACGCTGAGACCAAGACTATGGGCCGCCTCCCACTGTCCTTTGTCGACGGAGACTATGCCAGCCCGGAAGATTTCCGAGGCATAGGCTCCCTCAAATAGACTGAGTGCCAGCACCCCCGAAGTAAACCTGTCGATCCCCATTACTGGGCCAAGAACAAAATAGATGAAAAACAATTGGACCAGAAGGGGGGTGTTTCTGATCAGCTCCAAATAACCTCGAGCCACGGTTCTGCCCACGAAAGAGTCGGACATTCTCAACAGCGCTGTCACCAGACCAAAAAGGGCGGCTAGTACCAGGCTCCAGGAGCAGATGCGTAAAGTTACAATCAAGCCGTCGATTAAAGGACCCAGTACAAGCTTACTATCTTCCAAGCTTAAGATGTATCTGGGCACTCGGTGCCACTGCCAGTTATAGCCCAATCTATCAGTCCCTCTGTAGAGAAGCCATCCAAGAGCAAGAATGACCAGAAGAAACTTGAAGATGTCAAACCAAGGAAAGCTGATGGACCCTGAGCGAGAAAGGCGAGAGGTGCGATTGCTAAATAAAACCATACTATGGGACCAGTTAGCGTAAATCTTAATTAATTGGATTATGCGAGAAACTGGATACTAGATCCTGGATAGTGGATATTACAAATAAAATCCAGAATCGAGCAGCCAGACGAGTTCCCTCTATTTTATGGAAACTTTTTACTATTTCAACCAATTCTGCAAATTGTTTGTCCGTTGTCAGAAAAAGAATGGGGCATTGGGCATAGAGAAAGACAGCTGGCAGCCTCCCGACAGGCTCAAGGCTTTCAGCTGGCAGCGGATAGAACTCAGAGGTCAGTATTAAGGCTGATCTCTGATCGCCGAATTCTGACCTCTGCGTTAGTCGACTTCTACGGTTTGTGCGACTTCAGCGATTTAATTTTTCTCTGTGGTTAGCTGTGGGAGTTTAGCACAACGGTAGCAAACTGGATGGCGTGATTGGAGTTGGCTTCCCGGAGGTATATTCCTTTACGGTAAAAAGGGTAATACACCAGCCGGGGCCGCCCTGACTCAAACTCGGAGTCCTTGAGCAAATTACGGGCGCGACGGTGATATTTCGGCACCATGGAGATTAGCACCACTTGGGCCAATTGTTCTGCCTCTTGACCCGCCAAAGACACTCCCTGGAAAATCTCCTTTTTGAGATTCTCCTTAGCCCGGAGTTTTTGGGAAGGCGGACTGAGGCAGAAAATATGAGCAAGCTTGGAGAGGGATTTGAGATTTTTGATCCTAAATGCCGGAATCAGAAAGCGGATTGAGTCAGACCCGTTTCCCCTTCCTTTTCCTGTGGGGAGGGCCGGTATCAATTTGCGCAAGTCGGACTTGGTTTTAAGCACCCCTTGGGAGGTGCGAATATGAGTTTTTAAGTCCCAGAAGGGCATGTAGTGGATAGGCTTATCGAACTCATCAGGCAACCCTACCAAGTGGTAGTCAACTTCTTGGTAACTGCCCCTATGCTCAGCCCACGCTCGAGTACAGGTGGGACAAATGTGGGTTTTACTATCAGGTGTGAAGGGAAGGTCCCAGCCGCAGACGGGACAGGTAAATGGAATTAAACGGAGATCACCAAAATTGCTTGCCCACTTGCTTGAGGCGGTTTCTCGGAAATATGCGGCGAAATCTTGCTCCCATATGGATTTCCTAACTACATTGGCCACGCCGTCGATTATCAGCAAACTGTTTTGCCCATTTGCCCCAACCTCCAGAACCCAGAAGGGAAAATAAACAAGAGAGTAAACTTCTCCTACCAGTTGGGTATCTTCGAGTTCCACCTTCAAGTTTCGATCAGAGAAACCAAAAGTTAAGAAATTGTTACTATGGTCTACTGCCTCCTGCAGGCTGACCTCTGGACTAAGCACTAACTCAGTGCCTGAAAGCCTGCTGTGGTGAAAGAGTTGCAAGGGTATTGCGGCAGGGCGCACTCCAAGAGTATCCAAACCGAGATCTGGTTCTCTGTATGCCGGAAAAGTGAAGTCGAAGTGTTTGGTCTTGAGTTCCTTGGCGTCGTCCCACGAACGGGTACCTATCTTGGAAATACTATGTTTCTTACCCAGGGCCCAATGGAAGACCATCCCTTTAGTCCGCCAGTACGGACCATAAACTAAATGAAGTCCTTTTTCCCGCAAGCGCAATGATTTTTTACTGCTGAGGAGGGTTGAGAACCGGTGTCGACTCTCTTCGAAACTCCAACGGGGAGGAAACATAAAGCGGGGCAGACCGGATTTACCGCTAATCTGATTGGTTGAACTGCAGTAAGGACAGCGTACTACTTCAATTTCCTCATCAAAGATTATTTTCCCCCCGCACTGGGGGCAATCAACCTTTATCTGCATCTATGTCTACACCAAATTGTTTTGATGGTAGGTCGTGGATCCCAATATTTCGTCAGCGACGAAGACCCTGAACCGCCTATGGCAGTTTCTCGCCACATTCATTACAAAAGTTGGCCTCAGGCAGCGCCTCATGCCCACATTTCGGACATTTTTTGAATTTTTTTTCTATCTTGGCGCCACAATTCATGCAGAAGTTGGCACCGGCGGGAAGATCCTGGCCACACTGTAGACATTTATTGATCGTTACGATTTGATGACCACAGTTGGAACAAAAACGGGCGTCCATGGGTATTTGGGCCTGGCAGGCAGGACAACTTGTCAGTTTTTGAGTGGGTAAGTGACCCTCTTGCATAGTTTTCTGAAGCATGCCGGGAATGAGCATGCCCAAACCGGCACCCAAACCTATCCCCATGCCACTTGCAGCATTCCCAGCCCCTTCAGCTGTGGCTGCGTCCCCCATTGCCTTGGCAGCCTTGAACTTCATGAAGCTATCAAGATCGCCCACAGCTTCCATGCCGGCTTTGGCGTCGATCATTTTTTGAACCTCAGCCGGAGGGGTAATATTGTTGATATAGAAATCAAGAAGACTGATACCGTAGCGAGCAAAGTCCTCATGCACCCTGCTCTTAATTGCTGCACCTAATTCGTCGTAATAGGCGGGCAGATTGAAGATAGTGTCCAACATTTCACCCAAAAGGTCGTTAACCCTGCTGACTATTACATCGCGGAGGAAGTCTTCGATCTCTTCGGTACCATAGATCCCCTGAGTGCCGACGAGGGTGTTGATAAACAATAATGGCTGAGTAATCCTCATAGTATAAGTGCCGAATCCGCGAAGACGGACTAGGCCGAGTTCGGCGTCCTTAAAGGCAACGGGTTCCTTCGTGCCCCACTTGAGGTGGGTGAAGATCTTGGTGTTAGCAAAATAGATCTCAACCCTGAAGGGACTCTTGGTACCAAAAGGAAGGCTTAGTACTCTGGTGATCAGGGGTAAATTCAGAGTTGAGAGGGTATGCCGACCTGGTCCGAGAATATCGTAGGCCTTCCCGTCCCGAAAAAATATAGCGGCCTGATTTTCACGGACAATTAACTGGGCTCCCAGCTTGATGTCGGCTGATCCTTGTGGAGGGATGCGATGCATCATGGTACGACCAGTTTCGTCGAACCATTCGATGACTTCTAGAAAAACGGCCATGGGGGTGCTCCTTTCGATCGCGCATGGCGCAGAGCGCCCGTTACCGTGTAATAATGCGCTAAGCGCTATGCGATTTTAGAGCATGGACTAATTCTGAGTGAATACTAGTTCGCGCTTTTGCAACCTTTCTTCTAGTCGATTGATGACCAGCTGGAAATCGTCCAAAGAGACTGTCTTCCACTCGTCATCCTGGCGTTGACTCAAATTGCCAACCGCTACTGCCATCTCCTCGATTACTTGATGCAAAGAGAGGTCGTAATCATACAGCTGTGCAAGTTTTTGCTCATCCACTTTTACTCTCGCAAAAAGACCGGCATAGCCATAGCTGGCAAAGCGAATAGTATCGGCCAGTCGCATCATCTTGCGTGCCTGCCTGTCCAAATGACTCAAGGGTTGGAGAATGGCTTTGTTAGCAAGCTTAGATTGAATTGCTTGTATATGGTTTACCTGCTCAACTATTCTGGCTGCCAACTGTTCGCGGATGATCTTGTCTTGAGTTCTCAACCCTTCTCGCTCCTGGTAGGAAGGCATTCCAGGGAATATACGAGCAACACTCTTGAAGATCGCCGCGACCTTTTCCTTGGTGAGCATAACTAATCTCCTTTTCCATCACACCTTTAACCACAGGCGAAGAAAACAAAGGCAAGATGGAGAGTTTGGCTCTGCAATAATCAAGCCATAGCATCTGTCATTTCACCTTGATCATTTCTCATCGCACATTGGAAACAAGGGTCTCTCTGTTTAAGTTAATCTCCACTGGATAGACGATAAATGCCAAGTGCGTAATGACAAATGGAGCCGACTTTATGCGAGGCGGGGTTGACATCTAGGGTTTCGTACTTAACGATAATGTTAAGTTGTAATGTAGAAAAGGTTTTTAGTTGGTTTATTGAGTCATTGAAAGGAGAACAGATATGGCATATACCTGTAAAAATTGTGGAGCAGTTGCAAGTGAACCTGGACATCTGTGCAATCCCTGTGGAGATGCGGCCAAGTGCAGTTTTTGCGGCAAGCCCGAGACGGATACCAGACACATGTGTAGGGATAAACTGGCAGCCATGAAATATACCTGCTCGGGTTGCGGCAGAGTCGCCATGGAGGCCGATCACCTTTGTCAGCCTACTGCGATTAGGTAAGGCAGTTCACCTGTATTCAGTTAATCTGTAGCCCCCTTTCAAAAGGGGGCTACTTTTCTTTGCCGACCCAGAAATCCCCCTGTACCCCCTTTATCAAAGGAGGGAGGGGAGAATCCTGATTTGCGACAGTCGCCCTTTTTTAAAAGGGGGATTTTTAATCCGGATATTTGATGAATTGCTGTCGGGAGACCGCGAGGATGGGTGTGCCACCTGGCACCCGCAGGGTGTTGGGTCCGAGGCGCACCTGAATGGTACGTCGCAGGGGCCGACACCCGAGGACGCCAGGAAGGACGGCCATACCCGTGGTCGCAGCAAGTGATTCATGAATTAGTCGGATTAAGTGTAAGGTTATAGGGTGTAGTGGATAAAGTTTTGGATTTGGGGGAGTTATTTTTTTGATGAATTGTTCTGCCCACCGGGTACGACCCTAAGTTTGCTTCGGCGCTGACTTGGTCTCATATCTCTCAGTAATTGCTCTCGGGCCTTTTTGTTTTCCACCAGTGACTCAGCAAACTCTTCTCTTTTCCTTTCCTGCTCCGCATCCATTTCTTTTACTACCTTCCGCGTTCGCCTCAGCCGCTGGTAGGCGAGAGAGCCGGACCAGAACTTTTGATTAAGAGGTTTACCGTAGGTCTCCTCGAGCTTTTCTTTAAGGGTATGGGCTTGGTGGTCCAGCAAAAAACGTTCGAGATCAAAAAGTTCTTTCTCCTTGAGGTAATAGGGTGAGTGTTCCCACTCGGCAACCTCTAGAGCCAGTTTTTCAAAAAGCTCCTCGTTTTCCATAATCACATAATCCAATCAGGTACCCGCCAAATTTAAATTGGTCCGGGCCTGATCGCCCTCTGGCGAATCAAGTATCTGCTCGCGAATGAGGGAGATCCGCTCGGCCGGGATTTCTCTGGTTTCCAACAGGTGAGTCTTAATTTGCCCAGACCGGTCCCGAGCGAGCAGTAGCAACCTCTCATCATCAACTGCCTTGTTTTCAATTTTACTCAGTACAGACCGATCATTTTCCCTGTCGGCCCTGCCTATAATTTCCAGCCGCAACCCCGGTCGCTCCTCGAGTGCCTTGGCCAGTTTATCTAGTTTCTCTATCTGTTCTGGAGCAAGGTTCGCACTGCCGAATTCAAACTCTACGTAACTCAGTTCCTCACCATTTCCGCCAACAAGACTCCCGAGGGCGGCAAAAGGAGAACTCACCACTTTGGTGATCGTATTAGCCAAAGCGCCCGCTATAACCTTACCATAGTCAAAATGAGGATCGTTGATGTCACCTTCAACGGGAACATCGAGTTTAATATTGCCCTTGGCATCCTTGAGCAAGGCGACCCCAAGGCTTACCGGCAATTTAGTAGCATCAGGGCTTGCCACCCGCTCACCCAGGGTGAGTTGTTCCACAGTAATTTTATTTTCACCGGTGAAAATATTTTCAGACACCCGGTATTTCACATCCAATGACAGCTTGCCTTTTTCAATAATGTAGCCCGCGAACTTACCTGAGTAGGGGGAGGTTGAGCTAAGGTCGAAGTTCTTGAATGACAATGCCAGGTCAGCAAATTTATCCTTGGTGAAAGGATTTATCTGGCCGGATATTTTCACCGGAGAGTATTTGTTAACCTCGCCCTCCAGCAAGACATCTGCCCGTGTCCCAGGCTTGGAGGACAAACCTTTTACACTGCCCCTGAGGTTTCTGACATTTGCAGCGAAATTCGGTTTTATGAAAAGGTCGGAAAAATCGGCCGCGCCGTTTTCAACCCGGACAGTATCAACGGTGATTGGCATGGGGCCCTCTATTTGGAGAGTGATATATTTAACCACCTTATCCAAGAGTGTTTCCACCTCCTTGCCGGTCTTGGCTTCCTTGGTGGAATCGTCTTTCATGGATAAAATGGTTAGCACATTGATCTTACCATCGGGCCAGATAACGACCTTGAAGTCAGGTTCCCTTAGAAAAACCTCAGCTACACTCAGCTTATTAGGATCAAGCTCAAGTGCCAGTCCTTTGACCGCCAGTTTTTTAAGGGAATAAAGATCCTCCGATTTGCTCCGATCAAAGGTTCTGAGATTTTCAATACCAGCCTGGCCCTCAAGGCGAATTTTCGGCCCAGTGCCACCCGAGGATTGATACCTTAGCCGGCCCTCGAGATTTGTTGTACCACTAACCAGTTCAACCGGGGCAACCTCATCCACATAGGGTTGCATGGGTTTAACGGGGTTTTGGGCCACCTTGAGGGTAAGATCGGCCGACAGCGGGTTAATGGTGGTCGACCCATTAACCTGGACAATCCCCGTCTGGTTTAGCTTCAAAGCAAGGTCGACTTCAGCCTGGGAATCTTTTTTATTGCTTAAATTCTTTAGGGCAAGCTTTATTGAATCTAGGTTAATCTGTTTTGGTTTCTTGAGAGTACGGTCCTCGAAGTACACCCCATAGTTTTCAAGATTCACCTCATCAATGTTTATGATCCAAGGTTCGGTATCCTCTTTCGGTTCATCTCCGGTCGCCAAAAACTTATCGAGCCTCTCCTTGAGACCATCCAAGGCAAATACCGTCTCATGCATGAACTTGCCATCGGGTGCGAGCCACCCATTAGCCCTGGCCCCCTTTGAACTAACCGCAGCGACCACAACCTGCTTCTTAGCTAAATTTGCCTCGGCGCCGCGCATGGAAAGAGAAGGTACCGAAAGGATCATACTTTCGCTTTCTTTTACAACTAATATCAACTGACTGAGTTCAACTTCTCCTTGGGTGAACTCAATATTTGGAGAAGTACCACTTAAGGCAAACATGTAACTGCCGGAGATATCCACCTTTCCACTAGTCACTTTAAAATTGACGTAATCCTGAATGTAATTCCACAGATCGACCGTATCTACTTTGTTAATGGCAAACCTTCCTTGCGAGCCTAAGGGGTTGACCGAGAGGTCCCCCTCCCAGCTAATAACCGTGCTTTCACCCACGGAAGCAGTGAAATTATAGGGGCTGCCCGTATCTTTGCGAGTATTGAAATTGTTTAAAGTAAGTTGCAAGGGAAAAATCGTCTCTTCATAGGGAGTGGGCATGGACAGATCACTAAGGACTAATCGTCCCCCTTCGATGTGCAAACGTTGGACCCTTACAGGAGGCAATTCCTCACTTGTATCTTGGCGGGATTCCTCTTGTGCCATTTTGGCAAGGAGGTCTGAAAAATTGAGCTTGCCGTCTGCCAAGATCTTCACCTGCCCGTAAGGTGCAATCAAGCTGACATCGGCGAAGGTGAAGGCCAGGCGAAAAATGGAGGAGAGCTGTAGATTGACATATAATTCTTCAAAGCCGGCGAAGGGCTCACCATTTGGCTCCTCGAGGACGAAACCTCTGATAGTAAGTGAAAGCACGAAGGGATTCAGCCTAACCTGCTCTACTCTGGCCTTTCGTCCCAACTGCTCGGCAATGATTGCTGGTGCTTTTGATTTGATCATTGCTGGCGCGACAAGAAATCCACCAATAGCGTAAAGACAAAGTAATATAGCGGCGATTATGGCGGGTTTTTTTGCCCTTGCCATTTTTTTTAACAATGGATTTTCAAACATAAATTGTGCTCCTAGTTGGCTCTCCCAGATTTGGCAATGGGTCCTCAATTATTTCAATGAGATTTTATATTAAGATCGAAATATTTCGGGTGCAACGACAAGCAAGGAAAAAGGGTAAAATTTGCCAGAAAAAACAAAAACCACCTTCGCCCTTTCGAAGATGGTCAAATACCAACTTCTGATCTTATTACATTTTAAGCTGACCCTTCAGACTTCTCCATCATAACTGCTTGCCTCTTTTCAGTCACCTGTACTCGGCTGTGTCGCTGTCTTAGGCTTTCTAAAGGCGTTGTCTTTCACGCAGCCGAGGCAAGCAATACATCCCGGGCTACCACAAACCCCTGAGGCAAGCATGCTAATTCCTCTTTGTGTTGTGGTTTTACATAATAGTTAGGTGATTGGCAGAATGACCTGGGGGGGAACACTAGAAACTATAACCGATGTTTAGACGAATTTGGGGGGGCTTCTAACTCAGATTGTTGGGCAAACTGGTTATTGATTTGGCAGGATTCAAGACGAGTGGCTGTCGTCGCCCTCGAAGCTAGCCACGGCTTGGCGGAAGTCTTCTGGTGCGCGAGTGGGCTTGGACGTAAACGGATCAACGGCCACGGCGACAATGTGACCGCTGGCAATGAACCGTTGAGATTGGGGCTCGAAGATGGAGAACTCAAAAGTAAAGCTGGAATTGCCGATTTTTCCCACCCGGGCATGGACATGGAGAATCTCGTCAAAAAACGCTCGATCATGGTACTGGCAGAGTGACTCCACGTAATAAAAATCAACCCCAGCCTGCAAGAATTTGTTGTAACTGTAGTCAATTGCTTTGAGGTACTCGGTGAGGGCCACGTCGAAATAGGTAAGGAAATGGCCAAAAAATACATGACCCTGCTGGTCCGTTTCAATAAAGCGGACGTGGATAGGATGAAAAAAGCGGTAAAGGTATTGAGATGGGTTCTGCTTGGTCATGTTGCCGAATGTACCATAAACAGTGGTGAGGGCAAAGTCTGAAAACTAAATAGACACCACAAAGAAGGAGTCAGGAGTCAGAATTCAGAACTAAGGTTTCAGGTTTTAGTGTTCAGGTTTCAGCCTTTTTGTTTCCTGTTCCTGACACCTGACACCCGACACCTGAAGCCCTGAGATTTGGTGCTTGGGATTTTAGATTTTAGATTCTGACTGCAGATTGCGAATTTGGCTATCTACCCCTATTGAGAAGTTAGAATTACCTGGCCTTGAGGAGCCACTCATGCAATGACTCCACACACTCTTTGATGTCCTCGAAGCAAAAACGATAGCCTTCGAGGTTGAGGCCGTAAGGGTCAGGAATGCCCCGCTCCTGAGAACCATAGCGAGCAAAATGCCGGAGGAGATGAATCTTATCAGATGCCTCAGGGTAGCGGTCAACTAAGTGGCTCTGATGTCCAGGTTCCATGACCAAAATCAGGTCTGCCTGTTCAATGAGTTCTGCAGTGACGAGGCGGGCTTGGTGCTCTTCCAAAGTAATTGAATTTTCCAAGGCCACTTGTACGGAGTGGAAAGACGCTGAGCTTCCAGGTAAGACGGTAAGCCCCGCCGAGCCAATCTTCATGTCACTTAAGGAATTCTTTTCCAGCAACTTTTTAAGAAAAGCTTCAGCCAAAGGGCTGCGGCAGGTGTTGCCAGTACAAACAAAGAGGATATTTCGAACACTCGCAGGACTTATGGTGCTCTTGCAAGCCTTTTTCTCGGATGTCGTAATCTTTTCCTTCATCCAAAGAGGTTCGATCAATAAGTTAGCCTATGTATAGAGCTCTAAGGCATACGTTTCAGTTCCACCCTCCGATTTTGAGCCCTTCCTTCTTCAGTAGCATTCGACGCCACCGGCCGGGTGGAGCCATATCCTTTGGCTTGCAAGCGCTCGAGGCCAATACCCTTCGCCACCAAGTAATCCATTACACGTTTGGCCCTTCTTTCAGATAGCCACTGGTTGTAGTCTGCAGTCCCGGTGTTGTCTGCATATCCTTGGATTTCAACCTTTATCTGAGGATTCTTCTCCAGGATGGTTACCACTTCGTCTAAAAGCGGATGGGCAGCATCTTTTATGTAGGAGCTGTTGGTATCGAACAGCATAGTCGCTTTCAGGGACCAGCATCCTACTTCGTTCACCGTGGCCCCTTTGGGCGTGCTGGGGCATTGGTCCAGATAGTCAGGTACGCCGTCAGCGTCACTGTCAGGGGGACAGCCGGAGGCGTCCACAGGCACACCCGGCGGAGTGCTAGGACACTTGTCTGCATCATTGACAACTCCATCACCATCGCTGTCCAGGGGACAACCTTGAGCGTCTACTTCCATGCCTCTGGGCGTATTGGGACATTTGTCCACATCATCAATAACGCCGTCGCCATCGCTGTCTAAAGGAGCTTGTACGAGATAAAATACCTCTTTAACAAAACCCTCTAGTGCCATTTTATCTGAGAGGAGATCACTGCCCTCCACGTAAATACCATCGGTACGGTTGCTCATTTCCCTGAGAGTTGCTCTTTCTTTCTCCTTATCAGACATGGAAACGGTGTGAAATGATACATTGCTATATTTTTCTCGCAATTTGTCTAGCGCCTTCAGGGCTTCTACACCCAAGTTTTCCTCGCCGTCGGAGAAAATGATAATCGCCGTTTTGCCCCTAGGCATTTCCTTTAAGACTTCACCCAGATCAAGAATGCCGGTTCCTAAGGGTGTCCGGTTGCCAAAGATGGTTCCTTTTACCGGCAGTTCTTCTATGACCTTTGCGAATGAATTGCGATCATATCGCTTGGGTCCAACCAGAATTTTATTAGGGGGAAATGTTTGAATCACTCCTATGTAATCGAGTTCAGGAATAAGCTCATTCATTTCAATCAGTATTCCCTTGGCCATCCCAGCTTTGGTTGGAACCCCTCCTTGTTGTGTTAGAAACATGGACCCCGATTCGTCTATGAGAAGGATGAAGTTATCTACCTTTGGTACCAGCCTATCCTGTGCCAGCAAAGCCTCGGTTAGCGAAAAAAATACAACCAGAGTCAAACTAAGAAGCGTCAATGTCATGGTTTTTTTCTTCATGACTTCTCTCCATCTCTGTTGGCTTAAAATGAAAAGCTTAATTTCTCAGCAAAAAGTTTTGAGAACTAAACTTAATTTACCTGCCAGAGGCACGATAAATTAATTGAGCTGTCATAGACAATCCGAACTAGTGCATAGAACAATAAAGATGCAATTAGATTTTGTCAATTATTCATTGAATATTTATATTACCGCTAAATTATAAAACCAGTCTGGGCAATATGCTGATTGTCGAGATGAGATTTAGCAAGGAGGCAGAAAATATGGAGGGATTTGGCTCTAGAGGGCCACAAATATTAGCTTTTAAATTTCTTCCATCGCCTCATATGCGCCCTTCAGCCTGTCTCTGAGTAGAAAGCAGAACCTCTCCAAGATCTCAAATCCCAGTACATTGTCACGAAGCATAATCTTTCTAAGATCTGCACCTTTTATGGCCAGGACCGTAGTTGGTTTCCGGCAGAGGGCCGAGGACATGAGTCTATGCTCTTCATTTAGAAGCGAAGACCAACAACCAAAAACCTTGCCTTTAGTGAGCATTGCAATAGAGGCAGTTCCTTTCCGTATACCAAGATCTAAAGATCTTTCCAGAAAAACGTTACCTTGAGCAACTATGTAGATCCGATCTCCCAGGTCGCCTTGCCGAAAAATGTGATCTCCGGCTGCATAGGTTTCCACCCTAAACAAGTCTGCCATCTCCTCTAGGTTTTCTTGCTTCAGCCCCTTGAACAACTCACAGTTTTCCAGAAAATGGATAATCTCTGCACGATCCATAACCAACCCCTTGGCTCTCAGAGGGATGAATGCAGGAGCAGACAAATGACAGCTTGTGTCTACTCAAGCGGTTTTCTTGCATCCTTCTAAAGTAATTTACTTTACTTCATATTTAAAAGAGAGATTCAATCTTACTCTGTAGGCGGCAACTTTACCTCCTTCGATTTTCATATCCAGTTGCTTGACCTCAGCGATTCTTAAATCCCTTAAGCTTTTGCCAGCAGTCTCCACAGCATTTTTGGCTGCTTCTTCCCAAGAGACATCACTTGTTCCCACCAATTCAATGATCTTATAGGCACCCACAGACATGATCTCCCTCCTCATTTGAGAGTTGATCCCCATGTGGTTAAGCCGGAATTTAGGGGTAATCCCTTTTGGCCGCAGGTCACGGTTTTACTGATTAGCCCGCCACTTCACGGAGAGCTCTCCTTAAAACACGATATACTCTATCAAGAAATCCCGTCAATCACAAAAACCATTAGATTATTAAAAAGTGACCCCAAATGGTCAGTCAATCTCTGGTCAGCAAGGGTTTTGACAGCATGGAAGGAGTGGACAAAAAAACCCCACCTTTCTGGTTGCCCTTTCTGGTCTGGCGCGGTCGAAGGGTGGGGTAAGGAGAAAAGAGTTTAAAACAAGTGGTGACTGAGCACTACCGAACACACTCTGGATAATAGCGCTAAGAAAGAGGATGGATCAATAAGGCAAAGACAGTATTTTTTCAAGATGCACTACCTAGGTATTTTACCTAACCTAAAATTTTCAGTCCATGGTAGTTGCAGTTTAGTGCCTAGTGCTTGATGCATAATCCATAGTGATTACTGCTTTTTCTTCGGAGTTGCTACATCGATAACTTCTGCGGTGGTGAGTCTCAACAGTTCATCAAAGGTGGTGCCAAACATGTTCTGGGTGGTGCCAGCTGCCGGATAAATTTTTGTGAATCGATTTAGACTTTCATCTAAATAGGTGGGTATGCTCTGCCTGTGCGCTACGGGAGGGACAGCTCCAACCGGATACCCAGTCACCGCCACAACCGTTTCTACATCGGCTATCCTAACTTTCCGAACTCCAAGGAGGGTTTTGAGTTTTTTTGCGTGAACGTTCATATCTCCTGCAATCAGAACTAAGACCGGTTTGCCATCTGCCAAAAAGACTACCGATTTGACTATCTGGCCTAGTTCCACTCCCAAGGCCTCAGCAGCAAGATAAGCGTTCTCAGTGCTTTCGGTAAAACTATGGATCCGCGTTTCTAGACCGTGGGAAGTCAGAAACTGCCTTACCTCTTCGTCGCCAAAATGTTTCATCTTTGCTTCCACCCTATTCGCCTATGATTTTGACCAGGGCACGCTTGCGTCGACGCCCGTCGAATTCACCATAGAAAATTCGTTCCCAGGTACCGAAATCCAACTTGCCATCTGTCACCGCCACAACCACCTCGCGACCCATGATTTGTCTCTTCATGTGGGCATCAGCATTGTCTTCGCCCACATTGTGACGATATTGCGAGACAGGCTCATGGGGTGCCAGTTTTTCCAGCCAAACATCATAGTCATGATGTAAGCCGGCTTCATCGTCATTGATGAACACTGAAGCGGTAATGTGCATAGCATTAACCAGAACCAGTCCTTCTCTGATCCCGCTCTCCCTCAAGCATTGTTCAACTTGGGGAGTAATGTTGATGAAGGCCCGGCGGGAAGGTACTTCAAACCAGAGTTCTTTACGGTAACTTTTCATCACCACACCATCCCTTCTGCTTTCGAGTTAAAACGCAGATTGGCTAAATTCCATCTATGTCCATCCGGAAGTCCGAGATTACCGGATGGAGCTTTCAGCATTCAGCAATCA
>JAJDNT010000115.1 GCA_022340515.1 Deltaproteobacteria bacterium
CTTCACGGGTGGCGAGGAGTTCATCTAGTGCTTTGGCAAGGTCGGAGTCAACCTTCTCCTTTTTGGCCACCTTTGCAGGCGCAACTGCAGGTTTGCCAGAAGCCTGCTTTACTGACAGCATGGCTTCAACCTCGCCCTCAGCGTCACTCATAGCGTCGAGTAAAGCTTTGGCCCCCGTGTTTGCAGATTTTTTCTCGGCTGGAGGTTTCTCTGACTCGTTGAAAAAGTCCATATCCAGCTCAAGGCTGTCCATCCCTCTTCCACCGTCACTGAGGCTAATTGCTCCTCCTTCTCCCTTCGATTTCTTCTCATCAACAATGGGTCCCTCCAAATTTACAACGTCCGCCAGGTTAGCTACCTCGGTATCAATGGTATCCAGCAGAAAATCGAGCTTTTTAGAAGCCACCTTTTTTGTTTTGCCATCCTTGATTTCTTTACTTGGGGAAATCTTTGTCATCTTTAGTTTTCCAGACCCAATAGGTTCGCTCTGCTAGCCCATGACTAAAGCCGGTTGAGCCCCTTCAAAGGGCCCGTTCCTTGCTGCCATCGACCATGACCCTACGGAGGAATTTTCTATGCAAAACATACTAAGCAAAAGCAATGCCAAACCCACTTTGCTCTAGTCATAGTCAATTGTTTTCAAGCAGTTACCCTTATGCACCAAGAGTCTTATTATTGATCGAGGTGTTGCTTCTGCTAACAATCTTCCTGGCCAAAAAAAAGGCAGAGCCCTTTAGCGCTCTGCCTTGATCACTCCGCCCTGTTTGCCAGCTATTGGGCTTTTCTCTCCCTGGCCAACTCCTCAGGGCTCATGGTCCAGAAGGGCTTTCCGTCCTTGGTTAACCGCACTTTGAATTCATAGGAGTCGCCCTTTTTAACTTTGGAAGCCATAAATACCTCTTGACCCCCTATCTCAGCCCATACTCCCTTGACGTTTACCTTCTCTCCCTTCCTTAGCGCAATGCTATTGGGGTTGACAAACGAGCTAGGGCCGAGGTGAACCGTGATAACTTCATCACCATCTCCATCCTTGACCAGGAGTGCTATCCCCGGAGACATCCCGGGAAGAGGAGTTATCTTTTGGAAACCAATAAAAATACCCTTGAAACTGTCCCACTCATCAAGATTGTAATGCTTGTTGTAAGCGCTGTCTATTTCCCAACCCTCAATGCCACTTTTCTCTCCACCATAAACAACCCCGGGGCCCAAGGCGCATAGTGCCAAAATCAAGACCATTCCCATTGCTAAGCTCTTACCAAAAGTCGCCATGGCAAACTCCTTCCTCCTGCCATTTTTCTTAAAATTTATCACCCAGTTCGGCAAATCCGCTCAAAAAGGATCAGGGTTATTATAATAAAATAGGAAATTTAGGTTTGCAAGGGGACAGTGGGCAAAAAAACGCGGAGCCCATAGCTTCAAGTTCAAAGTTTCAAGTAAGAAAATTTCCATGAAATTAGTCAAAAACTTGGAACCTTGAACATGGAACTTTGAACTTTATTGAGCGGCAGCTTAATAGCCATGACCAGCCGTCGAGATAAAACAGAAATTGTTGCTACTGCTGCCGCCATCATTATCTACTCGCAGTTCGAACTGGAGCGCCCCCTGCAAGAAACCGTACGCCGCAAAGGCGTCTATGCGCCCATCACCGTAGGTGGTGGCAGCTCCGAGAGCCACAGCGGTCTGCCTCAAAGAGGTTGTTACAGCCGCTGCCGTTCTTCCTCCGCTCATCAACAGGGCGGCAACCCCGGCAATATGGGGCGATGCGGCTGAAGTACCATAAAAGGGACTCGGAAACCCGCCTGCCCCGGTGACTGCTACCCCATCGGTAGCTGTTAGATCCGGCTTCTGGCGGCTCTCTGGCGCTGGAAATAGAATGGTTACGGGCCCCCGTGAACTAAAGGATTCAATGGTGTTAGGAGTAGACCAGTCAACGGCAGCGGCGGCCAGCACACCTGGAACAGCAGGATGGCCGAAGATGGAGTCTGCGGCGACCCGATCAGCCACGTCCAGGGCACCCCCATCCAAGACATACAATTCTAATGTCTGGGCGTTGCCGCTAACAAGACGCACCTGCACGGAGCATCCCAAAGTGCAATCTAGCAGTCTGCCTTCCCGGGGGTAGTCATCACCACCAGCCCCATCTTGAAGAGAGTTGAAACCTGCGCAGGCCGCTGCGTCCTCGCCTTGTAAGCAGAGGTCATAGTCGTCGCTGGCAGTTCCGTCGAAATTATCGGACCACTGCAAGAAAATCCGGATGTTACCAGGGCTGTTGACATCGAACACATTGTCTGCACCACTGATCAGATGGCTGCCTAGACCATCCCCGCTGTCAACATAGTCTCCCTGATAGTGGGTCTCAGCGGAGTTTCCCGCCGATGATGTATAAAAAACACCGTTTGACACAACAGTAGCCACGGCCTGGGCTACAAAGTCGTCCTCAAAAAATGCTTGATCAAAAAAACCGAGATCATCCACGATTATGTCTGCGCCAAATACGTTGGCCAGATCATTCACACAGGTAACCATTTCCAAGCTGGTTGCGGGGCCACAGAATCCCAGCTCAGCCCCGGGAGCCAGATCGTGGACGATTTCCAACATGGCTGTACCCTCATCACCACTGCCGGCATGGGTTTGAATAGTAACAGCTGCCGGGAGATCTCCTGATCCCTGGGCAGTAGCCATGCTGTCCACCCCATCGGAAATAACCCCCACTCTCACCCCGGTGCCGTCGAAACCGAGGGCCCTCACTTGATCCGCATTCAGCACCGCATCGCCCTCCGTGGTTACGCTGCCAATTCGGTTGACTCTGTATCCGGGAGGGGTGATTAACTTAACAAAGGGGAACTGGGCCACTTCTTCTACCAACTCAAAAGGTATCCAGGCCTGAATAATCCCATGTTCTTCATTGACTATTTCTATCTCGACGTCGAAGGCCTCGAGCTGAGCTCTCTCTGCAGCGCCAAAATAATGGACCCGGATGTAGGTATGAATATTGCCATCCTCGTCAACTTTAACCAGGGAATTCGACAGGGCGGAAACGTTTAAACCCCTTGCGCTTTTTGCTGTAATGCCCCGACCCTCCATGTTTTCCTTCACCGCTCTAACCATGGGACTTACCTTACTGGATTTGAGGATGCCATGAACATATTTCTTTTCACCCCATCTGTAGACTCTGCGGTCTTGCTTATTCACTCCAGCTGCGGCCGCCGGGACTGTCACCAGGACAAAAACGGGTATCAGTAAAGTGAGAATTTTTATTATCGCCAAGTGGTTTTTAAACATCAAACCCTCGCTGGCCCTCCTCCAACCCGAACGCGATTGCCCTAAAACCTGTAAGAAAATCCGATAAGAAAGTAATGAACCTTACTATCGATTTCTATATTCACATCACTTTCCGTACCGCCGCTGTTGATTTTGTCACTGTAGTCAGCTTCAAAGTAGGTAAAGCGATACTCTCCGAATATGGCCAAACCTTTAGATAGTCTCCATGCCAAACCGGCGCGGGTGTCTAGTCCAAAATCGGCCGCAGTGTCAGAGAAATTTTTATTCTGGCCGCTCAACTGGATATCAACTTTGGTGTCGGTGAAAAAAACACCACCGCCAATTCCCATGTAAGGCTGCAGCCTATCCCCGGGGTAGCGCAGGATTACCAGTGCCGACACCGGCAAAACTTTTGTCTCTGTACCCTCTGCTTCCAATTCGAAATAGGAAACATCCAGTGCAAGCCCTATCCAGTTATTACCAGGGGACCAAAACCCTACCCTGCCGCCAACAACATAGGTGTTGTCGTAATCGGCCTTGGCAGAGTCACTGATGCTTACACCGAATGGGGATGCTTCCCCATTAACATTGCCGTCTTCCGGCACAACCCCACCCGCGTAGAGGTCAGCGAACCACCTTTCTTTGCTGGGAGCAGTGGCTGCCATTCTAGTCCCCTCTGTCCTCTCGATGGCCCCCGCTGCTTCCAGCGCTGCCGCCATATCCGCAGGTCTGGCAAGAAAAAATCCCCCTCCGAGTTCATCCGGCAACTCAACCAGAATATAGTGTTTGAATAATTTATCCGGAGCAGTTCTGAGGTAATAGACCGCTGGCTGTTGCTTCAACAGCTCGACCTGGCGCTTATTTAATTGGACCACCTTACCGCCGTGAACAGTCACCGGCACAGCCAGGGCTGTCTTGGCCAAGAGGCTGAGGAGCAATAAGACTGCCATTGCCACGACTTTGATGGTTTGCGGCCGTTGGAACATCTTTCAGCTTCTCCACAATAAGTCTTGCTAAAGTAGTCAGTGCCAAAGGGCTGCGGGGATGGTTGTTAGGGGATGCAATGTCTGTACCAGGGTAGGAGTGGTTTTAGTGAATTAATTTTAGTTGTGATTGTAAAGGGTTGAACCAATTTGAGGAGAGAAGACTAAAAAAATTTTAAGATTTAGCAGGGGGTAAGCTGTCTTGACTGGGAGAGAATTTTCTCCGTGATGTTGGGATGTTAACTGTTAATCTATCCTCAACTCAATTTCCAGGGTATCTAGAAAATCACTTGCTTCTTTTCCTATTTCATACTGGCCCAGCTCTTTCTCAATGAGTTTCCGGTCTTCATGGGAGATTTTAACAAACCTCACACCCATTCCCCGGGGTGTAATGTTATCATCCGGGCCGTAAATGTTAGACCACACCACCTCGGCTTGAATATTCAGAGATTTCTCTGGGGTATCCACCACCATGTCAAAGATTTCATTAAGGTTGAGCGGTCTTCTGCAGCGAATAAAAGCCCCAAAGGGACTGATATCTTTAGCTTCTCCGTGGATTACTTCACCGCCAATTTGGGCGGAAATCGGCCATTTCGGCTTTGGTTTAGTAAATATACGTGGGTGTTTTTTGTACATCCTTTGCCTCCCCCTCACAAGGTCGCCATCACCCTAGAACATGGGCAATCTGGACCTCGATTGACATAAAACTGCAGGATTTATGCCATAATAAAAAAAATCCCCAGACCTCGGATGGGGATTATCCTGTGGCCAAGGGGCTTTAGCCTAAGATTTTTGCTTATCAAAAGATTCTATATTTCGGCTCGTCAAGGTGGGACTTTTTGCAGCGTGGGCAGCGTCCTGGTCGGGTGAAACGCTTACGGTCTTTAAAAACGTACCCACATGCTAGACACCGGACAGGTTGGATTACGAGTTGCTTCTTCTGCGCTGCTACGGAGCGGGCGATATGAGGCAGGTGCTCATAAACCTCTTTTTCACGGATCCCCATGGCTTGGGAGAGTTCTCGGGCATCCATCTCTTTGTCGACCAATAGAGAAATCATCTGCTGTCTAATCGTTTCCATCTGACCCTGACTTTCTTCATCACTCACTCGACCAACAAACGCCGCAGCACCTTACCCACAAAGGACTTGGGCAGTTCCTCGCGGAACTCGATGTCCCAAGGCACGGCGTATTCTTCAAGGCGCTTTCGGCAAAGGTCCAACAACTCCTCTTTGGAAAGATCGCTACCTGGGCGCGGCACCACAAATGCTTTCACTCTTTGCCCCCTCGCTCGCCTAGGAACACCGACGACGGCAACCTCCATGACCTTGCTGTTTTCGTAGAGCACCTCTGCTACGTCCCGCGGATAGACGCTGTAATCACCTGCCAGAATCGTATCTCTTTTTCTGCTGATGATTTTGGTGAAACCGTCAGTATCCATCACGGCCACGTCACCGGTGTA
>JAJDNT010000161.1 GCA_022340515.1 Deltaproteobacteria bacterium
CTTGGCGGTAGTACTTCCCAGGAGGAATCTCTTCACAGCAGAGCGCCCCTTTCTGGCAAGGACGATGGCGGCAAATTTGTTGCTTTCGCAAACAGTCAAAATATTCTGCGCAGTGTCTACGCTTTTCAACATACGCTCCAATTCAAGGCGGGAGCGCTTGTAACCCATTTCAAGTAACAATTCCACCGCTTTGTCTAAAACACGCTGGGCTTGCCGTTCCTGCACCTTTTCCCATTCTGACGCCTCCCCACTTAAAGTGGAAAGCTCTCCTGGATAGTGGAGAGCACTGTCAGGCACGGCGTGAAATAGGTGCAAATTAGCATCGCTTAACAGGAAAAGCTCAGCAAAATTCTTCAGAGCCTGAAGGGTGTTTTCGGAATCATCTACACAAAAGAGAAACCTTCTACTCATGTCAGCGCCTCCTTATCATTTCTCATTTCTCATTTGTCGTTCATCAATCTAAGTTGGATGGCGATTGCTATCAATTTTACCACTGAGAGCTGAGGTACAAAGTGGAAAACACCAACCTACCATGTCCATTCTATTTATTATACACAGGAGTCATCTTATTTAAGGTGAAAATCAATATATAATTTTCTCTTGTTAATAAAAAAAGGGAGGCAAGCCTTGATATTGGCTGGACACTCAAGCTTTATAATATAATTCTTACATCTCGATGCCAAAGAAGTTTCCCATGAGGAAATTAAGTCTTTTGCGCAGAACTGCGTAAGAGTAGTGCCTGGTAGCCACTTCATAGTTGTGATTGACCATTTGCTTCAACCTTTTTGGATTTTCAAGAATCTCACGAACCGCCTGTACCACTTTTTTTGTCAGAAAGCCGTCCATTACCACAAGATCAAAGGCTTGGGGTTCTATATCCCGGATAAAGACCCCATAACGGTTCACCAGCAGGGGCTTACGAAAGTAGATGGCCTCCAGAAAGGCATTGCCAAAGCCTTCATACAGACTGGGATAGGTAATAAAATCCGCATGGGGATAGACATCCCAAATGGTGTATTGCCTTTCGCCGTGAGCGTTGACCGACCGTCTATCCGCCACCCGGGTTGCGATCAACCTGAGGTCGACTTCATGATCCTGCGCATGATCCTTTAACCACTCGGCATAATCGTATCCCTCGTCTCCAACTTCGTGGGAGATAATCAGTTTGTATTTTGAATCTCGAAGCATTTTAACCAATTCAATGGCGTGCTCTATCCCCTTTCGCTGGACGATACGAGTTGGCTGGAGGATCATAATGTCGCCTTCTTCCAGACCAATTTCTCGGCGGAAGTTAACCGAATACTCACGATCAACCGGAGGTGGGTTTTCGAAGTCAAGTACGTTAGGGATAACAATAGAGGCAATCCCCGTGCGGAGAGCGAGTTCCTCTTGAGCCACAGAGTTTATCACAGCATGCTGAATATTAGGAAGGTTAGGCGGAAAGGCCATCTGCAAGTAATCGTGGACACTGGTAACCGAGAAACGGACTCTTTCCCAGTAGAAGTCGTGGTGGTGGGCAATTGTCGGCATTTCCGTTTCTGCGATTACCTCGGTTATAGCAAGTCCCAGAGCAATGTGCATTGGAATTGTCAGTGAATTTTGGGCTATGAGCAAATCGATTTTAAATTTCTCGATGAACTCATAAAGCCTTACTTTTAGAAGGCTTCGGAGAGCGTGTAGCATGTCTGTAACCACTCCCTTCCGCCCTTTCCGGCCGAAAGCCCTATCTTGCACCCATTTAACCGAGTCGTGTTCAAAATGAGCTTCCTCCACCAACAGGCTTTTTGCCGGATCCCTGTCAAGCTCTCCGGCGAACCAATAACACTTGTGCCCGTTAGCCTCAAGAACCTCTGCCCATTTGGCAGACTCTAGGGAAACGCCATCTGTTCCGGAAAAACGAGTTGATACGAAGCCTACATTTTTTTCCATCTCTTAGCCGACACCTCCAAAAGAGAATCGCAACTAACTGCTCTTGCGGTTAGCCCTGATCTTTCATGAATCCGCCCAGGGCGGATTCATGAAAGATCAGGGCTAAACCTTGCGGAAGCCTATATCATAGGCAGCACAGATGTACAAGTTTTATGCCACGCCGCATAGAGCATAGAGCATAGTGCAAAGCGTAGACTCTCAAGGAGAAGCACGCTATGCGCTTGGCGCTCTGCGCTGTGCGTCTTCTCTCATATTGCCAACCATTTGATATTATTATAAGGTAACTGACAGGAGGAATAGCACCCATGTCGGATCCAGGAAGTCTGGTGATCGTTCACTATCACCTTCTGCCGGGAGGAGTTTGCTCAGCCGTCAAGAACAGCCTGGTGGCCCTGAGTCAGTCAGGCTGGCTTTCTCAACGGTCGGTCAAAATCCTCACGGGCAGAACAGCCGGCATCGATGAATTTAGGGTGTTCCTTAAGCAGCGGGACCTAAAGGTGCAGATCGAAGTGGATCCCAGACTAGACTATAGTGAACGAGTTTGGCCCAATAGGAATAGATTTTGGCAGGAGGCCTCCGGCTTAGCAAATTGGTTTCTTCAACAAGCTAGTGGGACCTCTCTGTTTTGGGCCCATAATCCCACCCTGGGTAAAAATGCACTTGTGACTGCCGGACTGATGGCAGCGGCTAAGCAGGCGGTTGCCAGTGGGATTCCCCACCAATTCTTCTACCACATTCATGATTTTGCCGAATGCGGTCGCCTTTGGAACTTGGCGCATCTTCGAAGGTGTTGGGGCGATGGCGGTCTGGACGATTTCTACCCTGTTTGTAAGAATGTCGGTTATGGAGTTCTAAACAAGGCAGACTCGGAAAGATTGGGCCAAGCCGGAATACCCAAGGAGAGCATATTTGTCCTCCCCAACGCAGTACCCTTGGTCAGGACAGTAAAAGGGAAAGATAAAGAATCAATAGGGAAGTATTTGCAGAGCTATGCTCGGGCAAAGGGATATCAGTTTGAATACGGACGACCATGGTGGACTCTCCCCATTCGTCTCATTCGTCGAAAAAATGTGGTGGAAGCTTTGCTTTTGGCTGCCATTGCAGAAGATGCTCCACAACTGCTCATTACTCTGGATGCCAACTCAGAGCCGGAACGTCCTTACGCCGAGGCAGTAAAAGACCTTTTCAGGAAAGAAAGGCATGCTGCGGTTGTAGGATTTGGGCATGAACTCGTGGGACCCGCCTTTAGTTTTGACGATCTTCTTCTGGCCTCCGATGTTGTGGTCAGCACTTCACTTCTGGAGGGATTCGGATTCACCTTTCTAGAAGGGGCTAATAGAGGTAGACCTCTGGTGGGGAGAAATCTAAGAGATGTAACCTCTGATTTTGTCGATACTGGTTTCCCGGCAAGCGCATTATATGACGAGTTTCTGGTACCTATAGATGGACAAACAAGAATGGAGATGATCAACAAAGGCCAGCGATTCGCTCAAGAACAAGGGAAATTATTGCGACTGAAGCATGCAACAATCGAAAGATTTAGCGAGGAAGTAAGGGCAATTTTTGCAAACACCGTTGTAGATTTCGGCTTTCTCGACTTAAGCCAGCAGATCCAAATCACCAGGCTTCTCCGAGGAGAAAGTTTGCCAAGGGACCTGAAGTTGTTGAACTCAAAAGCAATGGAACCGGCAGAATTTCCCCCTAATTTTCCTGAGCGGGTGGAGGAGCATTTTGGTCTGGAGTCCCACGCCGCCAGACTCACAGCCACATTCGAACACCTTTTTGGGCAGGAAAACCAAGAGGAAAAAATTGGAAATGTGAGCGACCGGCTGCTGGATCTCTATTTTCGCCCCCGATTTCATCGCCCCTTGATAGGAGGATGGTAATGGCCGACTGGCTTTCGATTTTGCAGGAGTTCAAAATAGATGAACCCGCACCCACTAGGCCGAGAGGGCCAGTTCCCACCTTAAAGCCGAATCCCAAAGTCATCCTTTTCGATGTTTACGGAACTTTAGTCTGTCCTCAAGTGGGGGATCTCGATGAACAGGTAAGACTTGCTTCAGGGGAGGAAAGTTTCATAGCAACAGCCGAACGTTTCGACTTTTCCAAGGAAACGGGGATCAAATGGCATAAATGGTTCTTTGAGATTATAAGCTCAGAACACAGAGAAGAAGAAAAAAAGGGAATTGCTCCAGCGGAGGTTCAGGTAGATGGTATTTGGACCGGGATGATTGCCAGGGCGGGGGGGGATCCCACGGCCACTCCACCGCGTATGGTAGCAGCATATCGTGAATGGATGGCGAATCCGGTTCGACCCTTTTCTGGAGCGGCAGAAGCACTGTTCAAGTTGAAAAGAAGCGGTATAATGCTGGGCCTGGCGTCAAATTCGCAATTTTACACTCTCCCCATTTTGGCAAAGGTTTTAGGCATCGAACCTGAAGAATGCTTCGAACCCGAACTGACTTTTCTTTCCTTTCACCTGGGCTTTTCTAAACCTTCCCCCTACTTTTTCAGACTGGTCAGGACAAGGGCTCTTAATTTGGGTCTTAGACCCGAAGAGGTACTGGTGGTAGGAAACGACTGTGAAAATGATATCTTGCCAGCAAAGGCACATGGTTTGCAGGCCTTACTATTTTGGGGCAATGCTCAGAGTGTACGAAAGGGTGAAATCGATCGTATAGGACCTTTGGTCACCAACTATGAAGCTTTGCTAAAGGCATGTGGAATTCGAAGCGATTGAGATGGGCAAGAACATTGGTTTTATATCTACGCGCTTTGCTGGAACAGACGGCGTATCTTTAGAAGCAGCCAAGTGGGCCAAGCTTCTTTGGGACAGGCGACACGTCTCCCACTGGTTTGCAGGTGAGTTGGACCGGGATCCCAAAGCAAGCATGCTAGTGCCCGAGGCCTTTTTTGACCATGAGGAAGTCCGCTGGATTAACCAGCATGCATTTGGAGTCAAACACAGGACTTCAGAAATTAGCGGTCACATCCATGCCATGCGGAACTATCTTAAGGGTAGGCTGTACGAGTTCATTGAGAAGTTCGACATCCATATCATTGTTCCCCAGAATGTCCTGAGCATCCCCATGCATATCCCTTTGGGACTGGCGGTTACCGAGCTCATAGCGGAAACCGGCATTCCCGCCATAGCCCATCATCATGATTTTTTCTGGGAAAGAATTCGATTTTCGCTGAACGCAGTACAAGATTATATCCAAATGTCATTTCCGCCAAAGCTTCCGAGCATCCAGCACGTTGTAATAAGCACCCTGGCTCAGGAAGACCTCGCCCTACGCACCGGTATCTCAGCCACAGTCATTCCAAATGTGCTGGATTTCGAGAATGAGCCACAAGTAGATCTTGAGTATAGCAAGAACTTTCGTCAAGAAATCGGCCTTGAGGAAGGTGATATCCTCATTCTGCAGCCCACCAGAATAGTCCAGAGAAAAGGTATCGAGCACGCCATCGAGCTGGTCAGTCAACTAAAAGATCAAAGATATAAACTTGTCATCTCCCACGAAGCGGGTGACGAAGGTTATGACTACGCCCATTTTGTGGAGGAACATGCCCGCGACCACAATGTGGACCTAAAACTGGTTTCTTGTCATATCGGCGAAACTCGTGGCCTCAACGAAAAGGGGGAGAAGTTATATACCCTGTGGGATGTTTATCCACACGCAGATTTTGTTACCTACACCAGTCTTTATGAAGGATTCGGCAATGCTTTTTTAGAGGCGGTTTATTTTCGTAAACCCATCCTTATTAATCGCTACGAGGTTTTCGTCAGGGATATTGAACCACAAGAGTTTGATCTGATCGTTATGGACGGATTCATCACAGATAGTGTAGTCAACCAGGTTCGGGAGGTCCTGGAATCTCCAGAGAGACGGGACAGGATGGTTGACCATAACTATCTGGTGGCAACTCGTCACTATTCTTACCAGGTTTTGCGAAAGAGGCTGGCTTTCTTGATTGCTAATTTTTTCGGTATCGAGATTTAGCATAGAGCACAGAGCAGAGGGCATAGAGCGACTATTCTTGAATTTGCCTGTGCCCTATGCCCCATGCCCCATGCCCTATGCCATCTACATGATGCAAATTTCTTGTGTGCCAAGGACTAATTTAGTAACCTAATAAAGTAGATCGGATGTCTCATGAATCCGCCTACGGCGGACCACTGATATGGTAATCCTTCCGGGCGTCCTCGGGTGCCGGCTCCTGCGACGTACCGCTTAGGTACGCCTCGTAAACAACACCCTGCGGTTTCCCGGTGGCCCGCCCGCCTCGCCTGAGCGAGCAGGCTCGTGATGGCGGGCAGGCACGCCCATCTTCATGGTCTCGCGCAAGCAATTCATGAAACATCCTGGGTAGATAGACCTTCCCTGCGGGATTCTTCAGAAGTTAATTGCTTTAAAGGAGGAGTAATGTCTTTTTTTGCTCAGAAACATACAAAGATTACTACCTTTCATCTCCTAAGTTTCCAGCCGGATGAGATGAGTGAAAAGCTCCTATTCCACTCCAAATGGAAAAAAGCAGTGCTTGTAGTGCCGCTCCTTGCAACTGAATTTACCGAGCAAGAAAATCGACCGGTCTTCGAGAACATTATCGAACACCTGGCACAGGTGGAGTATCTCTCTCGTATTATTTTCGGCCTTGATAGTGCAAGTGACAAAGAAGCACTCGAACTGGCAGATATCTTGAAATCCAAAGGGTTAAATAACTTTCTCATTCAACACAACAACGGGGCAGGTTTTGCTTCAATCTATAGTAAACTCTCTAAGGCGGGTTTTCGACTGGATCAGCAGGGCAAGGGCAGGAACATGTTCCTCTCTTTTGGTATAGCCCTAGCCTTGGGCGCCCAGTGCATCGGCGTGGTTGATGCTGATATCAGGACCTTCGAGCGAAAGTTGATCGACCGGCTTTTTTTCCCTTTAGTGGTCTTAAACTATCAGTTTTCAAAGGCATATTATGCCAGATTAAGGGAAGATCAACTTTATGGTCGGGTCAAGAGGTTACTTCTAGACCCCCTCCTAATCGCACTAAAGCGGAAGTTCACTGATACGCAAGAGGACAGGGTCCTCAGGATTGTGGATTTTCTGCTCAATTTCCATTATCAACTCTCGGGTGAGGTTGCCTTTGAAAACAGCTTGCTGCGCCGAATGCACTTTGCTACCAACTGGGGAGTGGAAATCTTTACCCTTATCGAGGTTTATCGCAAGGCCAATACCATTGCCCAGGTGGAGGTCCTCGACGGTCCCTATGATCACAAACACCAGGCAATATCGGAAGAAGATGGTAGTCGTGGAATTCACAAGATGGGCGTTGACATCGTCACTACCCTTCTGAGCGCTTTGGTCATCGAAGAGGGTTTGGAAATTTCCGATCACTTCATCCGAGACCTCACCATTACTTATTTGGATGTGGCAGATCAACTTATCAAGATGTACGCTGACAACGCTGCCTTTTCCGGACTCAGATATGATCGCAACGAAGAGGAGCATGCAGTGCGCACAGTGTTTAAGGATGCTATCCTCTTTGCTGGTGATCTGCTGATTACACCCTACCGTTTGAGCGACCGTTTTTTGAGCTTCGTCTCTGCCAATGAGGAGTTCAAACCTTTTATGGAAAACGGCCTTGCTCGCGCCATTGAAAAAGCTGGACTGCGGATGAGGGATCAGCTCTACGAAACGCCCCAGACCGTTTCTTGGGACAGGGTCACCATGAAGCTGCCGGAAATCATGTACGAGTTGGTGGATGTTATAGAGGAGGAGAAGACGAGGTTCAGGTAAGGCTGATTCTAAAGAATCAAAATCCCAAATCCGAAGCACGAAACAAAGCCAAAGTCCAAATTTCCAAATGTTCAAAACAAATGGCCCATGCATTTTGATGGACCGATTCGTTTTTGTCATTCGAATTTGGACCATTGGGAGATTGTTTAGGATTTAGAAATTAGATATTGGGATTTAACTCCTGGTGGCTTTATTCCTTGGACTTCTCTGATGAAACGCCGTAGGCTTTGAGTTTACGGTGCAAATGACTCCTCTCGATGCCAATGGCCCCTGCGGTTTTTGAGATGTTCCAATCGTGTTCCTCCAATTTCTTGCGCAAGTACTCTTTTTCGAACTGAACTTTGGCTGTTTTGAAGCTGCCTTGCTCCATAGCAGTGCTTGGGCTGACCTCGTCAAAGCATTGGTGGAAAGAGGAGGGGATATGGCGAAGCTCGATAATCTCCTCGGGGACTAGGATTGCCAAGCGCTCGATGAAATTCTTGAGTTCTCTGACATTGCCTGGCCAGGGATAACTTTGCAACACCGGGATAACTTCTGGGGCGAAACTCTTTCTGGTCGACTTGCCCTCCTCGGCAAATTCTGCCACGAAATCTTCCACTAATAGGGGGATGTCTTCTGTACGCTCTCTCAGGGGCGGAACGAAGACAGGAATGACGTTCAAGCGATAGTATAGATCCTCCCGGAACCAACCTTCGTCGATCTCCCGCTGCAAATCTTTGTTGGTGGCCGCAATAATACGGACGTCAACTTGGATAATCTTGCTGCCGCCCACTCTTTCAAACCTTTGCTCCTCTAGAATCCGTAAGATTTTAGCCTGGGTTTTCAGGCTCATGTCGCCGATTTCATCCAGAAAGAGGGTGCCGTTATTTGCAAGGTCAAAGCGTCCACGGCGCCTTTCATTGGCGCCGGTGAATGCGCCCTTTTCGTGCCCAAATAGCTCGCTCTCGATAAGGTCTTCGGGGATGGCAGCACAGTTAACTTCCACCAAAGGACGGGTATTTCTGGGACTGAGATGATGGATGGCTCGAGCTACCAGTTCCTTGCCGGTGCCGTTCTCGCCAGTGATTAGGACTGTGGCCTGAGTTGGGGCCACGCGCTCAATTGTCTCTCGAAGTTCTCTAATAACTGCACTTTCCCCGGTAATCTTGTGCCTACCTCTTGCCTTTTGGCGCAGAATAATATTTTCATCTCGAAGCCGGCGAAAATTAAGGGCATTCTGAATGGTGACTAAGGTTTTCTCCAAAGAAAGGGGTTTCTCAATAAAATCGAATGCCCCCAGCTTGGTAGCATTGACAGCAGTCTCTATGGTCCCGTGGCCAGAGATCATAATAACCTGGAGGGCAGGGTGGAGTTCCCGCATTCGTTTGAGAGTCTCAATTCCGTCAATCCCGGGCATCCAGATATCCAGTAGAACCAGGTCCGGCATCTCCTCTTCCATAGTCTTTAAGGCTTCATGACCATCGCTGGCGCACACAACCTTGAAACCTTCGTCCTCCAGTACACCCTCCAAGGATGTCCGGATGCTCGGCTCATCATCGACTATCATTACGGTCCTACTCATAGTTAAAGGACTCTTCGCAAAATTCTTGATAATACAAACTGGATACTAGTTTCTGGATCCTAGTTGCTGGATGCTTTATTTTTGTTACAGGACAGATATCTTCATTTCGTATCAAGTATCGAGCATCGAGCATCCAGTATGCAGGATTTAGGTTAATTCAGTAACGGGCTCAGCAGAGGTGCGGCTACCCCCCGGCAATTCGATAACGATGGTGGTCCCACGGGGCTGATTGTCGCGCACGCGGATGAAACCCTGATGATCTGCAATGATATTGCTGACTATGGCAAGGCCAAGTCCGCTTCCCTTCTCTTTGGTTGAAAAATATGGTTCAAACATGCCTATTTTGTCCTCAGGTGGAATGCCAGGTCCGTTGTCGGAGACCTCAAGACGCACAATCTTGAGAATCTCGTCGAAAGAGAGATTCACCCGGATTTCGCCGCTTCCGTCCACCGCCGCCACCGCGTTGTCTAGAAGGTTGATCATAACCCTTTTCATCTGCTCCCGATCCAGGTTCAGCAAGGGAAGCGGATCTTGTTGTTCGAATATAAAATTAGTTGACGGATGACTTTCCCTGAAAAGCGTTAGGGTCTCCTGGACGATTTCTGCCAGATCATTAGGCGCGGGATCAGCGGTTGGCATGCGGGCGAAGTTGGAGAACTCATTGACCAGGAGCTTGAGTTCGTCTACCTGATTGATGATGGTGCGGGTGCATTCGTCAAATACCTTGCCGTCTTCGGCAAAGCGCTGGAGATACTTCCGTCTCAACCTCTGAGCTGAAAGCTGAATGGGAGTCAGGGGATTTTTTATTTCATGAGCGATCCTTCTGGCCACCTCTCGCCAGGCAGCCATTCTTTGAGCCTTTTCCAGTTCGGTAAGATCATCAAAGACCACCACAATGCCCAGGTATTGTCCTTCTTCGTCCTGCAAGATAGAGACCGTGACCAGTAAGGTCATTAACCGGTTACCCACCAAAGATCTGACTTCTCTTTGCATGGTGCGCTGCTTGGTTATTTGATGCATTTCAATGAACTTGCTGGCAATCTCCATGTGGTTTGCTTGGAGTACCTCAGAGTAATGGTGGTTCAGTACGTCTTGAGCCTTGAGGCCAAACATGGACTCGGAAGATTTATTGATGGTCCGGATGCGGCCTTCCGCATCTACCGATACAACGCCTGCGGCAACATTACGCAGGACTATTTCCATGTACCTCCGCCTTCTCTCTATTTCCTCGCTGGTGAGCTTGAGTTCCAAGTTACTCTTTTCCAGGGCCGTCTTACTTGCTTGCAGGTCTAAGGTCATCCGGTTAAAAGAATTGACCAGGGTGCCGATCTCGTCATCTGAATCCTGGTCGACGTGTACGTCTAGATCGCCGTGGGCAATACGCCTGGTGCCTTCAGCCAGCTCTTGAATAGGCACGGTGATGCTCTTGGCGAGGTAGAAGCCAAACCAGGAGGCGAAGAAGAGAATCAAGAGGGTCACAATAGAAAGGGTAATGAGATTGCTAATCTTTACTGGTTTTTTCAACATTTTCATCTGTTGATAATTCTCAAATCCAGTAGTGATTTCAGCCATATCAGTAAGAAGATCTTTGGGCAGTAATCGTCCAATAACAAGAAAGCCCAGGATTTTATTCGACTCCTTTGAAGCAAGAATGGGACTTACTGTCCAGACCAGATCACCGGCAGAGGTGGAATTGATGTGATTCAAGGATTGGCGACCTTGAGCCGCTCGCTCTATTACCTTGCCCATGGCCTCGTCGAGGCCAACTAGGGGAGAGTTATCTTTGGTGTCACTTGCCATGAGCTGCAGATCAGGTGAGTAAACGGCAATGTGATGAAGATCATGGGCACGGCGGGCCTCCTGAGCCAGTTCCACCAGTTGTTTACTTTTGTCTTTGCTGAGCATGTTGTGCCGGGAAATCAGCTCACTTAACTGGGTGTTAACGGTGAAGCCGGAATCAATGGCTTTCTGATAGAGAGATTGGGCTACTTCGAGTGATTTTTTCAACGACTGCTCTACTTGTATATTGTACCAGTATTCCATGCTGCTAGAGATGAACTGGGTGGCCAAACCAAAGAGAACGATAGTTGGTACCAAGGAAAGGGTGATAAAGGTGATCACGAGCTTTGTACGCAGCCTATGTCCAAAAATGTTCTGCTTCCGCTCAAATATGAGCTTAACCACATTGCGGGCGATCAAATAAAGAAGGAACAGCAAGAGGATGACATTGATGTTCATTAGGGCAAAAATTACGATGTTACTGCCCATGGGAAGCTTGCTTCCAACCTGAAGGAAGTGACTCTCGAGGTAGGTAAGGAGAACTATAAGGGGCAGAGTGACGATAATAATAATTCTTTCTCGTCTCCTCCGTCTTTTTTCTATGGTGCGATCAGGTCGCTTTGGCGATATCATGGGTCTTTATTGTTAAATTGTTAATGGATTTTTTTCGGCCAATCGCTTAGTGATTGTTTCACAAACCCCTTGGCCTTTCGCTGATTGGTCATTCTAAAAACACAATAAACAGATTATAAAATCTTTTCCTAGTAAGTGAAGTCAACGGTGTACCAGTCCGTTTCGAAGTCCCACAGGGTAACAAAAAAGAGGACGTAATGGAGATAAAGAGGCAGACGCACTTTTTCCAATTCTGCTTTTACCCGGAGTTGATACTGGCTTTTCCTTTGAAGTTGCTCCAATGGCACAACCTTTATATTACTAATTTCCGCCATAGACTTTTTGGCCGTTTCGAAGTCCTTAAACACTAGCTCGTTGTTGTCGTCCTCCGAGCGGGTCACTCGAAATTCGTTTTTTAGGCTGTCATACTTTACAGTGTGTTCCAATTTCAAGGAAGAGATAGAGCCGTCGAACCAAAGGGTGCGGGTTTTGTAAAGCCTTATGATAATAGTAAATGTTGTAGGAATGCCGTTAAGTATTGCTTCTTCCATCTCCCGGGTAAAGCAGCCCTGGATGTCAAAAAATACTAAAAGATCCTCCTGGGTATTGGTAACTATTATATCTGATAGAGTGGCTTCTGCTGCCCGGGCTGGGGAAGGTGACGAACATAGGAGTGAGAAAAGTAGAAAGAGCAAAAAGATACCTGGATGACGCCGAAGTACGGACATGATTAAATTTCTCTGTGCCCGCAGACAAAGAGGTTTGAATTGGCCCAAGGGGAGTATTCCTATCCCGAGTTACAGTCTCAACCATTGCACCTTGACCACATTTGCTGCCCCTTCGCGGAGTTAGGTCAAGCCACCACGGGAAAATTGTCGATAAACTGCTAGTTTCCTTTAACAATCGCAAGGTTTTGACTCAATTAATCTGGATGTTATCTGAAAGAAGGTTAAATTGCAAGAGGGTTCGGAGGCCCTGATCCACCGGCAAAGCATGATCTGCACCGTTGCCTTCGATCGCTCATCCTTGCGGCGTATTGCCCCATACGCCTCAGTCGTCGCTCCTCGGCGCCTTGCATCTAATACTTTGCTGGCGATCAGGAATACTCCATAAACCACTGATTTCATTCATGATAGCTAAATTAGACGGTGGGTTTGGAAAGGAGAGTATTTCAGACTGTGGCGGGTTGAGGAAAGTCGAAAGTTGGGACCAAGATTTTGCGATCCTCCCGGGCGTGTTCATCAATAAATTTGGCAGTTTTCCAACATTTTCTCCGCTTACGAAGCTCTGTGAGGAAAATGTGGTTAAGAGTGTGTCCAGATTTATTGATGACAAAGTGTCCAATAATGGGCATGCCCAAGAGGTGGAGATCACCAATGAGGTCAAGTATTTTGTGGCGGACAAACTCGTCTCTGTAGCGAAGACCGTCGGAGTTGAGAACGCGAAAATCATCCAAGACAATGGCGTTATTCAACGAGCCTCCTTGGGCGAAACCGTTATTTTTCAAGGTCTCGACGTCTTTGAGGAAACCAAAAGTGCGAGCTCGGCTGATCTCTTTCATAAAGGTGGGACCGGAGAAGCGCAATACGTAAGTTTGTTCTGAAAGTAAGGGGTGATCGAAATCAATTACATAGGTAATCTTCAGTTCGCGGCAGGGATAGACGCTGATATGCTTGTCTCCACTCTTCAGGCTGAATGGCTTTTTGATTAAGAAAAACTTTTTTACTTCGTTTTGTAGTCTGATCCCAACATTTCTCAGAAGGTACATAAAAGGCCCGGCACTGCCGTCCATGATGGGAATTTCCGGACCGTCCAATTCAACCAAGGCATTGTCGATTCCCATACCAGCAAAGGCGGACATGAGGTGTTCAACCGTAGAAACAATATGTCCGTTCCGGCCAATGGTAGTTGCTAGCCTGGTGTCCACCACATTTTCAAGACGAGCGGAGATATAAGGGCAGTCCACAAGATCACTGCGCCAGAAGCGAATGCCACTGTTAGGGGGCAATGGCTTGATAGTTATGGTGACTTTTTTCCCCGTGTGTAAGCCGATTCCAGTACAACCAATGTCGCCTTGAACAGTACGTTGGTGCAGGGGCATGAACTGGTCTCCTAAAGAATGGAGATAACTTTAGAGCAATAAGCGTGCCTGTGGTAAGGGAATGCCGTTAGATCCGCTGGATAAATTGTCTTAGTGATGTCATCAGGTTGAAATATATGTAAAAATTGAAAAACAATCAGTTCAAATTTCCGCAACTTCATCCCAGCATTGACTGTTCCCTAAACAGAACTTACCCTCTTAGTGTTGCGAAAAAGATACAGTTTTATGAGGTGGGTATGGAGTTTTTGCTACTATAGCAACCCTGCCTGGGGAAAACAACTATTTTTGCAGTATTTTCTATTGATATTAGAAATTTAACAGATCAAGAATTGTCAAGGACATCGAGGCACTCTACCAATAAAACCGCATCGAAGCAAGCAATAAAAAGGCAGAGCCACAACCGTGGCTCCGCCTAAAAAGATCTTGCAGATGTCGACTTTTCAGTGGCCTTCAATCACCGACTTATATTTCCATTTTTTCACTCTCAGTTTGATGTCGTCTGACATCACCACCAGAGGTTCATCTCCGCGATTTAGCTGAATTGTAACTTTTCCTACCAGGTCATCTCCCCGATTGAACTTGAAGTCGTCAGGTAAATCAAAGGTGCCAAGCATACGGCCAACTGACCACCTGCAGTATTTATATTTCTTCAGCTCAAAGTGCCACAGATTGAGTTCGGCATTTTCTTCAATCTTCGGTTCGGTTCCTGTGCCGGCTGGTCCAGACACCGCCAAAAGCGTGCTGTCCGTCGCCATATACCCCTCATTGTCCCTGACCGTAAGCTCAACATCATAGAAGCCCGGGTTCAAGTCTGCGACCTCGACCTCTGGAACAAGGAGATCCGCTATCTCTCTATCGAACTCTGGGTTTTCTCTATGTTTGAGTTTCCACGAGTAAGACGCTATTTGGCCGTCCGGATCTTGGGATTTGCTGCCGTCAAGCTTCGCCGCATCAGCGACGATCAAATCAGGTCCGGCATCGGCTATGGGAGTTCCAGGGGCAGAGGCCAGAGAAAACCTTTGCTCGAAGGATTCGATGGAGGCTTCCCCCCCTGGTCTCCTCACCTGTAACCCTACAAATATGTTATGAGGCACTGCTGAGGCTGGAGTGATGTTAGTTTCTACCCGGAGTGTCTCCTTGAGCATGTATTCTGCCGATGGGGTATCCCAAGACTTGCTTCGATAAACAGAGTTATGTATCTCACCTACCATGTCTTCAACAAAAATATAGGCGTATTCTCCCTCAGGTTCAAGAGTACCAGGATTAAGAATTAGAGTGCTTCCAGCAATTAGACCCGAACCGGCAGCGGCGGTTACCTGATATCTGAGTGCGATTCCTTTGGCGGAAAGATATGGAGCAGCAGGATCTGACGGGACTTCCAAGTGGAAAATGGGAGTGAATTTTAATCCCGGGGCAGTTGTTCCTTGTCCAATTGGCTCTACTGTAATGTTTGCTGCCTGGGGCTCGGTTTCACCCTGTGAAGCAGAACTGTAATCAACCTCAAATCCCGAGAAGATTAAATTGTCAACTGGGATGGGAGTACTGTTGTCAATTAGGTCCTGAAGGTTGTAGAGTTGCTGGGCCTCGCAGGGTAGAACCCCGAGAATCAAAACTAATGGTAATACTAAAACAATTAACTTCCAAAAACTTCTCTTTAATGCTGTTTTCTCCATGGCGCCCCCTCCCTTTGCATAAAAAATACTAGCTTGCTCTTGATATTCATTCTGTTTTCGTTTTTTTATCACCTCCCATCGGCGGGTTATTTTACTCCGTAGACTCTGAGGTGGTAGCAGCCCATTTCGTGCTCTTAACCTTAAGGTAAAGAAGGACCGGAAGCTTCTCCACCCCCTTCATCCATCTGGCATAGGTTACCTCGGCCAGGCAGGGAGTGCGCAATCTCTGTAGGCTGATGGCCGTACCACTGCGAGTGGTTATCTTAGTAATCTCAGGTATCACATACAGTGGTTCTTCACCAATGAGAATGTAGTCAGTCCCTTTGCCCATTACCTGAAGGGTCTCGGTCATGACCATTCCCGATCTCTTCTGTGGTTGCCCTTGCCCAGCGAAACCAATTATAGCCTGGCCTGCTCCAAGAATTAGAGTCACACCGAAAACCAAAAAGATTTTACGCGCTAACATACATCTTCCCCCTTATCTGACTTCACGCCAGTTTACAAAACCGCTCTTTACACTGTAAGCCGGCTTCATGTCGATTTGGGTTATGGTACCAGTAGACTGCTGGATGAAGCCCCTGGCTCCATGCTCACGGCCGACGTGAATACCAAGACTGGAAGAGATACCCAAGCCCAAATCGATCCTATCCAGGACTCTATCTTTGTCCCCTTCTGCCTCTAGTCCAATTACGCTCTTGTAAAAGGCAGTGCCGGTTTCAAAGTAGAGAGCATGGAGATAGCTGCTGCCTCCGAAGGCACAGATATCCTCATTGGGGACAAAGGAAGGAGCCAAGAGGATGCCGCCCAGAAGCGAAGGCTTGTTAATGATGCGCTCGGCGGGTTCCAGTTCCTTATACCAGCCGCAAGCGTAACGTTCATCGTAGTCCTGATCGGTTCTGAGATCGCCGAAAGTAGTACCGCCTATTGAAGTTGAGCCGTCAGTATAAATCCTAACCCCGGTAGCATTGAAAAGGAGATTGTCACCACTACCATCAACAGAAGCAACTGACAGGGGCTCAGAGTTGAGAATTTCTGCCCGCTGGGCATCGGTGAGTAGCCCGTTATAATAAGGATCTTTCAAGCCGAAGAGGTACTGCTGAGTGTCGTCCATTTTATCCGCCCATGACATGTAGCGACCCGTGCCGAAGTAAAGCCAGAGACTGTAATTAGAATCCGCCGTTCCAATGGCCGCAGAAGGTGAGGCAGTGACTGGCCGGCCAGCATCAAACATGTGGCTCAACACCCAGGAATCCGGATTGACGTCGTAGAGCAACACCGGTTCGTTATTGGCAAGTTCTAGAGTTGTGGGAACCTGGAGACGATAAAGTCCTCCGCCAGGGTCCTGGTTGGTCTCATGGGTTTCGCCGAAATAGGAGACATTTACCGAATAGTCCAAGCTGAGATCAACGGTCACGGGAGAGCCCATAAAGCTATCGTCCGGTAGTTGTGAGCCCACCAAGTTTACGCCATTTGTGTCCGTGAGGTGAGTGAAGATCCGCCCAGGATTATAAACGGCCAGGTCAGTCCTGCCGCTGGCCATATCCACCAGGAAGATACGACTGTTCTGAGCACTGGTGCCGTCATATGTGGTGGGACCGGAACCAAAGAGGAGATACCAATGGCGCTCCTGGACATTTACCGTGTCAGGGGTGCCGGTGATAATATTCCTTTTTTCCACCTTGAGCACCGCTGGAAAGGAGGTGGTAAAGCCGAGACCGGGGTAACTGCGCTCCCACAGGAGAATGGGGTTTTTGGGATCGGTGACGTCCATGGCGAAGTAACTGCTGGTAAAGGTTTTGTTCGCGGTGCCACTGCCGTCCCAATCGGCGTTTACATTTATACTGCCGCCACCAAAGCGCATGCCGCCCACCAGCACCGTGCACCAACCGTAAGGCCTGAGGTCTCTTTCGGGATCGTTCATCCCAGTCGTCCACAGGTCATGCAGGGGATGATTGGAATCGCCGGCCCCTTCATAGATCCGGGCGTCGAAGATTCTCGGCTTCAGGTCCACATAGTAGACGTGGGTGCCATCCAGGTAAGCGGGGTCTGCCAGCCACTTGAGGTGGGGCAAAAGATTCTGGGGGATGTAAGCCCAGATCTCATCTCCAGCCTGAAGGCTGCCGTACTTGGAGGCGTCCACGGTAAAGCGGGCCCCATGGCCTGTATGCTTTTCACCCGGCTCGAAAATGCCCGCCAGGAAGGCGTGGAGCATGCCGTCATTGGCTCCGGTGTAGACCACAGTTTCCCTGTCCTTGTGGAGTAGATAGAATGCTTTGTAGGTTTCATCCTTGTAGATTAGGTCGAAGTTATCCACCGGGCGTCCCACTGGCGTGGGGGTGGAATGGACAATGTCGCCCAACTTGTAAACTTTTGTACCCAGAGTTCGGTTTCTGGTAGTATCTGAATCAACCCCGCGAGTGTAATTGATCAGGTTGCTTGCCCTGGTCGCTTCATTGATCCCTAAATAAGCGAAATCAATCTCTGTGGTGGTGGAGTCCTCGGCCAGATCCAGATAGGGCTGCAATTTACTCTGGTTTGCGGTGGTGAAGGAAATAAAGTCGCCGTTCAGCGAGTTTTTGCCGTCAACATCTCCGTCCCCATCGAGATCGACAAAGGAGTAAATGGTCCGACTGTCGGCACTGCGCTCAGCCAGGAGGCTCCCCGCCTCCCACAGGGGATTGAGCTCAGTGAGCAGATGGGTGGTAGGGGTGGATTGGGTCCCATATCTGTCGGTCCCTGTGACCAGGCGCCGCTTGAAGAGGGTCTCACCACTGCTTTCGTCATAGAAGAAGGTGACGATGGGATCGGCGTCAAGCTCTAATTTTCCGGTTTCGCCCATGTCTTCCCGCAGGTTGCCAAAGGCATCAATCCACAGACCTTGGAGATAGCCGGTCCAGTGAACCTCTTCGGTAGCTGTTGAAGATTTTGGCCTGAAGTAGGCCTGGTACAGGGCACCTTCGCCCTCACCCGAGGTGGCAAGCACTGATACCGCAGTACCTGAATTGGCTCGCTCCAGGATCTTGGTAATGGCATTGATGAGTTCCTGTTCCAGCTTCCAGCCGTCTTGGGCCTCAAAATAAGTATCCGGCAGGGCGGAGCCATCGGCACTGATTCTCTCGTCTTCCCACCACTCAGACCAGCTGTCATCTGTTACGGGGGTGGTGTAGTCCACTGCTTGCACCACGGTGTCGGTGGCAGGGTCGGGTCGATTGTTGCCGTTCTTTTCAATGAAACCACCGTTTCTGCTTGAGTCTTTCAGCAAGCGCCTGGCTGCCGGATCATCTCCAAAGGCATAAACCACGAAGAGTTCGATGTTCTGATCGCCATCCAGGTCAGGTCTGAGATCATTGATCCTGGCATGCAGGGCAATATCGTCCAGATAGTCGGAGCCCTCGCTGACATAAGAGGGTGTCTGAGCGTTAGGATCATTGGGATCGCCGTCATAGGTTTTGTAGGCAGCGGGAATGTTCAAATCTTTAGTGGAAGAGCCGTCAGTAAAGAGTAAATCGAAAGTCTTGGCACAGTAAGTTGATTCACCATCCTGATCGTAGGGGTCCCAGGTGGAGTTGATCTGGTAGCCGGGATTGTATAGCGATGCCAGGCTGGGATCTATGGGCTCCTGTTTGAAGTACTGCATGGCCACGTAGAAGCTTTCAGCCAGAGGAGTCCAGTTCCCCATGGACTCATTTTCGATGTTGGTGTAAAGGTTGGTAATGGTTGGGTGGCCCACGCGGTTTTTTATGTAACCACCGTTTTCCCCACTGCCGGTGCCGTTGCGGAAAAACTCCAGACCCCAATAAGCCTTGTCTCCTACCTTCTGCATGACCCCGGCGATGTTGCCGTCTTTGAAGTCCCAAGCTTCATCCGGGTAGGACGAATCCCGTTTGACCTTTATTCCGTATTGATAATCAAATTTATCAAAGGGGCTAACATTGAGGTCTTTGCTCACGTAGAGATATCCGTCTTTGAGCCCCACGTAGCGGTCTTGAAGGTCGCCACCAAAAGGGGTGTACTGCACCAGAAGACTCCACTCCAGCTTGCACTTGTAACTGCGACCCCACTGGTCGGGGTCCTCGGCGATAAGGGTGGTGTTACCACCACCGGTACGGGAGGTGGCCAGGCCGCCCACTAACACCTTGCGGGCCACGTCTACCCGCCGCATGCAAAGCCAGTTGAGGAAATTACCCTGCCATTCGCCGTTGGGATCTCGCTGGAAGGTGTTGCTGGAGTAGGTATAATAGACCCGGTTGCCCGGTGTGCCCGCGACAAAATAACCATAGTAGTTTGTATCCTCACTGTAAGGAGTAGCAGGCACGATATCAAACTCACCCGGGGTCTCGTCATCGTGTAGGAGTCCCTCTTGCCAATAGGCCATGGAATTCATGCTCCCCGAGTTGTCGAAGATGATCAGAACATTGGGAGGAACGGCACTGGTCATAAAAATTGGACTCGACACATAGGGGCCCACAGAGTTTGCTGCCTCGGTTTTCCCTGCCGTCCACAATCCCAGCGCAAGTATCAACAGACTGATGCCGTATCTCTTCAAGTATTTCATGGTTACCTTCCTCCAGCCACACCCGCCACTTTACGGTACTGTGCCACTATGTTGGATGAAGTAGTTTTGGGTGCAGTACCTGCGGTGCCCATACTGGCAAGTCTATAGATGATAGCAGCAGTGGCGGCACCACCGACCCCCACGCCTTCAGTGCCCGCGGCGAATTCCACACCACCTCCGGAGAGGTAGCGGGTGGCCACCCGGGTGAGATCCACAGCCATACTTCCCAGGGTGCCCTGTTCCATAGCAATGTCAGCACTACTTTCGTCCGCATTCTGATAGTCACTGTCCATTGAGAAACCCATGATTTTTTTGAGCAGGACAGGGTCCTCGCCACTCTTCTTCCAGGCATCATAAGTGATGAGAGGGGTCTGCTCAGCTGTAGGCAAGTCCCGGTCGGTGATGATTTGGCTGATGACCTTTGGGCTCAACATTATGCCGCCGTCCGCCACGTAAAAGGAGGTTCGGATTACCTTGGTATTGCCGCTCAACTTGAGGTCTATTTGGGAGGTCAAGGTGGCAGAACTGCCAATGATGCTGACCACGAGCAACAGCACCAGGGCAAAGATGAGGGCCACACCCCTTTCGCTGCAAGTTATCCTGCCCACAAGGGTTCTGAAGCCGAACCGTTGTATCTTGGTAAAAATCTGCTTGGCTTTCACCTGCTCCTCCTCTCCTTTTTTAGGAAAGACCCATGTTGCGAATCTGAATGTTGGAAGTGAGTTGTCGGGTCCGAATATTCTTGCCACCCTCAAAGGGCTCAACGGCAATGCTTGTCTGTGCCGTAATGCTGATGACTACCCCCCGAATCTCTTCAAGGTCGGTGGGCTCAGCACTGGTACTACCGTCGGCCATTTGATAGGTGAGGGTCAGGTCTTGAATATTCTCGAGAAAGACTTTCTCACCCTCTCCGCTTGGATCACTCCAGCCAGCGTTCCAGGTCAAAACTTCTCGAGTCAAAGTGTTTCGCCGGCTAGCATCAGGGTGGTCACTGTGGTAGTAGATGTAACGCACCGCCTCGGTATCGTCATTGCCGTCCAGATCGGTGTCGCTGCCGTCCAGATTTGATTTGAACGCCAAGGTTGTAGTCTTGCCAATATCGTCAACATCAGCAATTTCAATGGTTGAATCGGCATTGCCGGCCCAGGCGGCTGCAGTAATGGGATCTAGGCCGCCTGTCTTGTTATTGGTTGCTATAAATCCAGCCATCCTTATCTCTCTACCGATGATATCGAGGGCTGAGCGGGCCTCCTGTTGGGCGGCCACCACCTCTTCTTGGGAGATGTACACCCGGTTGGAGCGGACGAAGACCGAATAGATCCCTGCCATGACAATGCCGACGATGGCCAAGACCACAAGCAGTTCTACCAGGGTAAATCCCTGAGAGCGGAAAGAGGGGCCAAACCTTGGTGCCTTATCTTTAGAGCAACTGCCTTCCACTGATTTTTGCATAAGTCCTCGCTTCATTGGCCACCTCCACTACAGCGACAGTACGGTGTCAAGGGTTACCTCGCGGCCATTACCCCAAGTCACCCTCACCCGAACGGTTTTCGCTTTGATCACTGGCCTGTCATCCACCACGTACCAGGTTCTGGTGTAGCCACCGCGGGATACATTATTTCCAGTGATATCAATGGGATTGGACACGCCCCCGGGGCCGTCGCTGTTGGTATGGTCCGGTGTTGCCATCTGCCAACTGAATTGATCTGGGATACTATCAGGGTCAGAACCGTCGGTTTCTACCCAGTTATCAACCCCGTCGCTCAGTTGATTGTTGTAATTGTCCACAACATTCTGGTCCGCAGTTGTCCAGCTAATTTGAGGTTTGGATGACACCTCGAGATAACACTCATTCAGTAGCCGAAGTTCTTCCAGTTTGTCCTGAGCTAAGAAGGTGGCCTGAGTCAACTGATTCCCGAAGGCGTTGCTTGCTACTGCCCGGGTCTGCATTTGTGCCAGAGCCAGGAGGCCAACGGTAAGCAGTAGGATTGCCACCAATACTTCCACCAGACTGAACCCCTGCTGAGAACCTTTTGCTTGAGGCAGGGCCCGGTGGTTTTCAGTTTCTGAGCAATGTGATCTACACATACTTTAACTCCCCATGGATATCTTGGTCTTTCCGAATGGGTTGATACTTATGGTTCTTGTCTGGTCCTTGCTATTCTTTAATTGGACGTCTCCAGTTACATAAACGACACTGTTTGTCCTTCTTGCAGCCAGACCTTGAGAGTCGAATCCGCAGCAATACGTTTGTGTAGCTTCTCCTGAACCATTTGAGGTGAATGTAGCCGAGATCAAATTCACATTACGCGGCATGTAGGTTCGCTGAACAATGACACTCTCACCGGAGTCCTGAACCCAGTCGCTGTCAGCGTCTTCAAAGATAAGAAAAGAGTTTGCCTGGTCTGACGGGATGAAACTGTCCGGATAAAATACCACCACCGTGTTGACTCTGTTTTTAATGGCATGAATCCGGGCAAGTTGCATCTGGGAGACAATCTCCCGAGCCGCCTTCTTTGAATTGTAGGAAGGGTTATATTGACTCATAACTGGTGCGGAAATAACGGCCAAAATAACAATGATGCCCACGACCACTATAAGCTCGATTACACTGAAGCCCTGATGAT
>JAJDNT010000165.1 GCA_022340515.1 Deltaproteobacteria bacterium
TGAACACAGGGCCCCAAGTGTCTCAAATATGTCTCGTTATCGTTCTCTAATGCTCCTGGAGACCATCTTGATGATTAGGCTTAACTCATTAATATTACTTCGATTTATGTTGGTAATTTTCTAGGTGCCAGGTTGGCACGAATTCTGATTATCCGAGGTCTATCCAAAAACCAGGAGTAGTAAAGGAGTAGACAATGGGACAGTTAAAATGTCCAGTTTGCGGCTCGAAGAGTTTCTATACCAAAGACCCTGCTGATCCATATACGATTTGCGAATTTGATCTGTCAGACGGAAAGATACTATTTAGCTCGGAAGTGGCTGAATCCGATTTGCCAGAAGTTGACCAGGATACTGAAACATTCTGCAACCGGTGTGCTTGGCATGATAAACTCAAGACTCTGGGGCAAATTAGGATTTGAGATTTAAGATTTCAAACAAAAAACCTGGTTCTTAAATCTTCAACCTAAATTATAAAATCAAAAGCAGCAAAGGAGGTTTCGAGATGAGTAAAGTATTGGTTGCCTACGATAGTAGGACCGGCAATACGGAAAAAATGGCTGAAGCTGTTGCAGAGGGAATCCGTATGGCAGGTCACGAGGCGGAAGTCAAAAAGATTACCCAGATCAAGAACGAGGCAGAATTGCAAGGGTACGATGCTTATGTTCTGGGTTCCCCCACCTACCACAGGGACATGATCGGTACGATGAAAACATTTCTATTCTTGGCACAAAAAGCAAACCTAGCAGGTAAAGTGGGGGGAGCATTTGGTTCCTACACCCACAGCGGAGATGCGCCCGCCATAATTTTTGACACCATGGAGCACGTATTCAAGATGAAAATGACCAATCTGGGCTCGTTCAATTTGAAGGAGGCCCTTGTTGACGCCGCGGAAGGTCTGCGCGCCTGCCAGGATTATGGAAAGGCCATCTGCGCACAGGTGGGTTAGGCGGTTGCTGTATTCGACCTTGGTTTTAAAGCCATGCCCTTTGGGCATGGCTTTTTTTGTGGGCTAACCCACGACTCCCTCCTTGGTCTTTTTTGGCACGAGTCGTGCTAAGTTTACGGGCTTGAAGAGAAAAATTGTCCATTGGTTACATCGGGGAGGAATGAGGAATTGAAGATACTGATCAGTCATGTCTCAGACGAGGCCCTGTTTGCTTTACTTCTTAAGGACTTCATTGAATCTACCTTCCTGGGGCAATTTGAAGTGTTCCTCAGCAGCAATTCTGGCGAGAGGGGAGTGGGGGATAAATGGCTGGTGGAACTCGATAGTTCACTGACCACTGCCGAGCTCCTTTTGGTACTCTGCAGCCCAAAATCAATTCGTCAACCGTGGATACACTTTGAATTCGGCTGCGCTTGGACCAAAAGTATGGCGATTACTTGTATCTGCCACTCTGGCTTGAACAAGGTTGGTCTTCCCCCCCACCTTCGTACCTTTGACGTGCTGGAAGTTGAGGATGATGATTTTATGGAGCAACTCTTCAACGACCTGGCAAAACGATTTGGCATTAAGCGACTTCCGAGACTTTCCTATGACACCATGAAAGCCGAGTTGCGCGCTACTCTGGTATCCCTTGCATCATCAACTCAAACAGGTGACAGAACAATATCAAGGGCTCATTTAACTGAGGGGCAGCTTGAAGTTAGTACAGGTCCTCAAACTGCTCCGGCGTCAGGACAAGGTTATACTGAGCCCATGGGAACCAAAACCGCAAAGACGGTTGATGAGACTCCCCCGGAGATACAACTGGTTGAGGAAGGATTAGATGAGGAAATAGATGTTACCATAGAAGAGAAACTGAGAGAACGGAAGGAAGCCGCTGAGCCGAAACCGCAATTTCAGCCTAAGCCTCAACCACAGCCTCGGAGTTCCCCGGGAGTTGTAGTCAAGAAGAAGAAAAAACGTGGTAAGAAGAAAGATGAAACAGCCGAGCCGGAAAGCGTTCAGAAGAGAGTTCTTACCCTTCTTTCGGAAGCCGGGGATACGGGATATCCCTTGGAAGATTTGTCGGATTTACTGGGTATAGTTGGCCCCAAATTAGAACCTTACCTCGATGTTCTAAAGGAGCAGGCATACATAAACATATCTGTTGAAGTTGGCAGGCCCCCCGAATACAAGATCGCGGCAAAAGGGGAGCAGTACCTGGCAGAGAGCGAGCCTGCCTAATAAATTCGCATAGGGCATAGCGTCAAGTTCAAAGTTTCAAGTCCAAAGTTTCAAGTTTTAGAATGCACCTCAGGTTAGTCAAAAAAACTTGGAACATTGAACTTTGAACCTTATCGAACTGCTCGCTGTCTGCTGGTAGCTGCAGGCTGATAAAACACTCTATGCCCTATGCCTCTCGCCTTGAGCCCTTCCCTATGGTATGGCCCAAACATGACCGCTCAGAGTTCGGATTCTGTATTAATCATTTACTCTATTCTTACTAACCTAGCGGTCGCTGAAGTCTTCTCCCGCAATCAAGGTCAATGCTCGACCGGCTTTCTCGCGAACCAGTTTGCTCCTATCTGTCAGGGCTGCAGACAGGGGTTCCAGAGCGCGGGGGTCCCTAATCTTGGCCAGAGCGTCTACCGCATTACCTCGCACTGTGACATCTTTATCTTTTAATGCCCCAATAAGCGGTTCCACTGCGAGGGGATCCTTGATGCTACCCAGCGCCTCAGCGGCATGACTTCTCACATCCCAGTGCTTGTCGTCGAGGGCGACAATCAGGGACTTCACTGCTCTGGGGTCCCCCAGCCAACCCAGGGCTTCTGCCGCACTCATTCGTACATAGGGTCTTCTTTCTTTATCCTCCAAAACAACAATCAGGGGTTCTACCGCCCGAGGGTCATTGATCCTTCCAAGGGCTTTTACCGCCTGTCTTTGAATGAGTGGATCTCTATCTTTCAGCACCTTAATTAGAGGTTCCACTGCCCTTGGGTCCTGGATTGCTCCTAAAGCCTTGACCGCGTTACTGCGCACTAGAGGATCACGGTCTTTTAGGTCATAGATAAGGGGTCTGACAGCAGATTTGCCTATTTTCATCGCTATCTCTACGGGTTGTCGCCCGAGAGAAGCCGTGCGGGGCAGATCATAATCTTCATCCAGGTAGCGCAAGACTTTTTTCGTACTCCACTGGAGCCGCTGAGCAATTTCCTCAACCTCCAAGCCCTCTTCCTGAAGAGACCTCACTGCCAGCAGTTCTGCCTGGGGTTGGGAGATTTGCAAGTACCCTTTGGCCCGCATGCAGGCAGCTAGTTTCCTATCATCCTGCGGGTCAGTTGTGCATGCTTCGAGGTCGGTCTGCACCATAGCGCTTGAAATGTCTTCTTGATACCATACCTTTTTAGTCGGGGCGCAGCTTGTAAGCCACATGGCCGACAGAAAAAATAGGATAATCCTGATTGGCCTAGTTAATTCCATGGTAATTTCCCATCTCGGTTCAAACCGTTCAAATCAATGCAATCGTTTAAGGCGTAAAAGTCGTAGAAATCGAACTCGTCTATGGTCTGTTCTCCGACCTCCGAAGTCTGACCTCTTTCTGCTGCCTCCTGGATTCTGACCTCTTGCTTCTTGCTCTATGCTCTATGCCTTCCCAAATTCGCAATCCGCAATTTTCTTACCGCTGCCCGCTGCCAGCTGTTTGCTAAATTCTGCCTCTCGCCATTCGGACCTCAAGCCTTTGGACAGCAAGCGAACAAGTCAAGGTCATTACAAGGTACAAGATAGTTATGGTAATCCAAATTTCAAAAGTAAGATAGGTAGCTGCCATCAATTCCATTCCCTGAAAGGTCAATTCTTGAATGGAGATGACCGATACAATAGAAGAGTCCTTTATGAGGGAAATAAATTGTCCGGCCAGG
>JAJDNT010000166.1 GCA_022340515.1 Deltaproteobacteria bacterium
ATCTTTGCTGAACCGCTGGGGATGTTTTTCTCAAAGCCTAGGATGATAAAAATGGTTCCAATAATTTCGACCTATGGTGAGTCGATAATCAAGAAGAGGTCGCGACGCTTAGTACTGACTTTCTTGATTGTTGGTACGATGCTTGGCTGTACGGGGCACATCTACAAGCCATTTAAGCTCGACATCAAGGCGCGGCCCGAGCGACAGGCCGGTCCCCAAGTCTTGCCTTACGAAAAGGGGCCGGTGCCTTTCGAGAACAGTATTCTTGAGCAAGACCCGAAGTTAGCCTACCAGGTGCGGCATCTCAAGATGCCGTCGATCGGGGAGAACGGCCAGGAAGGAAACCTCATTGAGGCCATCTACTACCGCAGCAATACCGCCGGTAAGCTGCCGCTGGTCATTGTGATGCCAATCTGGGGCGACCGCTTTGGCCTGACATATCCACCCGAGAAAATCAGCTCTACGTTAAAGCGTCGCAGTCAGGGTGGCATGCACATCATCCGTGTCCTCGGGGAGCGGGATTTAATTGACTGGAAGGCCGTTGGCGAGGCCGAGACCGAGGAGCAATTTCTGTCGATCATGGCTCGTATGGCGCAGCGGGAGGCTGTTAACGTTGTCGACATCAGCCGTTTGATTGACTGGGCTGAGGAACGCAACGAAATCGATGCCGCGCGCATCGGCCTGATCGGCTTTAGCCACAGCGCTATCACGGTTGGCGTAGCGGTGGTAAACGAACCGCGCCTTGCAGCCGCTGTGTTGGTCATGGGCGGCGCACATCCTCATCGTATTCTGGCGGTCTGTGGTCACCACGTGGGTCGAACTCGCAATAAGATTTTGCAGCGTTTCGGATGGACAGCGGCAGATTACGAACAAGCCATTCAGCCATTTTTTAGACCCATCGACGCCGCCAAATATCCGGGCCGGGCAGACCCTAGTCGCATCCTCATCTTCGACTCCCATAAGGACGAGTGCGTACCCCAGGATGCACGGGACGATCTATGGGAGGTATTGGGGCGGCCCGCACGGATCAGCATTTTGCACGGGCACAATACAGCCTTCCTCTCAATGACCCCCCTTGGCTTCAACTGGATGCGTCATAAGATCTATGAATTTTTCGAAAGTACCCTGTGATTAGTGTTGGATCCGGCGACGCGGCTCTTGAGGTAGTGTTATTCGAGATATTGGCTCCCGTTGGCACTGCTAGAAGCCCTATATCATGCTTTGTGACAAAAATTGGAATTAAATAGAGATGCTAGATGGAGTCCTACCAGATTGGTCTTGAACTTAATCTAACCTACTGCAATCCGCACTTTTTTTGATGAGTTGACTACCACTATATATGCCAAGCAATTATATGAGAGTTGTCCTCACATCATGACTTCCCTGAGGGTGTCAATATTGTCCAGAGCCATTCCAGAGCCCAGCACCACAGTGGTAAGTGGGTTTTCGGTGATGGTTATGGGAAGACCCGTCTCTTCTCGAAGGAGCATGTCAAGACCCTTGAGAAGCGCACCTCCACCTGTAATAACTATGCCGTTGTCCACAATATCGGCAGCCAATTCAGGTGGAGTCTGTTCAAGTGCACTCTTCACCGTCTCCACGATAGTCTTTACTTGTTCACTTATGGCTTGACGGATTTCATCCGAATCAATGACGACTATCTTTGGAATACCCGTGGCCAGATCCCGTCCTTTAATCTCCATCTGATCCAGTTTATCATCCCGGTGGGCATTACCAATTGTCGTTTTGATCAGTTCAGCGCTACGTTCACCGATAAGCAGGTTGTACTTGTTTTTAATATACTGGAGTATGGCCTCGTCCATCTTGTCACCGCCAACACGTACCGACTTGCTGTAAACGATTCCAGCCAGAGAAATCACCGCCACTTCGGTAGTGCCGCCCCCGATATCTACCACCATATTGCTGGTGGGTTCGGTAATGGGCAGTCCGGCTCCAATGGCCGCAGCCATAGGTTCCTCTATGAGGAAGACTTCCCTTGCCCCGGCTGACTCTGCAGATTCGCGCACCGCACGTTTCTCTACTTGTGTAATACCTGAAGGTACACAAGTGATTACCCTAGGCCTTATCAAGGTTCTGCTGTTATTGGCTTTTTTGATAAAGTAGCGGAGCATTGCCTCGGCCACTTCAAAATCCGCGATAACACCTTCTTTCATGGGCCTGATTGCCTCAATGTGACCAGGAGTGCGACCCAACATCATCTTGGCCTCCTTCCCCACAGCCAGGACCTTGTTGGCACCCCGACCATTGCTCCGCACCGCCACCACCGAAGGCTCGTCCAGCACAATACCATTGCCTCTTACATAAACCAGCGTATTGGCTGTACCGAGATCAATAGCCAAGTCGTTGGAAAACCATCGCAAGATAGGGTTTAGAATCATGATGCCACTCCTCCCTTGTCGTAGGGAATGTCTATTTTCTTATAATTCGGCCACAGAAAAACCTCGCGATTTTCCCATAGCGGTTTGGATGTCTTCTTCGGGATAGGCTCCCTTTATATTTCAGCCTCAGTCCGTGAGAAGGGAACAACCGCCGCGCCCAGTAGATTACTGACTTAAGACAGCAAGATACATGCCTAAACAATTAGAAAGATCGGGCCATTCGAAAAAATCCTGCCTTTTTTGTCGTTCCCTTCCTTGGGACAATCGTTGCAGACAAATCACTTGACAATTATTGGTATTTCTTATAAAAAAAGCGCTTGTTCCTTTAGTTACATATAGAAATTGGCTTTGATAAAAAGCACCCCAAATGAGTCAAAATCTGCTTTGGGGCCTTTTTTTCTTTGCAATCTTTGTGTGCCGTAGCGAGAGTCTTATTTTTTTGATCCTCATCCTCTTTTCCCGACAACTCAAACAATAAGGTAAGTGAGAAGATGCAATCATTGGAGTCGATCAAATACGAAGTCGCACCTGTGCAGGGTGGATACACAGATCAAATCTTACAGCTGGACCTAAGCTCGTTGACTCTCTCGACAATGGATGTAGAGCCTAATTACAGGCGCAAATATGTTGGCGGTCGCGGTTATGCCATAAAAATGATCTGGGACGGCACAACCAAAGAAACCCGTTACGATAGTCCGGAAAATATTCTGGTGATGGCCAGCGGACCTCTGGGTAATGAACCAAGATTCCCGGGAACCGGTAAGTTTGTCGTGGGAACCATTTCACCCCTGACTGATACTTTTATCGATTCAAACATTGGTGGTCATTTTGCTCCCTTATTAAAAATGTGTGGCTTCGATGCCTTGGCTGTAAAAGGGATTTCCAATAAAGAGGTGGTACTCATCGTGGACGGGGACGAAGGGACTATTACTATAGCCCAAGCTCCATCGTTCGGTGAGGAGATCGACTCGGGAGGGCTTACTTATGGGGAAGCACTCATGAGAGAGTTTACTGGGGGTGAGTTCACAGAAAATCTAGCAGCAGTTACCACCGGCAACGGAGCTTTGAACGCAAGGTTTGGTATTATAAACAGCCTTTTCTATGACAGACGCCGAAAACGAGTGAGAAGCAAACAGGCAGGCCGTGGTGGTACTGGCACGGTCATGCGATTTAAGGGTTTAAGGGCGGTGCTGGTGCACTCGAGCCTGTCCCGGGTGCAGGCAAACCATCCAGTTGACAAAAAATCCGTCCAGGAAGCGGGAGCCAAACTAAAAAAGGTGATTAGCCAACAAGATCCTAGACAGCTTAACCTTGGTGCTTGGGGGACCCCTGTTTTGGTTGAATACATGAACAAGTTCCACCTACTGCCTGTGAATAACTATCAATATGGCCAGCATCCTGACGCTCCCGAGGTGTTTGCAGATGTTTTTTTGAACCGCTACTTCGAGAGAAAAATACCCGACGGCTGCTATATGGGGTGCAATCTGGCTTGCGCTAAAGGGGCTGAAAACGTGGTGCTGACCAGAGGCCCACGGGCTGGAGAAAAAGTAGGTATTGATGGCCCAGAGTATGAAACATCTGCTGCCGTTACTTGCCAGGGTATATTCGATCCTCCTTACATAATGGAATATAACTGGTACTGCGACGACTACGGTCTGGATACAATTTCTATGGGCGTCACAGCAGGCTTTCTCATGGAGTGTTTCCAGCGGGGCTATCTATCTGTCCAAGACATTGGCTATGAGCTGACCTGGGGCAACATTGACTCTGCTGACCGTCTTCTGCATGAGACTGCAAGGGGCGAGGGAATTGGCAAAATATGCGGTCAAGGCGTGCACCGGGCCAAGCAATGGGTGGCGGAAAGGTACGCCCTTAGGACAAAAACATCCATAGAAGAAACCGTGGATGAGCTGAACAAATTTGCTATGGAAGTCAAGGGGCTAGAGTTTTCCATGTACATCTGTAAAGAGTCCCTGGCACAGCAGGGCGGCTACGGTTTTTCCCTTAAAGGCCCACAGCACGATGAGGCCTGGCTTATTTTTATCGATCAAGTTCATAATGAGATACCAACATTTGAAATGAAAGCACAAGCTCTCAAATGGTTTCCACTCATCCGTACCTGGTTTAATGCTGTGGGTCTGTGTAAATTGCCATGGATAGATGTGCGCCATCCCGAGGCGGCCAAGACAGATAACCCTTCACAGAATCAACCAACCCTTGAATATTATGCTCAATACTATGGTGCCACCGTAGGCGAGAAAAAAACCATTCAAGATATTCTTGATGATTCGGAGAGGTTGCATCTGTTGCAAAAAATGATCAATTTGCGTCAAGGTAAGGGAACCAGGGATTTCGATCAGATTCCCCTAAGGGCTATGGGACCGGCTTACCTTAATGAGTACGAATCGCGGAGCGACTATTACGATGAGTGGTTAAAAGAACATCTCGGAGGTGAAAACAACTTGCCAACCACGCTCGAGGAAAGGCATCAAGCCCTGCTTAAGCTCAGGCAGGATGCTTACCAAAAGCTTTGTGATTCGGTCTACAAAGCTAAGGGATATAATTCAGACGCGGTGCCCCTGCGGGAGAGCTTGAAAAAATTTAAACTCCTTGACGAAAAGGCAGAAGCCCTGCTGCAGGCTTATGGTGTTTAAGGGTTTTAGTGAATTTTATTGAGTTAATTGCAAAGATCTCAATTAGCCTGCGCAGCAGCAAATACGAAATTCGAAGTACCAAGCACGAAACAAATCCTAAATTCAAATCTCCAATGTTCAAAACGAATAGGTGTTTTGGTCATTTGGATTTTGGTAGTTTGGATTTGTTTAGAATTTAGATATTCGGATTTAGAAATTTATACATTCGCGCCAGGTTACGGGGATTTGCAAGTTACCTACAAACCTAACCACAAGGCCATGTTGATGTACATATCAATCACATTTCTAGGATTGCAGAGGGCTAAAGCCCAGACCGACCAGATTCAGATCAGCCTGTCAAAAGGGACTCGTGTAGCTGATCTATTAGCCTACATAAAAGAGTGTTATCCAAAACTGCCGTTTCCTGATGATACCGTTCTTGTGGCGGTTAATAACAAGCTTTCCTCCATGGAAAGGGTGCTAAAGAACAACGACAATGTGACCTTTCTTCCCTTTCTAGGAGGAGGCTAGATTTTTGGCTTGACTTTCAGCCAAGGTGTGTTGTAGATATCCCAGTCCAACTAGGGAGGGTGATCCCCTCCAGTGGAATCGGCCCCTAAGCACCAAGCTCTCATACTACCTAAATTGCTAAGGGGCCTATTTTTATGGTGGCTTTCGCCGAGTGTCTTATTCCTCTCAGCGCCTTCCGGTCAACCAAGCTCTTTAGGGAGTATTGGAGTACTGGAGTTTTGGAGTGTTGAGAAAAGCTAAAGCCAGAATTTCAACTTGAATAACTCCATACCAATACTCCATTACTCCAGCACTCCATTCCTCCAATGCTGTTGTGTTACTAGAACGCAGATTCGACAGCAACGAGCTAGAGTATGCTCATGCTTGGGAA
>JAJDNT010000171.1 GCA_022340515.1 Deltaproteobacteria bacterium
ATCTCTTCCTGGTATCGGGGTTAGACATACCAATATCGTTCTAATGATGAAATGACAATTCCTCTCAGGTCAAAACAACATTCTCCCAACAAAAAAATGCAATGTTCACCCCAGTGGGTGATTTCTTTTCACTTCAAATATGATTTTTTGGAGTTAGAATAAGACAGTATTGTTTATCTAGGAGGTATGATGATGAAATGTGACAAATGCGCAGTGGAAGTATCATCCGAGGATAAATTCGAACATTCAGGGCAGACGCTTTGTGAAGACTGCTACCTGGACGTTGTTACCATACCTAAAACTTGCGACCCCTGGGCAGTTCATTCTGCGAAAAACACCTCGTTAATAAGTGATGGTTTGACTGCAAAGCAGGAGGAAATTCTTGATCTAATTAAAAAAAACGGCCCTCTTACTGCAGAGGAAATCTGCACCAAACTAACTCTAGACAGTAACGAATTCAGAAGAAATTTCGCCACCTTGCGGCACATGGAACTGGCCCGAGGCTTCAAAAGGGGCAATCAAGTCTATTACACTCTCTTCAGCGATCCCCAGGAGGGTAGTTGATATCCTACCACGGTCATATCGAGGTGCTGCCCTAGGCGAATGGATGAAAAATCCGGGCTAGTAATCCAGCTCCTTTCTTAACCCTTTAGTCATCTTATTGATCTCGTTTATTTGACCAGCAGTTAACTTCACTGGCCGGGGTCGTCCGTGGTAACTCGGTCTGGTTATTTCAATTATATTTATTTGTCTATCCGTCAGAGAAAATCCCAGCCAGTTAAAAAGCTGATCTAGGTGGGGCCCATTGTCATTGATCAGGTCCTCGTAGCGAACAATTCTACTACTTTTTTTGTTCAGCCGGTAAAATTCCAAAAAATGACTGTTCTGTTCTGTCCAGCTATGGGCATCAGCTTCTATTCCCGCACTCATCCTGGCCGATATCTTACTTGCAACAACATCAACCGGATTGCGAACAACAAAAATGATTCTTCCCTGGGGGTAAAGGTCAGCCAGCATTTCTAAAACCCGATCGTCTATCCCATACCTAATCTCTTTGAACCCCCAATGCATCTTCCGCCCCAGAGTAATAGGGTTGAAAAAAGACTCGATGAAGTCTCGAAAATTCTTTTTTACGGTTTCTCGGTTGTACCAGTTGGTCCAGGCAGTCCAGCGCTGTGGATTTTTTAGGCTCTCAGTCACAGAGGTGGCATCTTCACCTACAACATTTTGACTCAGAATGTATTTTGCGATTTTCTTGTCCTCTAGATTCAGAAAATAAGCTTCCGCTATTTGTCTTAAAAAACCGCCGTGTTCTCCATAGATCATAACCTCCTCGACACTATTTAGTATTTTTTGCACAAGAGTGCTACCGCATCTACCGGTACCTAATAGAAATATTGGAAACTTGGCATGATCCTTTGGATCATAGCCCGCCAAAGATTCGTCCTTTGGCTGCTGTCCGACCTCTTTCATTGCTCTGTCTTTCCCCTTCTTTGTGAGCCACAAAAACCAAGGAATAAGTATCTTACCGATAACACATCTTGAAGAAATGCTTAAGCACTTTGAGTAGCAGATATAAAATGGATGGCCATAGAAAACCAGGTTTCAAACTCACTATTACCTAGTTTGGCTAGATTGTTGGTGGGCAGCGATTGAGATATTTTTTGAGTTTCGACTTGGATAGTGGATCCAGTTTTGAACAGTCCTTATATAACCTACTACCTTCGCTCACTTGCACTGCAAATACCAGGCAAGTAGGAAGGCCGCATTCTCGACAATTGTCCTTGGGCAACAGTTTAATGATATCGAGGATCCTTGGTTTTGCTGAGACCTCGAAACTCGGTTTGATTTCACTCCGGTTCTTCCAAGTGTTATTGATCTCCTCCTTGAGCCACTCGAGAATCTTCTCCCCCTCAGCCTCGTCTGCCACCATATTAATGGCGATCATTTTAGGATAAAGAGTTATGAGTTTTGCCTGGAACTTTAACGTCAGCATTTGAGGTTCTTGGTAATATTGATAACCTCCCAAGACAGTATTAAGGTATGGAAGTACCTCACCAATGTTGCCATCGAGATGAGCATAGCATCTTAGGTGTTTTGCTTTTGGATTAGGTGGTAGACAGAATTCCTTGCGATACCCTTCCAGCAGCATGGGATAACCCCTGGAGATACAGGAGAGATCGATCCTGGGAGCACGCCGCTAGCTGTATTATCTCACAAGGCTACTTCGCTTTTGGCAGTCATTTTGGCGTTGAACTTGGCCGCATTGACGACGAACCTGTCATGGGTACCCTCAGAAATCGTATCGACTCCATCATCTGCTACTATAGAAAAACTTAGCTTGCGTCCTTCTACTTCTTCTAGTTTGCCCTTTACCGTTACAGTCAGGCCTGGAGGGGTAGCGGCCAGATGACTCAAATTCACCTGGATTCCAACGGTCTGCTCAGCAGGCCAATCAATGTGAGGATTTATCGCCTGGATGCAAGCCCATTCAAACAATCCCACCATGAACCCCGTGGCCAGGACCTTCGGCATAACCTGAAACTCGGGAGCTTCCGGATAAAGATAAGGCACTGTTTTGCTTTCGGGAACTTTGAATTTGAACGCGAAAGTCAAGCCTGGTTTTAAAGAAGCTTTCATGCCCAAATTTCCCTCCAGTTTTTTCTTTGCCTATTTTCAACATCTCTGATATTTTTATATAAATCAAATTAATAATTTTTATTATATCGATTAGTGGAGCTTATTTATAGTGGAGTGGCAACAGGTCATAGGTTTCTATCAGATAGCCAAACTCGGGAGCTTTACCAAAGCGGCCGAGGCCACATTTAGAACGCAACCGGCTTTGAGTCAACAGATCAAAGCCCTTGAGGAAGAATTGCATTGCCACCTCTTTGAGAGAATCGGCAAGCGGAAGCTGATGCTAACTTCGGCTGGAGAGCGATTTCTCACGTTTGCAGAGTCAATACTGGAAAACTACGATAGTTTAAGGGAGGATTTGAACGAACTAAAAGGTTCTCAAAAGGGAAGACTTAAAATAGCAGCGCCCTTTACAACTCTTTATCACCTCTTTCCTGACGTACTCAAACAATATTCTGAACATTTTCCTCAGGTTGAACTGACCATACTCGATCGCTCTCAACAGACAGTTATCCAACTGGTCAAGAGTGGGGACGTCGACTTCGGCTTTACGGTAGAATCCGAGGTCCCCGGAGACCTTGCCACTCTCCGCTGGAAAAAAGTGGAAACGGCTCTAATGACACCCATAGGTCATCCACTGGCAAGAGGGAAACGAGTCACTCTCAGGCAAATCGCCAAATATCCCCTCATATTGCCTCCAAAGGACCTCCGATTCACCTGTCGTAGGATGCTGGAAGAGCGTTTTCAAAAACTTGGACTCCACTACCAGATCGTCATGGAATCTTCAAATGTCGAGCTCACCTCTCTCTATGTGGAGATGGGACTCGGCATATCTTTTGCCACCGTGGTAAGAGACCTACCGGCACTGAGGCAGCGAAAGCTGGAGTTCCTCCCCATGGACCAATTGTTTAAACCGGACTTTATAGGCGTAGTTATGAGGAAGGACAAAACTTTAGCCTCATACAAGAGTTCTTTCATCAATATATTATTGGGGAAACCAGTTCTGCCACTAAGCTAGACCACGGTCCAGGCTGCGGTATTGAATGGCCTCGGCAATGTGAGTTGAACTGATCTCTTCCAGTCCTTCAATATCAGCTATGGTCCGGGCTATTTTGAGAATTCTGTTGTGCGCCCTGGCACTCAATCCCAACCGATCGATGGCAGCCTCTAATAAGCGATGGGAGTCCTCCTCTAGCTGGCAGAAGCCCTTGAGCAACCTGGGAGCCATTTGGGCATTGTTGTATATCCTATGGTGCTTAAAGCGCTTTTGCTGAACAATTCTTGCTGCATTCACCCGATGTCTTACGGTGTTGGAGGATTCGCCCCCACCTTCCTGGGCCAAATCCTCATATTGCACCGCCGGCACTTCCACATGGATGTCCAGTCTATCCAAGAGTGGTCCCGAAATCTTGGTCCGATACCGCTGAATCTGCAGATGAGTGCATTGGCACTGCCTTTTATAGTCGCCATAGAAGCCGCACGGGCAGGGATTCATTGCAGCAACTGCCATAAAACGGGCCGGGTAAGTAATTGAGGTAGCAGCCCGGGCAATGGTTACCTTGCCGTCTTCCATGGGCTGACGTAGAACCTCTAGTACATTTTTTCTGAACTCTGGCATCTCATCCAAAAATAATACACCATTGTGCGCCAGACTCACTTCACCGGGCTTGGGAATCTGTCCTCCTCCGATTAAGCCAGCATCAGAAATGCTGTGGTGAGGCGCTCTGAAGGGGCGAGAAGCAATAAGAGCACGTTCATCCATTAACCCCATTATGCTATAGATTTTGGTGGTCTCTAGAGCTTCCTCAAAGGTCAGATCAGGAAGAATGGTGGGAAGTCTCTGGGCCAACATCGTCTTACCCGAGCCCGGTGGCCCCACCATCAACACGTTGTGACCACCGGCAGCTGCTATTTCTAAGGCACGCTTTACATGTTCCTGACCCTTAACTTCATTGAAATCCACCTCATAGTATGCATCCCGGGAAAATAGATCATCCACGTCTATGCTTGTGGGAGACATTTGGCAGCCTTCATTAAAAAAATCAACAACTTGAGAAAGATGAGTTGCCGCAAACACCTTGACCCCCTGCACCACTGCTGATTCTTTACTATTGGCCTCGGGCACAATTATCCCCGCAAGCCCGTTGTTGCGGGCGGTCAAAGCCACCGGCAAAGCACCTTTAGTGGGCTTTACTTTTCCATCCAATGAAAGTTCACCGATTATAAGATAGCGCTGTAGTCTGTCTCGGTTCACCAAACCTGTTGCGGCAAGAATACCCACCGCCATGGGTAGGTCAAACCCAGCTCCCTCCTTTTTTATGTCCGCTGGAGCCAGGTTGACCGTAATTCGGTGCGGTGGAAAACGGTAGCCGGTGTTTTTTATCGCCGATTTCACTCGATCCTTACTCTCTCGCACCGCACCGTCAGGTAGACCTACCGTGGCAAAGGCAGGCAAACCCATGGTGATATCCACCTCCACCTCAACAACGTAGGCGTCTACACCCAACACCGCACTGGATAGCACTTTTGCAAGCATCAAAATGTCCGTTGTCCGTGGAGTAAAAGGCATAGGGCATGGAGCATAGGGTTTGCAGCAAAAAGGAAAACGCCATGCGCTATGCGATTTGGGAC
>JAJDNT010000184.1 GCA_022340515.1 Deltaproteobacteria bacterium
GAGCGCTCCCCATAATTTTGCTCTTGGCCCTTGGATTTTTTCAGAATCTTCCGGCCGCTGCCCTAGAGCCCATTAATGTAGGAGTTTTTTTACCTATGACCGGTAGTGTTGCTGCCTTTGGCCAGATGGAGTGGCTTGGCATTGAGACAGCGCATGATATGTTGGACCGGGCCTTGGGACGGAAAATCAAGCTGGTGCTGGAGGACAGTAAAAGTGACCAAACTGAAGCAGCCGCTGCTGTAGAAAGGTTAATTACAGAGCACAAGGTTGTGGGTATCATAGGGGGGGCAACAAGTGCGGGCGCCCTAGCCGGAGGCTCCGTTGCTGAAAAGTATGGCATTCCAATGATTTCACCCTCCGCCACCAATCTCCTTGTTACCCGGGACAAAGAATATGTGTTTCGAGCTTGTTTCGATGATTCCTTTCAGAGTCAGGCCGCTGCCAGGCAGGCCAGGATAGCGATGGGGGCAGAGACAGCGGCGGTGATCGTCGACATTGCCCAGGCAGATTACAGCGTCGGCTTGGGAAATCTCTTTCTGAAAGCCTTCCGGGACATGGGCGGTAAGGTGCTTGTTACGGCCTATATCCAAACGGGTGACCGTGATTTTAGCAGACAGCTCTCTGAGATAAATGCTGCTAATCCAGACATCATATACATGCCAAATTATTATACTGAAGATGCTCTATTGGCCAGGCAAATTAGGGAGCTGGGAATAAAGGCACCGATTCTTATGGCCGACGGAGCCCATGTGCCAGAACTAATAAAAGCTGGTGGCAAGTCTGTGGAAGGGGTCTACCTTACATCTCACTTCAGCCTAGAAGCGGTGAGCACAAATTTGGGCCAGAGGTTTGTTGCCAAATTCAAGAAAAAGTACAAAAGGGATGCAGATGCTTTTGGCGCCTTAGGGGCGGATGCCTATTTCATTCTCACTGAGGCGATTGGTAGGGCCAAGTCCTTGGAGGGACCCAAGATAAGGGGTGCCTTGGCTAAAATGAAAAACCACAAAGGGGTCACTGGGGTTATCAAAATTGAAGAGGACGGCCACACGGTAAAGAGTTTGGTCGTCACCAGAGTAAAGGATGGCAAGTTCAATTACGTAACCACAGTGAATCCCTAGCCCGCATATGTCATGAATCCGCCTGCGGCGGACTACGGATATGGCGGCCCTGCAACCGTGTTCAGCCGGAGGATCTTGGGACGTATTATGCAACTGTGGTCAAGGTCCTCAACCCCGCGCCACCGCAGGGTTGCCTGGTGGGGCGTCGTGGAGTTGTTCCGGATTTTATTTGACAGTTGCTTTTTCTCTTTGTTATGGGCTATTGGTTAAATCCACTGGAAAGGTAAGATCATTTTGTTTCTAAATAAGGGCTTTTTTAATCAAAAGATCTAATCGTTAGGAAAAATAAAGCATCTCAGGAGAAGGAGGGTATTATGAGGAAATTGTTGTGCGTAGTTTTAGTCTTGGGCCTTATTACCGGGGTGGCGTGGGCGGATAGCATCAAGATCCCGGTGGCTTCGCCTTTCACTGGCCAACTGGCCTCATTCGGTGAAGGCGTGAAAAACGGTGCTGCTCTCAAGGCTTCCGAGATAAATGCTGCCGGGGGAGTAAACGGCAAAACGGTAAAGATTGTATTGGAAGACGAGTTGTGTGATCCCAAGGAGGCAGCAACTGTGGCCACCAAATTAGCCAACGATCCAGCGGTGGTAGTAGTTGTTGGTCACCTTTGCAGTTCGGCCACACTGGCTGCTCTCCCCATCTACCGGGAGGCCAAACTGCCGGCCATCTCTCCCGCATCCACCAATGTGGATATCGGCAAAATGAGCCCATATTACTTCCGCAACGTTTACCGGGACGATTTCCAGGGGGCTTTTCTCGCCCGCTATGTAGATGAAGTGAAAGGTTTTAAACGCATAGCTATTTTCTATGAGGTAAACGACTACTCCATGGGATTGATGAGTGCCTTTATGAAAGAGGCAATAAAGCGGGGCATCACAATACTTGGTACTGAAGCCTACACCTCAGACACCACTGACTTCAAACCCCAGCTTACCAAGTTCAAAATGATGAGACCGGATGCCATTTTTAATCCCGGCTATGCACCCCAGGGAACCCTTATTGCAACCCAGGCGGCCAGTCTGGGTCTGAAGGTTAGTATGTTTGGGGCTGACGGTCTTGACGACGACCTTATGGTCAAGAATCCCGATGCCGAGGGACTCTTTGTCACCACACCATTTTTGCCGGATAAGGCAGGGCCACAGGCGGCAAAATTCATCGAATCTTACAAGCGGGTTTACGGGAAGGATCCCAACTGGTTCGCGGCTAACACCTATGATGCGGTGGGTATGGCAGCGGAAGCCATCAAGGCAGTCGGCATGGACCGAGAAAAGATCCAGGCCTATCTGGCCGGCATTAACTCCCTAGATAAGGCTTACGTAGGAGTTGCGGGCAAGACCTACTTTGATGAAAATGGTGACTGCCTCAAAGCCGCCTTCATTAAAGAGATCAAAAACGGCAAGTGGGTTAGCTCCCAACAGCAACTGCAATAGGCACTTGAGCATGTGGCTGAAGGGCAGGTCAATATTTGGCCTGCCCTTTTTTAACCGGGATATTTCATAAATCCGCCTACGGCGGACCGCGGATATGGACGTCCTTCCTGGCGTCCTCGGCTGTCGGTCCCTGCGACGTATCTCGCCTTCCGCGGGATTGCCAAGGTGGCCCGCCCGCCTCGCCTGAGCGAGCAGGCTGGCGATGGCAGGCAGGCACGCCCATCTTCGCGGCCTGGCGAGAGCAATTCATGAAATATCCGGTTTAAGTCGAGGTCTTTCGGTGGAAAACCTGCTGGACATCTCAAGCCTTTTTCTCCAACAGTTGGTCAACGGTATCACCCTAGGTGGTGTTTATGCTCTTATCGCTGTGGGCTACACCATGGTCTATGGGGTGATTCAGCTGATAAATTTCGCCCACGGCGAGATCTACATGCTGGGGGCCTTTCTCGCCTATACTCAGGTGACTTTACTGCGCCTTCCCTTTTTTGTAGCATTCCTGACCACACTTCTAATCTGCGCTGTTTTCGGAGTTATTCTAGACTACGTTGCCTATCGCCCTCTGCGCACGGCGCCGAGATTGGCGGCCCTGATCACTGCTATTGGTATGTCAATTTTTCTGCAGAATCTTGCCCTGCTCCTTTGGGGATCCCAGATTAAGTCTTACCCTAGAGATATACTGCCGAGGTTATTCTTCAAACCGGCACTGACTATGGGCGAGGTCTCTTTGAGCTGGCTTCAGGTCTTTATCCTTTCAATCACCGTAATCTTCATGCTTATTCTTCACCTGATTATTCACAAGACCAAAGTGGGCATGGCCATGCGGGCCGTTTCACAGGACAAGGTAACCTCCGCCCTTATGGGCATAGGAGTCAACAGAGTCATATCTTTTACTTTTGCAATAGGCTCGGCCATGGGAGGCATGGCCGGGATACTTGTTGGACTTTACTACAACGCTATCTTTCCCACCATGGGTTACATTGCGGGAGTCAAGGCTTTTGCTGCCGCAGTGCTCGGAGGCATTGGCAGCGTACCGGGAGCTATGCTCGGCGGTGGAGTTTTGGGGATAGCAGAGGTTTTGGGGGCGGGCTACCTTTCCTCCGCCTACCGGGACGGCATCTCTTATGCCGTTATGATCTTAGTTATAATCTTCAAACCCTCTGGGCTCATAGGCCAAATATTGGGGGAGAAAGTATGATTTCCAAGATATCCCCCCGGTGGAAATTAGCCGCTATTTTTGTATTTGCCCTTGTTTTACCTTGGTTACCTTTAGGCTCTTCGACGAATTATTTTCTCAGGGTCATTAACACTGCCATCCTTTATATGATCCTGGCGTTGGGGTTGAATATCGTGCCGGGGTTTACCGGACTTTTGGACCTGGGTTACGTAGGATTCTATGGGATAGGGGCCTACACCGCGGGCCTGCTCACCATCCATTACAATCTCAGCTTTTGGATGATTCTGCCCTTGGCTGCCCTAAACGGCGCTATGTGGGGAATCTTACTCGGGGCACCTACGCTGCGCCTCACGGGAGATTATTTTGCCATCGTAACCTTTGGCTTTTCTGAGCTGGTAGTTCTAGTCATCCGAAATGAACTTTGGCTCACCCGGGGCCCCATGGGGCTTCCGGGCATTGCACCTCCTGTGATATTTGGCCATCCACTTAAACTAGAATGGGAGTTTTACTACCTGGTGCTCCTGCTCCTGATGCTGGTGATGCTGGTGGCGTCCAGGCTTGAAGACTCGCGTCTCGGGCGGGCCTGGTTTGCTATAAGAGAGGATGAGATTGCAGCGCAGTGCTGTGGCATTAACCTCATACGCTACAAAATCATTGCCTTCGCCATAAGCGCTTCCATTGGTGCTATGGGAGGTGCTTTCTTCGCCAGATGGTTCAAGTTCATTCACCCTGATATGTTCAAGTTCTGGGAATCCATCCTCATTCTCTGTCTAATAGTCTTCGGCGGTATGGGGAGTATTACCGGTACCATGCTCGGAGCCCTTATCCTCATTCCCTTGGCCGAGATTCTCCGTGCAGTTTTGCCCCAGGGAATGTTTAATGCCCGTTATCTGATCTATGGTTTGATCCTAGTTTTGATGATGCGCTGGCGCCCTGCAGGTATTATTCCCTTTGACAGGGCGCAGGAGAGTAAGGCGGCACGTATGCGGCAGCGTTTAACAGCCCTTGGTAGCAAGGAGTAAACCTTAGTATGGATGCGATACTCAGGGTTAGTGAGCTCTCCAAAGTTTTCGGGGGCCTTAGCGCCCTAAACCAAGTAAGCCTAGAGGTGGAGAGGGGCAAGATCGTGGGCATTATTGGGCCCAACGGTGCGGGCAAGACCACTCTTTTTAACTGTCTTACGGGACTCTACTATCCCACGGAAGGCCAAGTGTACTTTCAAGAAAGGTCGGTTGTGCCAGAACTTTCAAGGCGGAAGGCAAGACTGGTCCAAAGACTTTCTTGGGTTTTTATCTTTTTAAGCGTGGCATGGCTTCCTCTCTTCTGGTTTTTTTTCTTACCCCGAACCTTCTTTAAAGTTGAGCTGACTCTGCTAAGCATCTTTATTCTAAGTATAAGAATGGTCGTGGTGCGGGGCCTGAGGGACTTTCAAATTTGGGCCTGGAGCACCATGTTCGTCTTTATCCTGGGGGATCTTTATCTGGCTATTTGGTGGTTAATCCACCCCGCTTCTTTGGGACAACTGCCTGGCATCCATGTGGAGCTGGCATATTTGGCCTTGCCTTGGTCCATCATGGCCACTGCCTTTAACACCTATCTCGGCTGGCAGTTGCTCCTGCGAGAAGTACGCCAGCTCTATGGGTTTAGGTTGGGCCCGGACGCAATCAACAGGTTGGGCGTGGCTAGGACTTTCCAGAACATCCGTCTTTTTCTAACCCTGAGTGTTTTGGATAACGTGAGGATAGGTGCTCACGGAAGGATGGCTCAAAAAGTATATACAACTCTCTTTCGCACCCATTCCCAGCGAGAGGAAGAAAAAAAGATAGCAGCAGAAGCCTTGGAGCATCTAAGGTTCGTGGGTCTGGAGCACAGGGCTTTCGACCTTTCTGGAGCCCTGGCCTACGGTGAGCAGCGAAGGCTGGAATTGGCTCGAGCCCTTGCTTCTCATCCCCGCTTGCTACTCCTGGATGAGCCCGCAGCAGGGATGAATCCCCAGGAGTCATCTCAGCTCATGCGGCTTATACGCAGAATTCGCGACCAAGGGATCACAGTACTGATCATTGAGCATGATATGAAGGTGATGATGAACCTAGCCGACCATATCTATGCCCTTGATCACGGTGTGCTGATTGCCCAGGGGACTCCAGATGAAATCAGGGCCGATCCGAGGGTGATAGAGGCTTATCTTGGCAGGGGCTCGGCTGATGCTAAAACTTAAAGAAATCCACAGTCACTATGGGCAGATTCATGCGTTGAAGGGAGTTTCCTTGGAGGTCAAGGAGGGTAGTATTTGCTGCCTCATCGGTGCCAACGGTGCAGGCAAATCCACCACCCTTATGTCAATTAGTGGGATTCAGCCTATTACCAAGGGGAATATAGAGTTTAAAGGAAAACCCATCAATGGCCGCGCTCCTGAGGAGATTGTGCGGCGGGGAATCGTACAGGTGCCCGAAGGACGGAGAATCTTCCCACTGCTCACCGTGCAGGAAAATCTTACCCTGGGCGCCTACTTGCGTAAGAACAAAAAAGAGATCAATGAAGCCCTCATGCGGGCTTTTTCTTTTTTTCCCATTCTAGAGGAGCGACGGAAGCAAGTGGGTGGGACCCTTTCCGGAGGCGAGCAGCAAATGCTTGCCATTGCCAGAGCCTTGATGAGCACCCCAAGGCTGCTTCTGCTGGATGAGCCATCCTTGGGGCTGGCTCCCTTGATAGTGGAGCACATAATGGCCATAATCCGCCAGATCAGAGAAGAGGAAGGTGTTACCATCCTTCTGGTGGAGCAAAATGCCCAGGCGGCCCTGGAGTTGGCCGACTATGGATATGTTATCGAGACTGGCAGGGTTGTCCTCGAAGACAGTGCTCGCTCCCTGTTGGAAAATCCCAAGGTGAGGGAGGCCTATTTGGGAGAGTAAGGGAGATCTCTCAATAATCACTAAATTCGATAAGTAATTAGGGAAGTTTCTTTTCTTTCCTTACCCACCTACCTCAGTAATTTCTCCAAAAATGTTTGCCTCCTAGCTTACTCTGGCCATGCCAGATTGTCACCACAGTAATTGAGTAAATCCCGAGATCAAAAATGGGCAAACTTCTTTATCTAATTCAGGAGGTTCCCCAAAAAGCAGTGGACCATTCTTGTAACCTCTGTTCAGTAGCCAGTTTACCTGTGTGAGTAAACGAAAATGGGCTTGCGGATGTCTCTTCTGGCGTTCCAAGGGCTCATCCGCCTGCGGCGGAGTCACTTCTAGGCCAGCTGTGGCCGGGGGAAGGCCCGTCCGCCTCGCCTTGCCCGCATGGCGGGCGGGGCGCCCGCTCCCTGTTCCCGCCTGCGCAATGCTCCGGCGGGCCAGGGGGTTCCCCCAGTCCGCCGTAGGCGGAAAGTGACTCAGACCTTCCGCTAGCCCTGTTGAATTTCCCCGAGGGAACCCTATTCAACAGGGCAGGTCACTTAGAAGAGACATCAGCAAAGGCCAAGAGGGGAAGCTGCGAAACAACGAACATCTGAGCAACCGATCTTCACTCTCTCAGCCTCGAGAGGGCCTGCATGAAGATATGGTGCACACTAAACAGGAAGCCTGCCAATAGATGCTGCGAATCATGTGCGTTGTGGAGTAGCTTCCCCGTGGCCTATGTCGCTAAAATATTTTTTGGAGAAACACCAGGCAGCTTTTCTCCTTGCCAGATTTCCTGCAATTTTATAGCCTGAAAATAGCCCATCTATAGCGATCTTGCATCTTCGGCGT